>NZ_MOME01000059.1:0-6661 GCF_001983005.1 Protofrankia sp. BMG5.30 | reverse complement strand
CGTACGCCTGGGCGCCGGTGGCGGTGGCGGGCACGGCCGCGGTGGCCTCGGCGGCGACAGCGGCCACTGTGGAATCGAACATGTGTACGAGTATAACTCGCTATTCGGATATTTCATCACCTAACGGCGATCGACAACGACAGAAATGACAGAGCAGCCACACCCAGATCAGCAGTGGCCGTCCGGCGCCTCGACACATTTGATCATCAACCGGTATACGGCGGATGCGTACGGTAGCGAATAGAACGCGCCCAGCCCGCCATCCCCATCGAGAGTGACGATCGATGAGCCGCCGGTTCGACACCACCGGCCCTGCCAGCCAGAGACCGGCCACATGATCCCAGCGTCGTCGCGGCTACCCGAGGTACCAGGGCTCATCGATCAGCTGGGCTGTTTCACCGTCTACGCCTTCACCGTCTACGCCCCTCCGCGGGACAGGCAGGACGACGACTCTGCGGGCGCCTGCCGACGAGCTGACCGCCGGCGGCCGGTAGGCGGCACCGCCGTTCTCCCGCGATGCCGCCCGGGCGGCCGGTGACGACTGCGTTGCCGGCCGCCCCGGCGGGCGGTGACAACTGGGCAGCACGTGGGTTCGCGCCGCCGCGGGCAGGCTCCTGGTCCTGACGAGAGCCCACGCGTCCTCGAGTGCCTGCGTGACCGGATCCTTCACCAGCCGGACCTTCACCCTGGACGCCTCGGCCCGCTCGACCAGGAGCATCGTCACCGGCAGTTCCTGGCTGGTGAACGCACGCTGGAGCCGGGTGGGACGCGGGTTCCGGGATCTTCCATGAGGCGCGGATGACTACTATTATTTGGGCCTCCAACTATCGGTCGTCCAAGTACGAACGTCCGAGCCTGGATACCGCGGGCTCGGAGGCGCGGGAGGGCCGAAGGCGATGTCGCCGCCGGAAGGGGGAACGCCGTGCCGTCAGATTCCCTGCGCATACCTGGCTGGCTGCACTTCCTGGCGGTGGGTTTCCCCAGCGCCAACGTGATCGCGACCAGTGACGGATCTCGCGTGATCTTCGACTCCGGGTTCGGCAGCGACACCTCGCGTATCGAGGACGCGCTGGCCACGGCCGGCATCGGCATCACGGACGTCGAACTGGTCGTGAACACCCACTGGCACAGCGACCACGTCGGCGTGAACACCCGCCTGCGGGACGTCCACGGGATCGCGGTCGCCGCCGCCCGCGAGGACGCCCAGGCGATCAACAGCCGGCGGGCGGACGCGTGCCTGTCCGCATGGCTCGACCAGCCGGTCGAGCGATACCACGTCGACCACGCTCTCGAGGCCGGGCAGACGCTGCGAGCCGGGCCGTCGGAGTGGGAGGTGGTGCCCACTCCCGGGCACACACCGCACCACCTCAGTTTCTACGAGCCGCAGGAGCGGCTGCTCGTCCTCGGGGACGCCATCCACGCCGACGACGTCGGCTGGCTCAACCTCGCCCTGGACGGCCCGGCCGCGATCGATGTCGCACTCGACACCGTGGCGAGGCTCAGCCGGCTCGCCGTGCGCACGGCCCTGCCCGGCCACGGCGGCCCCATCCTCGACCCGCCCGCGGTCTTCGCGGCGGCGCACGCACGGTACGAACGCATGCGCGCGGACCCGCAGCGCGCCGGATGGCACGCCTGCAAACGCATCTTCGCGTTCGCCCTGATGATCCGTGACGGCATCCCGCTGGACGACGTCGACACCTACCTGGCGCGGCAGCCGTGGCTCGTCGACCATGCGAGCAAGATGTTCGACACGGATGCCGAGACGCTGGCGGCCGACCTGCTCGCGGAGATGCGGCGCACCCGCGCGGTCGAGGAACGCGGCGGGCGCCTGCACGTCCGCACGCCGCACCACCCTCCCGCGCGGGACTGGCTGGCGGGTTCTCCCCGACGGGACTGGCTACACGAGTTCATCCCGTCCGGATGAGATCATCCCGTCTGGGAGGTGGCCGGCAGGGTGATGCTCAGCGGCTCGAACGGCTCCCCCACGGAGTACACGTTGTTGAACAGCCCGGCCCCCTCGGCCAGCAGCCGCACGTCCTCGGCCTCCCAGGTCCGCAGGCCGGGCGGCGCCGTGCCGGGCCGCGGGGTGAACCGCACCAGGGGAATCCTCGGCTTCGTCTCGGACTCGAACGGCTCGACGACGTTCAGCTCGGCCTCCGTGCCGCGCAGCACCACGTGCGGGTCGGCGATCCGCACGTACAGCAGCCCGAAATGGCCCTGGAAACGGACATCGCCGCGGAACGCCCAGAAACCGTCGACGCCCTCGGGTACCGCGGCCGACGGATCCGGCTCGAAGACGAACTCGTCGTTCTCGGCGGGCTGCGCGCCGCCGCTGATGCTGCCCTGACCGTCGGGCATCCGGGCGATGTAGGTGAGAAAGGTCGCCTTGATCCCCCACCGCAGGCCGAGCAGGGGCTCCGCCGCGCTCACCGGGCCACCTCGCAGCGCCCGGCRCCATACCGCCCTGACGACGGCGCCTCCGTCACACGGCCGCCGGTCAACAGCTCGAGGACAGCGACCCGACGCGCCGGCGTCGCCGGACGCTCAGCGAGATCACCTAATTTCATGCTCACGGGCTCCCTTCGGCGGTAAGGCTCCAGACGGTACGGACACTGATCAGCGATATCCGACGTCGGCCACGGAACGCGGCGCCCCGGCGCGAGACAGTGCCGGCGGCCACCATCGCCTCGACCGCCTCCGTATCCGTGTTCTCGGTCAGCGCCTCATGGCTGTGCCGCCAGAGGCCCCGAACAGGATCGTGACATCTACTCGCAGCGTCTGCCTGAAGTGAGCGTAGCCACCAGGCAACCACGCGGTACGGCCCTCGGAGCAGACGGCCGCGCCGCGGTCGCCCCCGCAACCCGGATCGCCCGGTTGAACCGCCGCATCCGAATGCCACGTCCGCTGAACCCGTCGAAGACGAACTGGCCACCGGCTGACCAGCACGCGCACGCGGGACGCGGGTACCGGGAAAAGCCACCGAAAAGGCCAGCCGGGCCGGCCACTGGTGATCACCTCGACCGCTGGTTGGTAGGCGGTGGGGCCCGGCGTCCCGCCGCCCACCCGCAGGTCACGAAGTCTGGACGGGCTGGCTGATGTTCGGCTCGACGACGGCGGCGGGCAGCCGCGCGGGCCGACCCGGCAGGAACCAGCCCGCCGCCAGCACCGCGAGCGCCCCGGCGAACACCCACCAGAAAGCCGGGTGGAACGCGGTCTCGACGGATGCCCCGTCCGACGCCCGACTCTGCAGGATGAGCGCCACGACCGCGATACCGAGCGAAGCACCCAACTGGTTGAGCACGTACAGCGCGGACGTCCCCTGCGCCACCGACTCCGCGGGCAACGTCCGGTACAGCGCCCCCATGGTCGGAGCACCCAYGAAACCGAGCCCCAGCCCCGTCCCGAACACGGACACCGCAAGACCAACCTCGCCGGTGTGCGGCCCGGCCTGTGTGAACACCAGCATGCTCAGCGCGATCACGAACGCGCCGGCCGGCACCAGCGCCCGGGTGCCGACCCGGTCACTGAGCCGTCCCGCGATCGGCATCGCGATGAAGGAACCCACACCCAGCGGCGAGAGCAACAACCCGGCCGCCAACACCTCGTGATCACGAACCTGCTGGTAGTACAACGGCACCAGGAACAGCATCGAGAACAACATCACCCCGGTGATCGCCATCACCGTGACGCTCGCGCTGAAACCACGGTTGGTGAACAACCGCAGATCGATCAGTGCCGCGCCGCGGGCCCGCAGCGCGTACACGACGTAGCCGACAAGCAGCCCACCGCCGACCGCCAGCGTCACCAGCACCCGGGTGGCGCCGAAGCCTGCATCCTCCCCGGCCTGCGACAACGCGTAGACGAGGATGGCGAACGCCGGGCACAGCAGCGCCACCCCGACAACGTCGAGCCGGCTGGCAGCGCGCTCGGCCCGCGGCGGATCGGCTGGCACCACCCGCAGCGACAACACCAGCGCCACCAGCCCGATCGGCAGGTTCACCAGGAACATCCACCGCCAGTCCAGACTCTGAATGATCACACCGCCGACGATCGGGCCGAGGACGGGACCCAGCGGCATGACGACACCCATCAGCCCCATCACCCGCCCCACCCGGGCAGGGCCCGCCGTGCGCGCCAGCAGCGTGAGCATGATCGGGTCCAGCATGCCGCCCCCGAAGCCCTGGATCACCCGAAAGATGATCAGAGTTTCGATCGAGGGGGCCAGCCCGCTCGCGAGCGAGCCGACGAGGAAGACCGACAGCCCCGCAAGCCACATCCGCCGGCTGCCGAACCGGTCCGTGGCCCAGGCACTGAGCGGGATGGCCACGGTCACCGCGAGCAGATAGCCGGTGGCGACCCATCCGACCGTGCTCAACGAAGTGCCGAAGTACCGCCCGAGGGTGTCGACCCCGACGTTGACGATCGTGCCGTCGAGCAGCCCCATCAGGCCGCCCAGCAGAAGCACGCCGATCAGCCGCAGCAACGCGGGATCCAGACGGTCGCCCTGTTCCTGAACCATGAGCACCTCGATCTCGTATCGAAAAATGTACTGGACAGTACAAATTATCGTACAGATCAAGAGCTCTTCAACGGTGAGGGAACCTACTGCTACCTGCCCGCCCCCACCGCGGGCGATGACGGGCGCACGGCCGTCGCCACCTGCCTGCGCGCCCTGCTCGACACACTGAACGGCGCCGACAGGAGCGGGAACGGAGCCCGTCCGGACGGCCTCGAGCCGGAGCATGCCGAGCGGCCTCCCTGCGCCCGCGCCCGATGCCTCCGACGACGAGATCTTCGACTTCATCGACAACGCGCTGGGAGCTTCCTGGCGAGAAAAGAGAAAGAAGAAAGCTTCCGGCGGAAAAGGGCCGCGAAAACAGCCAAATCGCAGAAACAAACCGTAAGAGCACGGAACAAACCGCAAGAACAGGCTGCGCCTGCCCCACCTGACGCTGTTTGTCGCGAAGCCGCCCGTTGCAACGTGCCGCCTGTTGCAACGCCGCCTTCAGGGCTCGACCTGTGATGTGCCGGCGGCCGGCATGGCCGGTCAGGGCTGTTCCTCCGGCTGCGTTCTCACCGTCCGTGCCCTGCCGTCCGCACTTCCGTCGTCTGTGGTTCCGCGGTCCGCGGTCCTGCTGTCCATGATCCCGGTGGCCTGGCGAACCGCGACCTGGAGGATGTCGGTGAACACAGCCTCGTCGTTGTCCAGCCAGTACTCGGCCGCCACCCGGGTGACGGCGGCCACCGCCGCCGCGAGCACCCGGACCGTCAGGTCGTCCGGGTCGCCGCCGGCGCGGGCCGCGATCGCCTCCTCGGCGTCGAACTCGTCGACTTTCCCGGCGGCCACGCCGGTTTCGTCAGCCACCCCGACGCGTTCACCAGCCGGCTCGTCGAAGTCCTGGCAGCACCCCGACCGGCATGACCTCGTCCGTCCGCAGGGACGTGGAACGAGACCGCCCCCACATCCGTACTGCCGGCCAGCACCTCGCGACTGCGCCGACGCCGACGGCGCCGAGCACCCGCAGGCGACCGTCCGCCGAACCGTGGGTACAGCGAGGGCGGCTACGAGCGGGCTGGCTCCTGGGCCAGGCGAGTACCGGTGCCCGAAGCGCGGTGTGATCCGGGCGGCGGCACCCGTCAGAACTCCAGTCGGTAGAAGACCGCCATCCTTCTCAGCGCGGGGAACAGCTTCGCCACCCTGGCCAGCAGGCGGTAGCCCGTCGGCAGCTTCTCATAGCCGTCGATGTCGAAAGCGCCCGTGGCTGTCACGCACCGCAGCCGACGATCAATCGCCTCAAGCTCCGCGCAACCGTCCATGCCCCACGAGACGGTCGCCCCCGCAACCCGGATCGCCCGGTTGAACCGCTGCATCCGAATGCCACATCTACTGAACCCGTCGAAGACGAACTGGCCACCGGGAAAACGGTTCACGATCCGCCGGAAAAGCGCCTCGCCCTCGTTCTTCCTCAGATACATCGTCAGACCCTCGGCGACCACCAACACAGGAAGATCACCCGCCACCTGCGTCAACCAGGACGGATCGGTGACGGACGCACCGATCGTCTCGTAACCCCCACGCGACGGATATATCTGTCGGCGAAGGTCAATCACATCGGGATAGTCCACGTCGAACCACCGCACGCCGGGGCCGGGGTCGACGCGGTGGACACGCGTGTCCAGACCGCAGCCCAGGTGCAGCACGGTGGGGACTGTTTCAAGATCGGTGTTTCCGGCCCGACACGCCGGGCCCTCGGGGTCCGGCGGGATGGGCACTGTGAGTGATGACATCGGGTGATATGACCCCTCGCAAGCAAGATCGTGAATCGGGGCGGCAGCTGTCGCCGGAGCAGGCCGCTGCGGCGGCTTTGGTCGCGGACGCGAAGGCGCGTGGGCTGGCGCTGACGGGGCCGGACGGGCTGTTGAAGCTGTTCACCAAGGCGGTGCTGGAAACGGCTTTGGCCGAGGAGATGACCGAGCATCTCGGCCATGAGAAGAACCGGGTACCGGCGGAGCGGGAATCGACCAACGTCCGTAACGGCAGCCGGACGAAGACGGTCGTTTCCGAGGCGGCCGGTGAGGTGGAGATCTCGGTTCCGAGGGACCGGGAGGGCACGTTCGAGCCGCGGATCGTGAAGAAGCGGCAGCGGCGTCTGACCGGTGT
>NZ_MOME01000058.1:0-27153 GCF_001983005.1 Protofrankia sp. BMG5.30 | reverse complement strand
CGAGCACGAGCGCTCTGGCCAGACCGGCGCGCTTGCGCATACCGCCGGAGATCTCTCCGGGGAGCTTGTTCTCCGCGCCCGTGAGCCCGACCAGCTCGAGCTTCTCCATCACAATCCTGCGGATTTCGGTCTCGGACTTACGAGTATGCTCCCGTAACGGAAACGCGGTGTTGTCGTAGACGTCCATGGAACCGAACAGCGCGCCGTCCTGGAACAACACACCGAAAAGCTTACGCAGCTCATAAAGCCGATTCTCGGAGCATCGGATCAAGTCGGTGCCATGGATGATGATACTACCTTGTTCGGGTTTCAGCAGACCAATGATGGACTTGAGCAACACCGATTTTCCAGTGCCCGACGGCCCGAGCAGCACACTGATCTCGCCCGGGGGCAGGGTCAGCGTGACGTCGCTCCAGATGTTCGCCTTGCCGAACGACTTGCTTAGATTTTTGATCTCGACTTCAACACCGGTCATCGATCCCCCTATACGTGGCACTACACAATGAGCGTCGGCGTTCATACCGGGGTGAGCTCGGCGACCAGCCACTGCCCACTGACTCGTTGGAGGGTCATCCGGACCCGGCTACCGTTGAGCACGGGATCCTTGCTCGCCGCCGATTGCGTGGTCTGGTTGAGGAAGAACAGCAGGGTCACCTTGTCGGGACTGTCAGCGGAGATGACCGAGGACGCCGCGACGCTCGTCTGGGTCGTCACCTGTTGTTTGACCGCTGCTGGCATGACAGTGTCCCGCATGAGCACGGAATACTCGTCCTTGAAGTGCCCGGTCAGCAGATCGTCACGTTTTCCAAGATCGGACACTGGAGAACGGTAATCGTAGGACAGCAGGGTCACAGCCATCTTCTCGCCGGCCGTCCTGCCATCCGCCCTGGCCTGCTCGACCGTGTTGTGCCGATCGGTCGCCAGCACCAGGATGCCCAGCCCAACGGCGAGTACGACCGTGAGCGACCCGAGCCCGATGAGAACCGTTCGCGGATACCGATGCGCGGTTCGCCAGATCGCCCGGGGGTCTCCAATCGCCACCATTTTCCGTAAGGCCCTCACGGCACGAAATCCACTCGTGAGACCAGCCAGGATCCGTCGCCGTGACGTTCCATCTGTAGCGCCATTCGGTAGGTTCTGACCTCGCCGTTCGACACCGCCGTGTTCCGCACGGTGGACTGCACGGCCAGAATGATGTGTGCGATGTTCGCATTGATGTCCTGCACGCCGGCCTCGGTGACCTGGCCGGTCGTGACGACCTGGTTCTGCTTGACAATATCAACGTAGGAATCGAGGTTCTGGGTGAACAGATTGCGGAAGTCGCCGGTCGCGCCTGAGATGAGCCTGTTGACGTCCGCGTCCGCGGTGTTGAAGTTGATCGACGTCAGATTCAGCGCCACCTGACGGGCGGCGGCCACAGCATCGTTGCGGCGGGCATCGGCGGCGTGGCCGTTCTGCCAGCGCAGACTGAACACAACCGTGGTGGCCACAAGCACGACAACAAGCACCGACAATGCCACCAACGCTATCCGGAACGCCCGCCCCCGCCTGAGCGGACGCGATCCTTCGGCCGCGGATGCCGGCGTCACCGAGGCCGGATCGTCGCTGACCGGACCGTCCGGATTCGGGAGCTCGCCGCCGCCCTCATTGTCCACGAATGCCTCGTCCGGCTGTTCTTCGGCGAGTGTCCGGACCTCCTCTCCGGTCTTCGCGTCCCTGGTCGTGGACCTGGGATTGCTTTCCCTCGTATCTTCGGCGGGTTCCTCGGTATCGTGTTTCGGCAGGGCCTCCGGCACGTCGTGGGTCAACAACGTCACCGCTCGGCCGGAGCGATCAGTAGTCCTTGCCATGTCAACTCCCTCTGCTGAGGCGGTGGTGATCCGACGGCTCCGAGCACCGTAAGGGGACCCTCGAGGATAGTGATCCCGCCGAGACCGGTCTCGCCGGGAACGAACACGCCCTTCCCTGTAATCGGCTTTTCGCCATCGCCCCGGCACGCCTGGATCGTCCCTGCCCGCCGTCCAGGTGGAGAGCCCGGCTCGAAGCACTGCAGGTTACGCGCTCCCCGCGTCACTCGCGGGTCGTTCTGGGGCAGCTTGCAGTACGAGTTCGCAGGCAACTCTTCATCGCTGAGGACGTTCGAGGGACGCGGACCGCCCGGCTGACCCTCCGGTACCCATCCGTCCATACACGACGGCGGGTTGACGTCAGTCTCGAGGTTGAACTTGAAGACCCCGGGCGAGAGGTACTCGGGGGCCGTCGTGAGGTTCTCGACTGTCAGCAGCGGATACACGACGAGGATCTGCTCGATGGGAGCGTTGTAGGCTTTCGCCAGCTTGGCCAGCACGTCGGTGCTGCCGAGCAGGGTTGGCGTGGTCAGGCTCAGCTGCTGGAGAAGGTCGCCTGCCCGCCCAGCCGCTGGGGGCACATTCGCCAGCATCGCCCGGATCTGCGGGTCGTCCTTCGCGAGCGTGYCGGTGAATGACGACAGGTCATCCGCCCATTGCCGGATGGACGGGTCGCTCTGCCGGATGGCGTCCAGCAGAGCCGGGGCGTTCTGGATCAGCTGCCGGGTCGGCTCGTAGTTGGCGTCCGCGGCGTCCAGCAGTGCCCTGGTGTTGTCGGCCAGCCGCCCGAGATCCGGACCAAGTCCGTCAAAGGCCGCGGCGGCCTCGTCGAGCACGGTGGTGAGGCTGCGCGGATTCAGCGACGTGACGAGGTCGTCCACACTGTCGAGCACGGACGCGATCGGGGGCGGAGTGCTGGTCTGCTGCATGTCGATCCGATCTCCGTGCCGGATCGGAGGGCCGGGGTTCGCGGTCGGGACGAAGTCGACATACTGCTCGCCGATCGCCGAGACGCTGTGCACCTCGGCCCGGCTGTCGCGCGGCGGGGCCTTGCCCTTGTCGATGGACAGCGTTGCTCGGACTCCCGTCGGGATGAGGTCGATCTTCTTGACCTTGCCGACGGTATAGCCGCGGTAAGTAACGTTCGCGTTGGGGTAGAGGCCCCCGGTCGACGGGAAGTCGRCCGTCACCTGGATCTGACCGACGCCCAGGAGCGTCGGAACCCGGAGGTACACCAATATGATCATGAGTGTCGCGGCCAGGGTGAGAATCGCGAACGCCACAAGCTGGAAACGCACGAATCTGGTGATCATCGGCCTGTTCCCCCGCCCAGGAGCCCATTGAGGAGGTCTCCGAGACCGCTGTTCGGTTGCTGTGTCGGGGACGGCGTCGGCGAAGGCTGGGCTGGCGGCCTGGCCGGTTCCACCCCGCGTTGATCCGCTGGTACCGGCTTGGTGCCGCCTTCGAGTGCCGGTCCGGTGACGCCGGGGACGCCGTTCGGCAGGACCGGTGCCGTCAGCGGGTTCACCGCCTGGCCGGCCAGCCCCATCCCGGCCGCGAGCAATTTCTCTATGTTGCCCAGCTGGCCCGCGAACGGTGTGCCGGTCAGGAAGTTGCGGTCGAGTGTGCCGAGGGTGAGGTCGAGGGTCATGTAGAAGTTGATGAAGTCGCCCTTGATGACGTCGCCGAACGTCTTGAGTGGGAACAGGGCGGTCCCGATCATGTCCAGGGAATTGGTCAGGGACTGGCCCGCGTCGGCGAGCCCTTTCAACGAAGGCCCCAGGTTGTCGATGTTCTGGGCCAGTGCGTCACCGCCCCGGCTGACCACGTCGTGTGCGGCGTCGCCGAAGTTCGACAGCGACTGCAGGGTGTTGACCAGATTGATCCGCTCCCGGTTCAGCACGTCGAGTGCGGGGGGCAGGTTGTCGAGCGCGGACTGGATCTGCCCGTTGTAGGATGYCAGATTGCCGGCCATCCGGTCGAGCCCGTCGATCGCGCGGACGATGTYGCCCTTTTGCTTGTCGAGCCCGGTGACAAACGTGTTCAGCTGGGTGAGCAGATCACGGAACTGTGGTTCCCGTCCCCCGAGTGCCMGGTTCAACTCCGTGGTGATCGTCTTGAGGTTCGCAAGCCCGCCACCGTTGAGCAGCAACGCGACCGAGGCCAGGAGGTCCTCGGTGCCGGTGTACTTCCCGGTCTGTGCGAGCCCGAGCGTCGAACCCGGCGCGAGCCTGCCGGTCTCACCCTCCGCGGGACGGTCGAGCTCGATGTACTTCGCGCCCAGCAGGCTGGCCTGACCCACCCGAKCCGTCGCGTTCGCCGGCAGCACCACGTCGGGGTTGAGCCTGATCGTGACGAGGGCGTGCCATCCGTCGAGCTGGATGGACTTGATCGTCCCCACGTTGATGTCGTTCAGCCGGACCGGGTTGTTGGGCACCAGATCACCGACATCGGCCATCTCGAGCTTCACCTCGTAGGAGCCCGGCCGCGAGCCTTCCGAACCGGGCAGGGTGAAGTCGTTGAGCCCCTGATAATTACAACCAGTAAGCACCAGGCCCACGGTCATGGCAAGGATGGGCCAGCACAGCAGCCGCCTCATCATCTGCCTCCAGACGGCGGGACGAGCAGACCACCCAGGCCGGGCAGGCCCAGGTCGGGCAACAGCCCCTGGTTGTTCGCGGTGGCGTTCGGCGGTGGGTCGACGCCCGGCCGTTCGGCGGGGCCACCGCCGCCGGGCACTACGAGCGGGTTGACGCCGATGGGCGGCTGCTGGACGCGCAGGACCTGCAGCAGCGGGGCCAGGTAGTTGGCACAGGCCGCCGCGGCGTCGCCCGGGTTCTGGGTGAGGTTGGCCGCGTAGGCCGAGCACACCAGGTCGGCGGGGTTGTTGAGGTTGTCCACCACGAGGGCGCCGGTGTAGGCACCGCTACGTGGCGAGAAGATCTGCCAGAGGTTGGTCAGCGTGTTCGGCCCGACGTGCAGCACCTGGGCGATGTCATCACGAATGCCGGCCAGGCTCCGGGTCAGCTGACCCAGCTGATCGACCGAGGTCTCCAGGGGTTGGGCGTTCTCCGCGAGGAACTGGTCCACCTGTACCGCGGCGTCGTTGACCCCGGCGATCGCCTGAGTGAGCGCGTCCTTGTTCTCGTCCAGCACCCCGGCCACCGAGCCCAGCTGGTCGTTGAACTCGACGATCTGCTGATCGACCGCACCGAGGGCCGTGACGAAGGTTTGCAGGTTCCGCACGGTCGCGAACAGGTCGTCGCTGCCGGAGGCCAGAGTTTGCGCCGCCGCCGACGCTTCCCTGATCATTGCGTTGAACTTCGCGCCCTGACCATCTTGTGCGTTCTTGGCCATCGTGTCGAGAAATCGGCCCAATACGCCCTGGCTGCCGTCAGGAGCAGGCCCGAAGGCCGCCGATACCTTCTCCAATTCGGACTTGAGGTCGTCGAACTCCAGCGGTGACGCGGTCCGCTCCAGGGAAATGGTGCCCCCGTCGGGGAACCTGGGCCCGCCGTTATAGGCCGGGGTCAGCTGCAGGAACCGGGTCGCGACCAGTGTCGGTGAGACGACCGCGGCCTGCACGTCCGCCGGGAGCGTGTACTTGCTGTCGTAGCTGAAATCCACCCGGACCCGGCCGGGCTCGGGACTGATCGCGGTGATCTCGCCGACGTCGACGCCAAGGATCCGTACCCGGTCCTTCGGGTAGATGTTCTTCACGTTCGCGAAGTAGGCAGTACMGGATTTGTGCCCGCCGAGGACGAAAAAGGAGAGGACACCGGCGGCGATGGCGAGCACCGCCAGGATCGTGACGATCTTGCGCGCACCCTGGGTGGCGCCCATGAAGCGTCGCATGATCAGTTCACTCCTTGACCGATGATCTGACCGAGCGGCGGAACGGGCAGGGATGGCGCCGGCTGCTGAGGGAACGGCGACGGGATAGCCAGCCCCGGGATGAACTGTGCCGTCGGGAAGACCCCCAGTCCGCCCACATCGGCGACACCGGTGAAGAACGGTCCCGCGGCGATGCCTTCGCCGAGACCCGTGATGAAGGTCGAGACCCGCTGGATCGCGGAGATGATGTTACCCTCGTTGCTCCGCAGAATCCCGATGGTGTGGTTGAGCTTGTCGAGCGCCGGCTTCAGCTTGTCGCGCTGCTCGCCGGTGAAGCCCACGATTTCGTTGGTGAGCTGGGCAGTCCGGTTGAGCAGTTGCTGGATGGTGTTCCGCCGGGCGTTGAGCTCGGCCAGCAGGAGGTTACCGTCCTGTACGAGCGATGTGAGCTGCTTTGACGTGCCCGCCAGTACTCCGGTGACCTGCTGCGCGTGCTGGAGCAGCTCCCGCAGCGCCTGGTCTCGGGAGGCCAYCGTACGGGACAGCCGCGTGATCCCCTCCATGGCCGGGCCGATGTCGCCGGAGGTCTGCGCGAAGGCCTGGCTGAGCGTGTCGAGTGYCTGACCGGCGTCATCGACATTGATCTCGCCTGTATGCCGGGTCAGATCCTCGAGGCCCTGCGTGAGGCTGTATGGCGCCTGTGTACGCGAGGACGGGATCGCATCGCCCGGAGACATCTTCCGGGTGCCGGTGGAGACGATTCCGAGTCGCCGCTCGCCGAGCAGGGTCTCGGTCTTGATCTGGGCGGTCGACTGGTCACGCAGTATCACGCCTTTCGCGGTGAACGTGACCTTGACCTGATTGCCCTTCAGTTCGACATCGGTGACCTTGCCGATCTTCGTGCCCGCCATCGTCACCGTGTCGCCGGCTCGGAGCCCGCCGGCCTCGGTGAACATCGCCGAGTAGCTGTCGCCGGCGATGATCGGCAACGCTGCCAACTGGAACGACCCGTACAGCAGACCAACCAGCGCCGCGATGCCGACCACCGCGATCGTTACCGGGTTGCGCTCCCGAAATTTGATCATCATCGCGCATCACCGCTCAGCTTCTGCTTCTGTTCACGCTGTGCCGGGGTTTCCAGTGGAGCGGTCCCGAACTTGCAGCGGTCCGCGTTGGGGGCCGGACCGATGTAGGGGGTGTAGAACGGTTGGCCGTTGGGACCGGTCAGTTTCAGTCGCAGCGAACACACGTAGAGGCCGTAAGTGCTGCCCCGCGCGCCGACCCGGCCGATGCGCAGGTAGGCCCCGGGCAGCATGCTCAGGGCCGCGTTGATGTCGGCTTCGCCCGCGTTCGCCTGCGATGCGGCCCGGTCGAGCTGGGTGACGGTGTCGCGCAGCGGCCCGCGGACCTTCACCAGCAGATCGCTGAGGGAGGTCACGAGCTGGTTCGAGCCGGCGAGCGAGTCACCGAGCCGGCCGCGATCGTTCGCCAGGCCGCTGACCAGCGTCTGGAGCCGGTCGATAGTGCCCTTCAGCTGCGGCCCGTGCTGGTCGAGCGTGCCGAGCACGGTGTTGAGATTGTCCACCAGCTGCCCGATCACCACGTCACGGTCCGCGAGGGTGTTCGTCAGCGACGCCGCTCGCTTCAGCAATGAGTCGATCGTCCCGCCCTGCCCCTGGAACACCGACACGATCTCGGTGGACAGGCTGTTGATCTGGTCGGGAGCAAGGCCTTCGAACAGTGGGTTGAATCCGGCCAGCAGCACATCGAGGTCCAGTGCGGGAGCGGTCTGCCCGATCGGGATCATGCCGTTCTTGGCTAGTGGCGCGGATGGCCCGTCCCCCTCCCGGATCTCGAGAAACCGGTCACCGGTGAGGTTGAGGTAGCGGATTGCCAGACGCGCGTTCCGCGGGATCTGCCGACTGGCGTCGACATCGAAGGTCACCACCGAGCGTGCGCTGTCCTGGACCTTGACGTCGTGCACCGTGCCGACCTTCACCCCGGCGATGCGGACCGTCTGGCCGGGCCGGAGGCCGGAGGAGTCGCTGAAGACTCCGGAGTAGCGGCGGGTGTCGTCGAGTCCGAAGCGCTGGCCGAGCTCGATCGAGATGAACCCAAGGACCAACAGGGTCGTGACGAGGAAGATAGCGCTCTTGATCAGCGGCCCGGTGATGGCCAGTGCGGATTTGCGCCCGGTCACCGCGTGCCTCCCTGCAGCTGCGCCGTCTCTTGGTCCGTCAATGGCGCGCCTGCCAGYGGACCGAACAGCTGCACAACCAGCGGCGGATCCCCTACACGCAGCCGGTTGTCACCGGGGTACGGATTCGCCTCGCCGCCCTTGTCGAAGTCCTTCGTGGCCTCCGTCGGCACCACGCGCCCGTCGTAATGCGGCAGCCCATAACACTTCGGACCGATGTCGGCGGACATGTTCGGGAGGTTCTGCGGGTTCTTGTACATGACATCTCCCGGCTCGAACTGGACGAGACCGGTGATGCCGGGGACCTTATCCTGCGTGGCGAGCATCTGTTTGTCCGCCTTGTCGATGCCTTGCAACAGGCAGGYGAACTCCGGCGAGTACCGCTTCAACAAAGCCGTCGTGGGTAACGCGTTCTGCACGACACTCACCAGGGCATCAGCGTTCTGCCCGAAGAAGACACCGCCCTGGTTTCCGGTCTTGYTCACCTGGAACAGGAAGGAGTCGAGCTGAGCCTGCTGCTCGACCAGCGTCCGGCTCGTCACCGTTACGCTCTCGAGGATGTGTGACAGGTCCGGAGCGATGTCAGCATAGAGGTTGGCGACATCAGCCGTCCTGGAAAAGTCACTTTGCAGCTGCGGCAAGTTCTCGTTGAACTTGTTCAGATAGGCGGCGAGGTCGGCGCCGGTCTGCCCGAGCTCGTCACCGCGCCCCTGCAGCGCGCCGGCCAGGTTTCCCAACACCGCGCTGACCTTCGCCGGCGAGGCGGTGTCCAGGATGCGCTGGAGATGATCGAACAGTGTGTTGACCTCGACGGCCACCCGGTCCCCGCCGACCTGGTCACCAGCCTGGAGAGTGCGTGTGGTGGGATGCTCGGGATAGGTCAGCTCGACCGACTTCGCGCCGAACGCCGTGAGCTGGTTGAGYTGGACTCCAACGTTAGCCGGGATGTCCTTCATCTTGTCGGGATCCATCTTGAGCGTGATCAGCACACTTCGGCCGTCCTCGGTGCGTGTCATCGACCCGACATGACCCACGTCGACACCGCGCAGCTGCACCCGATTACCTCGATACATCTGCAGTCCGGTGCGGTCGGCGCGCAGCGTGACATCCACAGTGCTGATGAATGCTTGCTGGTATGCGGCGATGCACAGCGCACCAAAGCCGCTCACGACCGCGATGAGTATCAACGCATAAAGCCGTAGCCGCACCCGGCCGAACATCGATGTCTGCACAGCGCTACCCCGAGATCCGAAACGCGTCGGAGTTCGCGTACAACGCCATYGCGATGCACAGCTCAATCGTCATGACCGCGATGAGCGAGGTCCGCACCGCGCGCCCGACCGCCTGGCCGACACCAGCCGGGCCGCCGGAGGCAGTGTAGCCATAGTAGGTGTGGATCAGAATGATGACTATCGCTATACCCACGGCCTGCGCGAACGCGAACATGACATCCTGCCACTGCATAAACGTGTTCATATAGTGGTTGAAGGTACCCTCGGAAAGCCCGAAGAAGTTGACCTGGGTCACCTTCCAACCGATCCATCCACCGACCATGGCCATCGCGAAAATCGGAATGATAGTGATCATTCCGGCAACCAGTCGGGTCGTGACCAGATAGGGCAGCGAACGCACAGCCATCACTTCGAGAGCGTCGATCTCCTCGGCGACTCGCATTGCACCGAGCTGCGCCRTGAAACCACTGCCAACCGTCGCGGCAAGCGCGGCACCGGCAACGATCGGAGTCAGYAGCCGCGGGGTGATGATGGCAGAGGCGAATCCACCGAGCGCCTCGAGCTGGAGGTTCTTCAACGCATCGAAGGTCTGCACCCCGCCRGTAACACCGGCGAATAGTGTAATGAAAAGGGTTATGATCGACGAACCACCGATCACCGCGAGGGCGCCAGTGCTCATCCCCACCTCGGCGATCAGTCTGACCTGCTCGGTCTTGTAATCCTTGACCGCCTTTGGTGTCCAGRCCAGTGCCTGGCCGTAAAATGAGGCTTGGCGGCCCAGGTCGTCCAGCAGCCGCAGTGGCACACCAAAGACGTGGACCAGACCACGCCGAAATCCTCCAGCCATCAGTGGTTCCCTCCAACGATCCCCAATGAGTACGGCACCTGGGTCAACAGGATGTTGAGCGGGAACAGCGCCAGGAAAGTGTAGACCACGGTCTCGTTCACCGCGTTGCCCACACCGCGTGGGCCGCCGGCACAGGTCATGCCGCGATAGCAGCCGACGAGGGCACCGACCACACCGAAGGCGACAGCCCGKAGCTCACCGTGCACCAGGTCTGCGAACCCGACCAGAAGCTTCATCGAGTCCACGTACTGCCCTGGACTGGCTTCCTGGAGGAAGACCGCGAAAAAGAACCCACCAGTCAGGCCGATCAGGATCATCACGCCGTTGAGCAGAAACGCGCACAGGGCGGTCGCGAGCATCCGGGGCACGACCAGCCGCTGTATGGGATCGATGCCCAGGACCATCATCGCGTCAAGTTCTTCACGGATCCGGCGGGCGCCTATGTCCGCGCAGATGGCCGTCGAACTGGCTCCGGCGATGATGAACGTCGTCGCAACCGGGCCGATCTGGGTGATCGTGGCGAGGCCCGAGCCGGAACCGCTCAGGTCGATCGCGCCAAGCTCCGACAGGATCAGGTTGAACTGGAAGGTGACCAGCGCGACGAACGGGATACCCAGCAGAATGGCCGGACCGAGTGAGACACTGGCGACGAACCAGGTCTGCTGGATGAACTCGCGCCATTGGAACGGCCGCCGGAAAACGGCGACGAACGTGTCGAGCGTGAACGCGAAGAAGTTGCCGATCGGTGTGGCGATTCTGGTAAGCGAGATCATGGCCATAAAGGGCACACCACCTGGGGCGCAACGCCGGCACAGAAACGATCACCAACCGGAACGCGCCTGCCGGAAGCCGAAGCGGCCGGCAGCGCGCATCGACGGTCCGTGGATCGGCTCAAGCAGGTCGGCACAGTTGCTCTCAGCACTGAGAATTTCCCTTCAGCTACAGCCCCGGTGGTCGCGAAGAGCGAGATCAGCGGACCGGTGGACCCTGACATCAGGCGTTGTTCGTCTTGCTGGGGATCGACCAGTCGGGATGCGGGTCGTGGATCCGCGACTAGGGCGTCCGACAGTATGAGCACTCGGGACCAGGGATGACATCCGCCGATCGCCTGTACGCCTCACAGGGCTAGCCGATGATCAACAAGAATCTAATGAAATTTTGATGGTTTCGATGCARCATAGCGTGATTCGCGCCACTGTCAAACACCCGGACCACTCAATCGTGCGCACGTCCAGGCCTTCTAAATAGATCTTGAAACCGTTTTCAACATCAATAGTCCCCTGGAGGCAGAATATTGATTTTTTGTAGTTAATTTTATGTTCCGTAGATAAATGCCGTGCCGCAGCCCCGACACAGCGATCTGCTGACTGGCAACTACGACTGCTGGACAACACCCATCTGATGTGGATGGCCGGGGCGGTTCTCTCACCGGATAYGCACCTGGGCCCCAGCCACCACGTCCCGGCCATCGACATCGCCGCACTCCCGGCCCTGCGGGACCAGGTCATCGGCCCCATCCGCGCCAGTGTCCGYAGCCCGCGGATCGACGCTGGACCCGTGTCGACCGCAACTACGAGGTCCCGCACGCCGGCAGGCAGGCTCTCGCCCCCGACTTCGGCATCGTCCACTCGCGTCAACACGGCACAGACGACATTTTGCCAACCAGCACACCCCAAACGCCCGGGCTGATCCGTCTCGCCCTAAATCTGAGTCGAATATTATGTGGAGTACCCACCGTCGACGTTGAGCGTCTGTCCGGTCACGTACGACGAGCGGGGCGAGGCAAGGAACGCCACCACCTCGGCGACCTCGTCCGCCGCACCGAACCGGCGGAGCGCGATCGCTCGCTGGGCGGCCTTCAGTGCGCGCTCGTCGTAGTCGCCCGTGCTCAGCAGGTCCTCCCAGATCCCGGCCTCGATCGTGCCGACCCCGACGCAGTTCGCGCGCACACCGTTCTTGCCCTCCTCGGCCGCGATGGCGCGGGCGATCTGCTCGACGGCGCCCTTCGGCGCCGCCGAGAGCAGGTCCCGGGCAGCCCACCGACGGAGGACCGTCGTGACGAGGCAGACCACGGATCCTCTCGTTGCGCGCAGCGGCACGATCGCGGGCCGCAGCAGGTTGAAGCAGGCCGCGGCGTCGCGCAACAGCTGCTCAGCGAACAGCGCCTGGTCGATGCTCCCGACATAACGCATGGGAATCTGCGGGCCTGCGGCGTACACGACGGTGTCCAGCCGAGCGAACGAGCCCACGAGCGCCCCGACGTCCGCTGCCTCGGTGAGGTCCGCAGGGTGCACCGTGGCGTTGCGGCCCAGCGCCCGCACAGCCTTGGCCGCCCTCTCAGCCGCGTCCGCATTGCTGCGATAGGTCAGCGCGACGTCGAAGCCCTCGCGCGCGAGAGCTTTGCAGGCAGCGGCGCCGATACCGCCGCTGCCTCCCGCGACGAGCGCCTGTGGCTGATCGCTCATCGGTCTTCCACAGCCCATGCCTCACGCAGCCGCGCGTACCCGCTCACGACCTCCACACCGTCCTGGTTGGTGGTCGAGAACGCGAGCTCAGCCTCCGGACCGTGGGGGCCCTTCGTCACTGACGTCACCGTGGCTGAGACCGTCAGGGTGTCTCCCGGCCAGACCTGGTTCTTGAAGCGGACCCCGAAGGCGCTGAGATCGGCTTCGTCAACCCAGCCGGTCACCACCTTGGCGGTCAGCCCCATGGTGAGCTGGCCGTGCGCTATGACCTTGTCGTATCCGGCGACCTGGGTGGCGTAGACCTCGTCTGTGTGCAGCGGGTTGAAGTCACCGGATGCGCCGGCATACATGACGAGCTGGGTGCGCGTCAGATCGTGCACGACCACCTGGGAGTGGCTGTCGCCCTCCGTGAGTTGTTCGAGTCTCACCTTGTCACCCTTCCACCGGTCGCTCGGTGACCACCCGCACGCGGATTGCTGTGACGACGAGCTCAYCGCGCTGGTTGGTGAACCGGGTGATCTCCTCTTCGAAGCGAAGCGTCCCGGCGCGTGCGCTCTGCTTCTMCCAGCGTTTGCCGGGTTCCCGGTCCACCGTGAGCACATCCCCGGGCCGGATCGGGCGATGGTACTCGTAGTGCTGCTCCGCATGAAGGCTGGTGCCGCTGCCGCTGGCCGGCGGCGGGAAGCCCGGGCCGCGACCGGACCCGTGCCAGGGCGTGCCAGGGCGCGGACGGTACGGCCAGTCGGGGTCGAAGTGCGCCGCGCTCGCCACGAAGGTGGGTGGGGCCAGCACGCCGCCGTGCGCCTGTGCGGCAGGGGACTCCTCGTCGTACCAACGGGGGTCAAGGTCCCCCAGAGCGCGGGCGAACATGAGCACCGCGCCTGCTTCGACCGGGAACGAGAAGCTCACCGGGCACCTGCCGGCCTGGGCTCGCGAGGCAGCCTCAGGACACCCTCACCGAGGATGTTGCGCTGTACCTCGCTGGTCCCGGCGTAGACGGTGCCAGAGTGGGCCACGAGGAAGGCGTCCTGCCAGGGGTCGACCGGGTGGCCGGGTCCTTCTGGACGGAGTAGCGCGCCGGTTCCCGCGATATCCAGCGCCAAGGCCCCGAGTTTGAGGTGGTACTCGCTCCAGAACAGCTTCCATGTGGACAGCTGCGGACCCGGTTCCCGTCCAGCGGCAACCTCGGAGACGGTGYGCTCCCACGATGCGCGCAGCAGCCGAACCTGGGTATGTGCCCAGGCCAACTGCTGGCGCACTACCGGGTCGCGATCCCGGCCCCTGGCGCGCGCGAGCTCGACGAGCGCGGCCAGCTCTCGTTCACGAGACTGCACCAGCATGGTCGTTGCGCGCCCTGCGGCAGCTCGCTCGAAAGCCAGCGTCGACTGCACGACCCGCCAGCCCTCGCCCAGGCCCCCGATGACGTTGTCCAGCCGTGCGCGCGTCCCGTCGAAGAAGACCTCGGCAAACTCCTCCGCACCGGTCATCTGACGGATGGGGCGGGCGTCGATGCCATTCTCTCCCGGTGTGAAGGGGACGATGACGTAGGAGAGGCCCCTGTGCTTGGGCGCGTCGGTGTCGGTCCGGCAGAGAACAAAAATCATATTTGCCGTGGCGAAGCGGCTGGTCCAGACCTTCTGGCCGGTGATGACGACCTCATCCCCCTCGATCACACCGCGGGTCCGTGCCGAGGCCAGGTCAGACCCTGCACCGGGCTCGGAGAAACCCTGACAGTAACGGTGCTCACCCGACAGGATCGAAGGCAGCARACGCCGTTTCTGGTCGTCGGTGCCGTGCAGGATGATCGACGGTCCGACCATCGACTCGCCTTGCACTYGGTCGACGCGCGGCAGGCCAGCGCGGAAGAACTCCTCGTCGAGCACCGTCATCTCCGGCGCCTCCCAGCCCCGGCCACCGTACTCCTCCGGCCAGGCTGGGCAGACCAGACGCGCCTGGAGGCAGCGTTCTTCCCACTCGCGGAAGAGCGGGTGCTGCTGAGCCTGAGCGTGCTGCTCCTCGCTGACAGCCCGCATCACCGAGCCCGGCAGGTCGACGCGGGCCCGCCAGTCCAGGATGTCGGAGAGCCCCTGGGGCGCGTTGGCCGTAATCCAACCGCGCAGCAGCTCACGCAGCTGCGCAGGCTGCGTACCCGGCGGTATCTGGAGATCTGCTGTGCTCATRCTGCCCCGACACTGGCTGCGAGGGCCTGTACAGTGCGCGACGGGCTCGGCCGGCCCAGTTCCTCCGCCATCCAGAGGCTGGTGCGCACGAGCGCGTGCAGGTCGACGCCGGTCTCGATGCCGAGCCCGTGCAGCTGCCAGAGCAGGTCCTCGGTGGCGAGGTTGCCCGTCGCGCTCTCGGCGTAGGGACAGCCACCCAGACCGCCCGCGGAGCTGTCGACCGTCGTGACGCCCTCCTGGAGCGCCGCCAGGACGTTGGCAAGCGCCTGTCCGTAGGTGTCGTGGAAATGCACACCGAGCTGGTCCCGTTCGATCCCCRCGGCGATGAGGGCGCGCACGAGGGCGCGCACGTGGCCGGGGGTCCCCACCCCGATCGTGTCRCCAAGGCAGAGTTCCGTACAGCCCAGCGCCACAAGGCGCGTCGCCACGTCGACGACCTGCGTCACAGGCACCTTCCCTTCCCACGGGTCGCCACAGACCATGGACACATATGCGCGCACCCCGACTCCAGCTGCGCGTGCCTGCTCCACAACCGGCGTGAACATCTCAATCGACTCAGCGACGCTGCGGTTGAGATTGCGCCGTGAGAACGTCTCGGTGACCGAAGCAAAGATCGCGATATCTCGCACACCTCGGTCGAGGGCCCGCTGCAGGCCCTTGGCGTTCGGCACGAGGACCACATAGCGCACCCCGTCCACCGGCTGTAGGCGGTCGATGAGGTCCTCAGCATCTGCCAGCTGTGGCACCCACTTCGGGTGCACGAAGCTCGTCGCTTCCACGGTCCGCAGGCCGGCAGCCACGAGCCGCTCGACGAACTCGGCCTTCACCACCGTGGAGATGACCTGTTTCTCGTTCTGAAGACCGTCACGCGCGCCCACCTCATAGATACGGACACGCTGCGGAAGGTTGTCGCGTGCGACAACCTGCGGCGCGATCATGACCACAGCGTGCTCCTTACAGCCCGAGAGAGCGGCCGATGATTTCCTTCATGATCTCGTTGGTACCACCGTAGATCTTCTGGACACGTGCGTCGACAAACGCTCGCGCAATGGGGTATTCGGTCATATAGCCGTAGCCACCGTGCAGCTGGAGGCAGTGGTCGACGACACGGTTCTGCATCTCGGAGCACCACCACTTCGCCATGGCAGCCTCCTCGGCCGTGAGCTCACCAGCGATGTGTGCCTCGAGACACCGATCGACGTAGGCCTGCGCCACACTCACCTCGGTCGCCGCTTCGGCGAGGGTGAAGCGGCTGTGCTGGAAGGAGCCGATGGGCTGCCCGAAAGCCGAGCGCTGGCGCGCGTACTCGAGTGTCCATCTGAGCGCCGCCTGTGCCGCGGCCACGCTGATCACGGCAATGGCCAGGCGTTCCTGAGGGAGATTCCTGCTGAGGTAGCCGAAGCCCTTTCCCTCTTGGCCAAGCAGGTTCGCGACAGGGACGCGCGCCTCGGCGAAGAACAGCTCTGCGGTGTCCTGTGCGTGCATGCCTATCTTGTCCAGGTTCTTCCCGCGCGCGAAGCCCGGGGTGTCGCGCTCCACCACCAGCAGGCTCAGGCCGCGYGCGCCAGCGGTGACATCGGTCTTCACGACGACAATGACGAGGTCGGCGTTGATGCCGTTGGTGACGAACGTCTTCGAGCCGTTGACGACGTAGTCGTCACCGTCTCGCACGGCCGACGTGCGCACCGCGCCCAGGTCCGAGCCGGTTCCTGGCTCCGTCATGGCGATAGCAGTGATCAACTCGCCCGTGACYAGCCTCGGAAACCAGCGCTCGGCCTGCTCGTCGTTGGCCAGCTGAAGTAGGTAAGGCACAGCTGTGTCGTTGTGCAGGGAGAGCCCCAGCCCTGACGCGTTGACGCCCGCGGCCTGCACCTCCTCGTGCATGACGACGTTGTAGCGGAAGTCCGTCACCCCTCCCCCGCCGAAACGCTCAGGGACATCAAGACCGAGGAAGCCGTTCGCCCCTGCGGCCAGGAAGAGTTCGCGTGGCACRATGCCGGCGTGCTCCCACTCCAGGTGGTGAGGCACAACCTCCTTTTCGAGGAAGCGCCGAAAGCTGTCGCGGAACAGATTGTGCTCCGTCTGGAAGACATTCCGCTTCATGTCGGGATACTCCTCAAACCACGCGTCGTTCGCGCAGGCGTGCGATCCGCTCGGCCGTGAGACCCAACTCGGCCAGGACCTCGTCGGTCTGCTCACCCAACGCTGGGGCATGACGGGCCACATCGAACGGCTGYCCCGAGACCGGAGCCGGCCATCCCGTGCCCGTGTAGGGGCCCGCGACCGGATGYGTCGTCTCGTGCACGATCTCGCGGGCACGCAGGTGCGGGTCGTCGAGCGTGTCCTGCTTGGAGTTCGCCGGGCACAGGGGGATGTCGTGTGCGCGCGCGATGTCCATCCACTCGGCGAGCGTGCGCTCCTTGAACACGGGGACAAGCTCGTCCAGCAGATCAGCCTTGCCGCCGTCGGCAAAGTCGACGGCGAACGACGTGTTCTTGATGTCGAGCAGATCTTCCCGGYCGACGGCTCTGCAGAAATTGTCCCAGAACTTGTGCTCGATGGCGGCGAGGAGCACGATCCGGTCATCTTTGGTCGCGTACCAGGTGTACTTGGGTCGCTTGTGCGGGTCCATGCCTACCGGCGGAGGCGGGTTGCGTCGATCCGTGATGCGCGTCGAGTTCCACGCCATCACAGCGTCCAGAGCCTGGTTGGYCAGCACCGCGTCCGCGCCCGCCGCGTCGATGTGGGCACCTTCGCCTGTCTGGTCTCGGCGCCGCAACGCCGCGATCGTCGTGAGGGCGGCGTACAGTGCGGTGGACAGCGGCCCGTCGATCGATCCGGAGAAGTACAGCCCCTCGGGGTTGAGGACTTGGTGCACCACGCCCCGCTCGTCGAGCTTGTACTGCTCCTGGCCGGCCACTGCTCCCATCATGTAGCCGTGCACAGGGATCTGGCTGTATGCTCCGCGGGCCCCGAAGCCGCTTGCCTGGCAGTACACGATGTCCGGCTTGGCCGCGCGCTGCGCCTCGTAGCCGATTCCGAGAGCCTCACACGCATCGCCGGCGAAGCCATCCACAAAGACGTCCGCTGTCTTCAGCAGGCTGAAGAACAGGTCGCGCCCCTCGTCCTGCCGCAGATCGATCGTGACGCTGCGCTTATTGCGGTTACAGAGCAGATGGAACACGCTGTTCTGCGGCGTGATCCGATCACCAAGCTCGCGCAGGTAGTCACCGTAACCCGGGCGCTCTACCTTGATCACATCGGCCCCGAGATCCCCGAGCAGGCGACTGGTCTGGTCACCGGTCGGCAGCATCGCGCACTCGATGACGCGCACGCCCTGCAGCAGCTCGATCATGACTGGCCCAACCCCCGCAGGAAGCGACGCGCCTGGATTCCGGGGAACCACTCGATCGCCTCGCCGTACTGCTTGCTCCCGTCGTCGAGTGTCCACTCGCAGAGCGACCAGTACTGCAGATAGCGGGCCCAGGGCACCCACTTGAGGACGTTCTTGCACTCACCCTCCGCATGGACGGTGCGCCCTATGTCGTCGGTGCCCTCGATGGCCAACTTCCACGGCACTCCGTCGGGGCGACGTTCGAGGACCTGCCGGGTGCCGGAGACGACATGGCTGATCTTGTCGTCCTTCTGGATCCATCCGGTGATCGCTGGCTCGATCGTGCCCTCGATCGGATCTGTCGCCAGCGGCTCGGTGCCTATGTTGTACATCTGGAAGGCGAAGCCCTTCCCGTCGTTAAACCACGGAAAGTCACCACGCGGATTGTCCTTGTAAAGGCGGGGACCCCAGCTATGGTCGCGGTTGGACCCGCAGTCGACGTCGATCTCCTCGCCGTTGATCCATACCTTCCCGCTGACCCGGCCGCCCTGCTCGTAGTGGTGCGGCCCCCACTCCTGTGAGCCGTCCGGGAAGCCCGAGTTGGCCACACCCATGGTGGCGTCGAAGCGTAGGTCGAGCTGGCAGCCGTCGCGGTCGTACCGCATCAGAAAGGTCTTCTGGGGTTCGACGCACTTCAGCGTGAGCCCGTTCGGCGTACTGTAGTCGAACATCTCCACCTCGTCCTTGCGGACGTCGAGCGGGGCAAGCTCCAGCCAGTCGTGGTACAGGCAGTMGTACATCTGCTCGCCCGACGGGTCCCAGAGAGCCACGCCCGTCATGGAGAAGTTCATGTTCGGCCGATGGTTCATGTAGACGAAGCCCGAGAGGTCCCGCTCTGCGACGTAGAACGGGAACCAAGCACTCTCGTTCCAGAAGGGGCTGTCCGTCATCGAGTCCTTGTGGAAGTAGTCGTCCTCGGGACGCACGAAGTCGACCATGGATCCTCCTGGCTGTCGTCGACGCCTCGGCCCGGTGCCGTTGCTGTCTAAATGAACGCAGATTTTGTATAGGAGTGCAAGCACCAACCGCCTGGCAGACCTACGACAGACGGTGTCACCGCGAGCCAGCCGCCGAGGAGGCGGCCACTGCCTCTCACATCACGTTTAGAATCGGAGGGTCAACCAGAGAGGAACGGCGATGACAACGGTGCGCACCCACCCGGGCAAGAAGGCCACGGCGACACGACAGCGCATCCTCGACGCCGCAGCCAAGATCTTCCGTCAGAACGGCTACACCGGCACCCGCCTCACGGACATCGCTGCGGCGGCACAGATGCAGGCTGGCAGCCTCTACTACCACTTCGCCTCGCGGGAAGACCTGGTCCAGGAAGTCCTGCGCGTCGGCCAGCAGCGCACGAACGACTTCGTCATAGGCAAGGTCTCCGCCGCGCCTCCCACCACGAGCAGCCTCGACCGGCTCCGCATCGCCGTACATGCCCATCTCGAGGCCGTCCTTGAGATCGGTGACTACACCGCGGCCACCCTGCGCATCTTGGGACAGGTCCCTGAAGAGATCCGCGCTCAGGCCCTCACGCTGYAGCGGGAGTACGGCCAGTGGTGGCGGGAACTGTTCGAGAACGCGCAGCGTGAGGGTGAGCTGCGTCAGGACCTCGACATCTCCGCGTGCCGCATGCTCGTCCTGGGAGCCATGAACGCATCCCCCGACTGGTTCCACCCCGACCAGCCGAAGGGACTCACGCTCAGTGGTCTCGAGGAGCAGTTCGCTGCGCTGTTCCTCGACGGGCTCGGGACCTCCAAGGGAAAGCGRCGCCGGTCACACAAGATCATATTTACCCTCACATCCGATACGCACGAGGAGCCCGCAGCAGAGACACGTGGCGCCGCGACGACCRCTCGGATCCTCGACGCGGCCGCGAAGATCTTTCGCGAGAACGGCTATGCCGGAGCCCGGCTTGTGGACGTCGCGACCGAGGCCGACATGCAGACCGGCAGCCTCTACTATCACTTCGCCTCGCGCGAGGACCTGGTGGTGCACCTGCTGCACAATGCCTGGGAACGCACCGACAGCGCGGTGAGGCGCAGCATCAGCGATCTACTCACACGCACCGCGCCTATCAACAAACTGGCGATGGCCATGACCGCGCACCTGCTGTCCGTCCTGGCCTGGGGCGACTACACCTCGGCCATGCTGCGAATCCTCGGACAGGTGCCGGACGACGTCCGAGCCGCCATCCTTCCATTGCAGCGGACCTACCTCGACCTGTGGCGGGGCTTGCTCAACGACGCTGCCGACGCTGGGGACATCCGCTCCGACCTCGACCTGTCAGTGGTCCTGATGATGCTGGCGGGTGCCCTGAACTGGACGGTCGAGTGGTACCACGCCGATCACCATCTGGCTCCGGAGCAGCTGGCGGAGCAGTTCTGCGTCCTTACCCTCGAGGGCATGTCGACACGACGCCGGAGTACGCGTCGACGGAGCACGTGACGTACACTGGACTCAAACCTAAATTAGAAAGTAGGCTGTCAACGGCTCCCCCACGGAAGGACGTCCATGACCGGCCTGCTGTCCTACGGCTCCTACATTCCATACCACCGGCTTCGTCGGAGCGACATGCAGGCGGCTCTCGGCGCTTCGGGGGGGAGAGGCTCACGCGCCGTGGCCTYGTACGACGAGGATGTCGTCTCCATGGGGGTGGAGGCTGGCTCGGCTGCCCTACAGGGACAGCGTGGTCTGCCTGAGAGGCTCTATTTCGCCACCTCCTTTCCCCCCTACTTGGACAAGACCAATGCGGYTGTGCTGCAYGCCGCGCTCGGACTTGATCGGGCGGCGCTGGCGGTCGACATGGCTGGCTCACCGCGGTCGGCCATCGGCGCACTGCTGGYCGCGAGCGAGGCGCGAGTCCCGGCTCTCGCCGTAGTCGCCGACATACGCACCGGGCTACCCGGGAGCAGCGACGAGCGAGAGGGTGGCGACGCGGCCGCAGCGTTCTTGTTCGGACGCGGCACATCGGAGACACCCGAGCTCGCGACCGTACTGGCGTTCGCCTCGACCACGGAGGAGTTCCTGGAGCGGTGGCGGACACCCGGCGAAAAGGCTTCCCATACCTGGGAAGAGCGCTTCGCCGAACATGTCTACCGACCGCTGGCTGAGGATGCGTTCACCACCTCGCTGAAAGCAGCCGATCTCGCACCTGGCCAGATCGACYACCTTGTCGTGAGCGGTCTGGCCACCCGCGCGGTGCGGCAGTTCGCGCAGGCCAGTGGCGTGCGTCCCGAAGCGGTGGTCGACAACCTGGCAGACCGCATCGGCAACCCCGGTGCGGCTCAGCCCGGGATACTGCTCGCCGCAGCTCTGGACCGCGCTGGCGCTGGCGAAAACGTCGCGCTGGTCCACCTCGCCGACGGTGCGAGCGCTATGCTGATGCGAACCACGGAGCACCTGTTGTCCCGGCGTTCCTCGACAGGCGTTTCGGGGCAGGCGGATGGCCCACACGGTGAGCTCAGCTACATTACTTTCCTCACCTGGCGGGGAATGCTCGACCGCGAGCCACCCCGGCGACCGGAGCCGGACCCGCCCGCGGCACCGCCAACTCGCCGGTCCGCCGGTTACAAGCTCGCCTTTCAGGCGGCTCGGTGCGACGCGTGCGGAGCGGTCAATGTGCCACCGGGAAAGGTGTGCTTTGCATGTTCCGCGGTCGACCAGATGTCGCGGCTATCGCTGCGTGACACGCCTGCGACGGTGGCGACGTTCACTGTTGACCGCCTTGCGTTCACACCGAGTCCACCAATGGTGGCCGTCGTCGTCGACTTCGACGGGGGCGGTCGGTTTCGATGCGAACTCGCCGACGCGGCCCCGGCAGACGCACATATCGGTCTGCGTGTCGGCCTCACATTCCGACGCCTGCTGACGGCCGACGGCGTGCACAACTACTTCTGGAAGGCACGACCTCTTCGCACGGATGAGACGAGGCTCTGATGGCATCACGAGGTATCTGTGATCGGGTCGCAATCGTTGGCATGGGCTGTACGGTGTTCGGCGAGCACTGGGACCGCGGCACGGATGACCTTCTCGTCGAGGCGGTGGGGGCARCCACGCAGAGTACATCTATCGCGATCGACGACATCGACGCTTTCTGGCTCGGCACCTACATGTCAGGCGTCTCAGGTCTGACGCTGAGCCGTCCGCTCCGGATCCGCGACAAACCCGTCAGTCGCGTCGAGAACATGTGCGTGACAGGATCCGAAGCGTTGCGTGGCGCCGCGTACGCCGTCGCCAGCGGCGCCTACGACATGGCCATGGCCGTCGGCGTCGAAAAATTGAAGGACTCCGGCTACTCCGGTCTGACTCGTCAGTCGATTCCGGGCGACGGGACGGGCGGCACGCTTGGCACCACAACGGCACCAGCCAACTTCAGCCTGCTGGCACCGGCCTACAGCCGGAAATACGGCGTGGACGAAGACCAGTTGAAAGAGGTCTTCACTCGGATCGCCTGGAAAAACCACAAGAACGGTTCCCGGAACCCACGGGCCCAGTTCCGAAARGAAGTGGCCAGGACAACCATCGCCCGTTCCCCTCTGGTCGCCGGAAACCTCGGCGTATTCGACTGCTCCGGGGTATCGGATGGGGCAGCGGCAGCGATCGTAGTACGGGCCGAGGACGCGTACCGCTACACCAAGCGCCCCCTGTTCGTGAAGGCGTTGTCCTTCGTGTCCGGTGCGGCAGACGGTAACATCGACCCAAACTACGACTTCACGACCTTCCCGGAGGTCGAGGCATCCGCAAAGGAAGCCTACCGCCAGGCGGGCGTGTCCGATCCTCGGGCTCAGATCGCGATGGCCGAGGTGCACGACTGCTTCACCGTCACCGAACTCGTCCTCATGGAGGATCTCGGCTTCGCCCCCCGCGGAACCGCATGGAAGGACGTTCTGGCTGGGGCGTTCGACCTGGACGGCACACTACCGGTCAACCCCGACGGCGGACTGAAGGCATTCGGTCATCCTGTGGGGGCGTCAGGGCTTCGCATGCTCTATGAGTGCTGGCTGCAGCTTCGTGGTGAAGCTCCGGAGGAGCGGAGCATTCCCAGCACGGGAAAAACTATGGGCTTGACCCACAATCTCGGCGGAGGCCCCGGCGAGTGTGTATCGTTCGTATCCATCGTCGGGACGGAACGCCCATGAGCACCGTCTATACGACCATGCTCCAAGTCACGCCGAACAGAGCAGCAGACAGGCGCTAACACCGGATCTCCTATGACAGCGCGTGCCGCGACAGCCGAGGGCGGTCGCGGYACACCGCCAGTTACTCGTGTTCAGGTGGGTGTCTGGCCGATTTTAGTCGTTTGATAATCCGACCATTCTCACGCAGCATATAGTCGTCCAGGTTAACTGAGCGCGTCATCGTCCAGTAGTCGACAACACGCCAGGGCATTGCGGTCACCACGCGGCCTTTGGAGTTGCGGTACCACGTGTCCATACCCTGGTGCGTCCACACCATCCGCTCATGCGCCTCGTCAAGTTCCTGGTTGTACCGGTCACTGACCTCCTGCCTGCACTCAAGGGAGCTGATGCCCTCGCAGAGCATGTGTTGCAGGGCATCGATGATGTAGTTGATCTGGCTTTCCGCCAAGTAGATGAAGCTGCCGCCGTGGCCGAGGTTGGTGTTCGGCCCGTACATGAAGAACAGGTTCGGGAAACCTGGCGTTGTGATGCCCAGATACGCGCGAGCATCGTCTGCTCCCCACAGATCCTGAAGCACTTGTCCATTCACGCCGGTGGCCTGGTAGCGGATGGGGTTGTGGGCCTCGAAACCCGTGGCGAGGACCACGATGTCCGCGGGCCGCTTCTCCCCATGGACCGTGACAACTTCCGTCTCCGTCAGCGCCGCGACCCCAGCCGTGATGAGCTCGACCTGAGGCTTCTTCAGTGCGGCGAACCATCCGTTGTCCAGCAGCATCCGCTTTCCGAATGGCGGATAGTCCGGCAATGCCTTCTCCACAAGGTCGGGCCTACCTTCGAGCTCCCTCATCAGGTATGCCGTGAAGAACTTGCGGTGTGAGTCATTGACGGCGTTCAGGGACCGTTCCGGATGCGGCCACGTAGGGTCCTTCTGCAGTGACGCGTGGATCCGGTCGTTGTAGGCCCAGGCGAGCTTGGAGYGATACCAGGAGCGGTAAAACGGCACATTGTCCATGAGCCAGTGCATCCGCTCATCGACCGATCGGAAGTAGTTGCTGTTCGGCGACACCCACTGCGGCGAGCGCTGGTAGACGTCGAGAGCTCCCACCGTGTCGGCAATGGCGGGGATGATCTGCATGGCGCTCGCGCCAGTCCCGATGACGGCGACACGTTTGCCAGTCAGGTCCAGACCCTCAGGCCAGCGCGCCGAGTGAAACACCGGTCCCTTGAACCGCTTCGCCCCCTCGAGCTGTGGGATTTTCGGAATGTTCAGCTGACCGACAGCCGAGATGAGGACGTTTGCGGTCAGCTCCTCTTTCGTGCCAGCCGCGTCCTGGACGATGACTGTCCACAGTTCCGCGTCATCGTCCCAGGACGCTGCCACCACCATGGTCTCGAAGCGGATCTTCTTATGAAGATCGAAATGCGTGGCGAGTCCGTCCAGATATTCCTCAAGCTCCGAGCGCTTGCCGAAGTGCATACTCCACGCGCGCGGGAAAAACGAGAGAGAATAGAGGTAGCTCGGGGTGTCGACTCCGCAACCCGGGTAGCGGTTCTCGATCCACGTGCCGCCCACGTTGGCGTTCTTCTCGATAACCGTGTAGGCGATCCCGGTGTCCTGGAGATGCTTGGCGGCGGTCATGCCCGAGATGCCAGCACCGACGACGATCACGCGGAATTCGTTGCTGGCGACGAATGGCACCGGCGCAGGCCTGGGTCGGAATCCCATCTGCTCGGCTGTCATCGCCTCGAACTCCTCGGGAACCTCCTCGGCGACACACAGCTCGAGTAATTCCAGTAACTGCCGACCAGTGGGAGCGGGTATCGCGACCGGTGCTCCCGCAGCCCAGTCCAGCACTGCCCGTTCGACCTCTGAGCGGATTTCCTGTTGCACCGCGGGGGGAAGGCCGCCGTCATCGTGGTCGTCCGTACCACGGGCACGAGTCGGCCGGTAGGGTGGGCGTGTCCACTTGCGGTCGCCGGTGAGCTGCACCAGCAGCGGTACCAGCGTCGGAATGTTGGCCACGCCCAAAGCCTCGTGCAGCGCCACAGGATCGATGTGGGTGCGGGCCCCAGCGACCGACATCATCTCTCCTTCCATGGCAGCAGGCCACCTGCCGCCAGCGACGGTCCATGCGGGACTTCGTCTGTTCTAATTTAGTTTAGATACTATCTCAAGGCAAGCAACTCACACCCGGTCGTCAGATCGACCCCATCGGCAACCATGAGCAACCTTGCGGCAGGGCTTCAGCGCTGCCGCTCCCCTTCGAACACACCGTCTATTGATCTTTAGCCGGCGCACTTGGCCAGGCCGTGYTCTCGCAGGCCAGGACCCAGACGTTCTAGGCGCCCGCTACCGGCGCATCCGCGCCAACCGGGGGTCCCAGAAAGTCATCGTCGCGGTGTCCCGCTCGATCCTGATCACCATCTGGCACCTGGTCAACGACTCGGACTCCCGATATCACGACCTCGGCGCCGACCACCACGAGCGGCACAAGGACACCCGCAAGCAGATCGCCAGCCACATCCGGCGCCTCGAGCGCCTCGGCCTCCGAGTCACCCTCATCCCCAGGATGCGGCGACCACGGCCTGACACACCGTCCCGACCAACCGGACACCCCGCCCAACCCACGACGCCAGGCCACGGGTCAGGTCCGTCTGCCCAGCCTCACGTTGATTTTCGTTCTAGGACTGGCACACCGCGTTACCCCGGATCCACGCCGAGATCACCGAACGACTCAACCCRCCCCTGCCCCGCCCTCGCCCCTGCAAGATCAAATATGGCCGACGCARCGACTACAGAAGTCCGGCCAGCCCGCCCCCACCACCCCGGACCTGCCACCATCCACCACTACCCCGTGACAGCAGAATGATCAAAATAAGCCGAGCGACATCAGTCTATGAACCACTACCCTCAGTAGATGTTGATCTACGATATCTTCCATTTATTCTATTTTCGTTTTGATCCAATGATCCCGATACCCCTTCGCACCACAAGACACGCTTGCAAGGCGCTATTTTCTAACTAGAGTTAGGGGTCGAAGGGGGAGCAGTGGACAAGATCGTCAATAGCGCTGCCGAAGCAGTGGCAGATATCGTCAGGGGATCATCGCTGGCCGTCGGCGGGTTCGGGCTCTGTGGTATCCCACAGGCCCTCATCGAGGCACTGTTGGAGACCGGGGTCGACGACCTCAAGACGGTCTCCAACAACTGTGGCGTTGATGAGTGGGGACTGGGCTCGCTTCTGCGAGCCAAACGGATCAGCCGCACCACGGGCTCCTACGTCGGAGAGAACAAGGAGTTCGAGCGGCAGTTCCTGTCCGGCGAGCTCGAGGTCGAACTGGTCCCGCAGGGCACGCTCGCCGAGCGACTCCGCGCCGGTGGCGCGGGCATCCCCGCTTTCTTCACTCCCAGTGGCGTCGGGACACAGGTTGCACTCGGAGGGCTTCCTCTCCGCTACGACGGGTCGGGTGCTACGGCGAAGGCGTCGGAGCCCAAGGAAGTCCGCACCTTCGACGGCGTGGAGTACGCGCTGGAGCACGCGATTGTCTGCGACTACGCTCTCGTGCACGCTCGCTACGGCGATCGGCACGGCAACCTCGTCTATGAGAAGTCAGCGCAGAACTTCAACCCACTCTGCGCCGCTGCGGGTCGCGTGACGATCGCGGAGGTCGAGGAGATCGTGAAGCCCGGCGACCTAGACCCGGCCCTGGTGCACACTCCGGGGATCTTCGTGCAGCGCGTGGTACAGGTGTCTGTGGAGAAGCGGATCGAGCGGAGGACCGTCCGTGTTGTCTAGGAATGAGCTGGCAGCACGGGTCGCTCTCGAGCTCACGGATGGGCAGTATGTCAACCTCGGGATCGGTCTGCCTACCCTGGTACCCAATTACGTGCCGGACGGCATACACGTCGTGCTGCAGTCCGAGAACGGCATACTCGGCGTCGGGCCATATCCGACCGAGGACACCGTCGACCCCGACCTCATCAACGCCGGTAAGGAGACCGTCACCCTCAACAAAGGC
>NZ_MOME01000057.1:0-29569 GCF_001983005.1 Protofrankia sp. BMG5.30 | reverse complement strand
GGTCACGAGACGTGCCTTTAGCCGCTCGTTCTCCCGCCGCAGCTTCTCCACCTCGATCTGCTCCGCCGATTTCCCCGGCTTCTTCTCCGCAGGACCGCGGGCCGCAACGCCCGATCCCCCGAGAGCACCCGCATCACGGGCACGGGTCCACTCCACCACATGCGACGAGAACAATCCCTCCCGGCGCAGGATCGCACCTTTCTCCCCGTGCGGGGCGTTCTCGTACTCGGCGACGATCCGCAGCTTGTACGCCGTGCTGAACACCCGCCGCGACGGACGCGGCGCCGGGTCACGCGGTGAGGACCGGCCAGGACGCTCCTGGGACTCTGACTCCACGAACACGAGGATCTCCGATCACGCCCTCTGTAGMCAACCCGCACCCAGCGGATGTCTCACCCGAGACTGACACAGAGGGGACAGCCCGTGGGAGCGCCGCCACCTGCTCTTCCGCGACTGGCTACGGCACGACACGGCCGACCGCGCCGCCTACCAGGCCCTCAAGCAGGAACTCGCCGCCCGCGACTGGCCGGACATGAACGCCTACGCCGATGCCAAGTCGCCGCTCATCGCCGACATCATGAGCAGGGCGCGGACATGGGCCGTCACGGCGGGATGGTCGCTGCCGGCCCGCTGATCACGACGGCTGGCATCAGTCCTTTCTGGGCCAGTCGTCCTTCACCGGCCGGTCGCGGTGACGGCCCTCGTCAGACGGTGAGGGAGTCCAGCAGCGTGTCGATCTGACCCACGGCCGCGGAGATGCCCTCGACCATGCCCATGGACACCAACTGCTCCATCGCCGCAAGCGTGGGGAAGACGCTCTCGATCGTCATCACGGTGGCGGCCTCGCCGTCCGCGGTGAGCTGTACGCGGACGGCCGTGACGGGCATGTCGGGGTTGGGGCGGCCGGAGTCGTCGGCGAAGCCGTCCTCGAACTCCAGCCGGTGCGGGGCGTCGACGGACAGGACGCGCCACCAGCCGTGGTACTTCTCGCCCTCCGGCCCGGTCATGAAGTAGGTGACCGTACCGCCGGGTGCCAGGTCATGGTCGACGACGGTCGCGGGGTAGGTCGGCGGACCCCACCAGCGCTCGAGCTGACGAGGGTCCTGCCAGACCTGCCACACCCGCGGCGGCGGCGCGTCGAACCGCGCGGTGAGCGTCAGCGTGAGGGCTTCAGGGTTCTTCTTGATGTCGATCACTGGCATGTGCGTGCTCCCCACTGTTTTCGCTGTTTTCGCTGTTTCCGGGGCCGGGGCCGGGGCCGGGGCCGGGGCCGGGGCCGGGGCCGGGATCGGGATCGGTGAGGATCGCGTCGATCCGGTCGATACGCCCCCGCCATACGTCCGCCAGTTGGTCCAKCAGCCGRCGGGCCTCGCGCAGGGCGTCCGCGTTGCCTCGTACCCGCTGCTCCCGGCCCTGTCGCTGCTTGGTGACCAGCCCGGCGCGCTCCAGCACCGCCACGTGTTTCTGGACGGCCGCGAAACTCATCGGGAACCGCCGGGCGAGCTGAGAGACCGACTGCTCACCGGTCAGGGTGAGGGTCACGATCTCACGCCGCGTCGCGTCAGCCAGGGCATGGAAGAGGCGATTGGCGCGTTCGGCGGACTCCTGATGTACAACCATCGGGTTGTACGTTAGCCGTTGCCGCCGGGCTGGGCAAGGCGTCGGACAGGACGATGTGTCGGCCAGGCCGCGGCCGGCGCCGAGTCCGTCCCCGGCCGTGCGGGCGCATGATCACGATTGCGGCGGTCGGGCGGTCCGCGGCCGGGGCGACCCGGCGGGACCGGTGGGACCGGTGGGATCGGCCTGGCGGTGACCGCGGCCGGGGGACGTCAGCCGGGCAGGTTCGTCGAGATGTCTTTCGCGGGAGCCGGGGCCGGGACGCCAGCGGTCGTCACCGGCGCGTCCCAGTCGATGTGATGCTGGTGCATCCAGGCGAGTGACCCGGCGCCGCTGCCGGCGGCGTGCCTGAGCACCAGCGGCAGCACGAGGCCGCGGGCCAGCCGGCCGACCGGCCCGACCGAGCGCAGCCGGCTGGACTTCCGGCCCTCGGCGACGACCCGCTCCACCCGGGGCCGGCGCAGCGCCTCGAACCGGGCGAACGCCCGTGGCACCGGCAGGTCGCGCAGGCACTGTCCGAGTATGACCGCGTCCTCGATCGCCATCGACGCACCCTGGCCGGACGAGGGTGAGGTGGCGTGCGCGGCGTCGCCGATCAGTATGCTCCGGTCGTCGTGCCAGACCGGGACGGTGGGCAGGTCGTACGTTGTCCAGCCGGTCAGCGGCCCGGGGGTGGCGGCGATCAGATCCATGATGGGGGACCGGTCGAGCCCGTAGAGCTGGCGCAGCGAGTCCCGCCACTGCGCGTCGCTGATCCGCCCCAGTTCGCCGTCGGCCGGTTCGTCCCGCCGCGGCGGGTTGGCGAACCACCACGTCTGCCCGGTGGGGGTGACGAGGCGGCCGGAGAACGCCCGCCTGCCGAACGTCATCGTCAGCACGCCGGGGCGGTCACCTGGCGGTGTGACGTTGGCGTAGCCGCCGACATTCAGTATCGGGACGTAGCGTGCCCGCGGGCCGGACGGGTTCAGCGACTCCCGCACCCGGGAGTGGATGCCGTCGCAGCCGACGAGCAGGTCGCCCGTTGCCGTGCCGCCGTCGGCGAAGGTGGCGACGACCCCGTCGGCGCCGCTGGCCACGCTCGCCAGGCGCCGGCCGTGCCGGATCTCGATGCCCCTGCGGGATGTCTCGTCCCGCAGGGCGCGGTGCAGGTCGGAGCGCTTTATCGACACCCCCGTGCTCCCGCCCGGCAGCGGCCGGCCGGTCGGGATCTCGCCGAGCACCCGGCCGGTGCTGGTCCGGAAGGCGATCGACGGTGTCGGGACGGCAAGCTCGCGGACGATACGGTCGGCGCCGATCGCCCGCAGCGCGTCCAGGCCGTTGGTCTGCAGGCCGATCCACGAACCGACCTCCGCGGTCGGAGCCGGGTACGCCTCGTGCACCAGGACGTCGATCCCGGCTCGCTGCAGGGCCATCGCGGCGACCGGGCCGGCGATCCCGGCACCGATGATCAGCGCTGTGGGCATGATTGCCTTGCTCCCCCCGGAACTGTTCATCGCTGGTGAGATCTTCGGTACTCACAGCGTTCAACGCCACGAGTGTAGAGGCTAGAGGTGTCTGTCTGACAGCGGTGAGTGACGAAAACGTTGGCGGACGTTGGTGGACGTGCGCGAACGACGGATGCCTGTGCGGCCGATGCTGGCGGACATCTGCGGATGCGCTGCCGCTGCCTCTCAATCCGCGGGTTCGGGGGTCAGGCCCCTGGCGGCGCAGGGTGCRCTCGGCGTCTACCGTCCCAGCGCTGTCACTGACGGTGTGCGGGGCCGGTCCGCGAGCCGGAATGGCGCCTGCCCGCAGTGGTTGGGCTCCCGGCGCGGGCAGCGGCACCGGCCGGCCAGGGGCTCGTCCAGATCCGCCTCGCGCCGGTGGTCGAGACCGGCCAGCAGCCCGGCACGCGGGATCGAGGACCTGCCCACTCCGGAGGACCCCATGAGCAGCACCGGACGATGATCGCTCCTGCTCCTGCTCCTGCTCCTGCTCCAGCTCCCGGTGGTCCCGTTTGGTGCCGGATACTCTCGGGACGTCCTCTTGACGCCGGATCGGGCGGAGTTATGGCACAAACAGTGACAGTGTCCCCGCGACGGACCGGGGCGTATCCGACAATCCAGGATGCTTTGGAGATCGCGACGGACGGTGCTGTGATCTCCATCGAGCCCGGTGTCTACCTCGAAGCCCTTCGGCTGCGGGGGCGGCGGCTGACCCTGACGGCGGCGGCCGACCCGGGTTCGGTGACGATCGACGCGACGGCCGCGGATGGCTCCGCGGTAGCCTGCGACAGCGCGGAGGTGACGCTTCGCGGGCTGGTTCTGGCGGCCGGCGACTATCCGGCGGTGGCCGCGGCCGGCGGCCGACTCCAGATCGATACATGTCAGGTCAGCGCCGGGCACGCGGCCGGGGTCAGCGTGAGCGACGGTGCCCGCGTCCAAGCCTCTGACGTCAAGGTCGTTCAGGGGCAGTACGGCATCGTCATCGAGGACGCCGGCGGCATCCTGGACAAGTGCGAGGTGCGCAATATCGCGGACGACGGGATCATCGTGCGCCTCGGCGCGGACCCGACCATCCGCAACTGCACGATCGAGGGCTGCGGCTTCCGCGGGATCTACGTGTACCAGGCGGCGCGGCCGACGATCGAGCGGTGTGACATCTCCGGGACCGGGGACGTGGGCATCTCGGTCGCGCACCAGAGTTCGCCGACCATCACCAACAGCTGGGTGCACGACACCCACGGTGTCGGCATCATGTTCGGCCGCGGGTGCGGCGGCCTCGTTGAAGGCACCCGGGTCGAGGACACGGCCGTGCCCGGCATCCACGTGGATGAGGGCGCCACGCCGGTCATCCGTGAGGCCGACGACACCGCGCACAGACCCAAGGTCGGCGTCAGCGCCATCGAGGGAGCAACCGGCCAGGACGCGGAGAAGGTCGACAAGCTGCTCGCCGAACTGGACTCGATGATCGGGCTGGGAGGGGTCAAGGCCGAGGTGCGGGCACTGATCGACGAGATCCAGGTCAACGAGTGGCGGCGTGACGCCGGCCTGGCCGTCGGCGCGGTCAGCAACCACCTCGTCTTCACCGGTGCCCCGGGCACCGGCAAGACCACGGTCGCCCGGCTCTACGGCCAGCTGCTCAAGGCACTGGGGGTGTTGCCCAACGGCAAGTTCAAGGAGGTTGCCCGGCGGGACCTGGTCGGCCAGTACATCGGTCACACCGCCGAGAAGACCACGTCGGTTTTTGAGGAGGCCATGGGCGGCGTCCTCTTCATCGACGAGGCATACACCCTGTCGCGCTCCAGCGGCGCCAGCGCCGACTTCGGTCAGGAGGCCATCGACACGCTCGTCAAGCTCATGGAGGACCACCGTGACCGGGCGGCCGTAATCGTGGCTGGCTACACCGCCGAAATGGCGGACTTCCTGGACGCCAACGCCGGTCTCGCCTCCCGGTTCGCCAAGACACTGGAGTTCGAGAACTACTCGCCGCAGGAACTGGTGCTCATCGCCGACCGCATCGCACGGAACGACGACTACCTGCTCGCATCAGGCGTCGACGACGCTCTCTTCGAGTGGTTCAGCCAGATTGAACGCGACCAGAACTTCGGCAACGCGCGCGAGGCGCGCAAACTGCTGGAGGGCATGCGCAAGGCGCAGTCCGGCCGGTTGCGGGCACTGGGCCGGGTGCCCGGCCGCGACGACCTCCGTACGCTCGTGCTCGACGACCTGCTCGCCGCGACGCGATGAGCCCGATCGGAGGTTGCGCAGGATAAAGGTCAGCCCGAAGGCCGACTACCCGGTCAAGGTGGTCCACGAGCCGCCGGAGCACGAACCGCCTGTCGCGGACCTCTACGAAGGCGTCTTCACCGTGCTCCTCAACTACGTTGTGAACGTCACTTTCGTGCCGGACGTCAGCGCCGCCGCACCACCGTGGGATGATCATCTGTTGCCGGCCGATTTCGATGTGATCGCCTCCGGGGTGCAGACGAGACTCGTCAGCGCCATCCTCGGGTCGTACGTCGTGACCCCTAACGAGACACGCGCCGACGGCGAGGAGCGTTTCGAGTGGGGGCAGAACAGTGAATTCGGCTCGACCAGCGGCGTGGTGTTCTACGTCACGCCCAGCGACTTCGCGCGGTACGCCGTCGACCTCGTCCGGCTCTCCGAGATGAACGAAGACGACTTCTATGCCAGGAAGACCGTGTCCACCCTGCGCGGATACGACGTCGTCGGCTTCGTCGAACGGCGGGTGCTGGCGTCACCGTGGCTGCTGCCGCGGGACGCCGTCATGCTCGGCCTGGCGTCCGGGGCCGGCTAGCGACTCAGGGATCTGGGCCGCCGGCGGGATCTGGGCCGCCGGCGGCACGAAGAACATGATCGCGCTTCCTTTGGCCCTCCAGCCGGCCCCGGACGCGGGTGGCCCGCCGAGGCTAGCCGCCCCGGCCGAGGGCCGAGGGCGGCTCCGCGCGGTACGACCTGTCCTCGGGTTTCTTGGTCACCACGCTGCCACCCGGAGTGTCCACGCTGAACGCCTCATCGTCGGTGACGATCCGCTGATCCTCGTCCGCATGCGCGTCCTGCCCCTGTGCCGGGGCCATGCCGACGGGCCTGGCCCGACGCGCGGTCAGCTCCGACGCGACCGCGGACCCCGGGCGGGATCTGACCGCCGGCGTAGTGGCGGTGCGGCCGCGCAGCCTGGTCTCCTCCAGCCCGGACACGGCCGCGCCGGTGGGTGGCGACACAGGCGCGTCGAGGACAGGCGCGGACGCGTCCGCGCGCGCATCCTGCGCACCGGCCCACTCGGAGCCCGGTGCGGGTCTGCCGGGCTGACCCGGTAGCCCCGGCCGCGCGGGCGCGTCCCGTCCCGGCCTGTTCGGCCTGGTCGGCGCGGGTGGCGGCGCGTGCGTCGGACTGGTGCCCGGGCTGTTCAACACCGGCGGCGCCGCACCGGCGGGCCGCGGCGGAGCCGGGGTACCGGGCCGGGCCCGCGCCGTCGGGTGCGGTTCCCCGCGGCTGCCCGGTCGGCGCTGCCCGGCGGGGCGCTGGTTGTTCAGCACCGGCGGGGCCGTGCCCGCCGGTGTACCGCTGAACGGTTCCTCGAGGGGGCCCTTGACGCCCGGCCCCTGCGGTTCCCGCCTCGAGGCACCTGGCGGCTGCTTCTCCCGCGGCCCCCGGCCCCCTGTTGGCGGCGGCGCGGCTGCCGGGGAACGCAGCGCACCCGGCGTCGCCCCGGCGGTCGGTGTCCCGGAGCCCCTGGCCTGGATCAGGCCGCTGTTCAGGCCGCTGGCGTTGATCTTGGTGCCGGTGCTCAGCCTGCTGAGGGCGGACGGTGACCGCAGGGCCGCGTTCGCCGCGTTCGGCGCTGCCTTCGCCACCGCGGGCGCGGCAGCGGCGGCGGGCAGCCCGGGTGGCGGCGTCACGGCGGGCGCCCCCGCCGGCCGTGACGCCCGGTTGGCCGCCGGCGGGGGCGCGACCAGAGCTGCCGGCAGCGCCACCGGACTGAACACCGGGTTGGCTGCCGGCGGAGGTGCGACATCCGGTTGCGAGTTGAGCTGGCCGGTCGGCACGGGAACCTGCCCCGGGGCTACCGGCGGGGTCACGTCGGCCGGCTGGAACGGTGGGGCGCCCGGCGTCGGGAGCGGCGGGTTGGACAGCGCGTTCGGTGGGGTGATGGTGGGTGCGGCACCCGGCCCGCCCGCCGGCCCGCCGAGCGAGGACGGGCCGGCGCCGATCGTGGGGAACGGCGGGTGGCCCACCGTGTTCAACACGGCGTTCATCGGCCTGAACAGCGCCCCGTGCCCGCCGCCCAGCGTCGAGAACGTCTCGCCGTACTGGTTGCCGACGTTGAAGGCGAGCTCCTGGGCCAGCTTGTTGAACTCCTGCTGCTTCTTCCGGACGGCTTCCTGCTCCGATTTCTGGACGCCCGCCTCGCCGTCGTAAAATCCCAGCGACGCCCCGGTCAGGAAGCCCTGCCCGAATCTCGTCCAACCATCCGCGTTCGAGGCGTCCTCGATCTCGGACTGGTACCGGTTCCAGAGGTTCTCCATGTCCGCGCGCGACCGCTGGGCGATGTCCACCAGCGCGCGCAGACCGTTGACGTTGTCCAGTGCGGCGTCCATCCAGTCCTGGAGGTACGCGAGTGCCTCGCCCGGGCCCTTCTCCATGAAGGCGTCCCGGGCCCGCGCGGACCGCCAGGCCTGCTCGTAGAGGATGTTGCTCTGGTCGAGCAGCTGCTGCCTGATGCTGGACAGCAGGTTGTACGCGTTCTGCCACTGGTCGGCCAGCGCCGAGATGTCCTCCGGGTGCTGGTTCATGATTCGGCGGCGGATGACCTCGATCGGCTCCCCGTCGCTGCCGTCGCCGCTCGCCGCCGGGGTGAACTCGACGGTGCCGTAGTCGGGCTCCTCATACCACATCCCGCTGCCGTTCGGCCCRCCGCCGCGGTAGACGGGGAGGTTCCTCCAGCCACCCTCCGCCATGCCAGGTCCTCCGCGTCCCGTCCTACCCGAGTGCCCAGGGCGCGATCGGGTAGTTGTGGGTCTTGATGTCGTCCATGGCGYCCCGGGCCGGACTGTCCAGCGAACCGGACGTCTCGCCCTCGGTCTCCTCGCCGATCTCGACCACCCGCTTGTTGTTGCCGCTCGTCGTGGTGATGGTCTGCGTACCGTCGCTGTTGGTCTCGGTCGTCGTCGTGCCGGTCACCTTGTCGTCGGGGCCACGGGTCTGCGTGCTCCGCTTCGTGACCTCGCTGCCGCTGTACGTGGTCTCCTCGGTCCGTGAACCGGTCCTGTGGTTGTCGCCGTCGTAGGACGTTGTCGTGGGCACCTGATCGAGCTTGAGATCGACCCGCGTGTCTACCGCAGGCCTGACTCGAAGGCGCTGGCTGCCACCATCGTGGCGACCGTACGGTCCGCGACGGAGGACGCGAAACGGCAGACCAAGGAGATCGTCGACGGGAGTCTGCCCAGTGACATGCGCCTGAGCAGCATCGGTGGCATGGACATCGACGAGCTGGCGTACGGCCACGACGGCGACCTGCCAAGGAAGAGGACGGACGAAGAACGTGGGCGGTGACGACCCCCTCGACATCACGAGCAGCATCCCGGACATCCTCGACGCCGCCGACAGTCTGCGGAGCCAGGGTGAGAACCTGACGAACTCGGTGAACAGCGCGCTCGCCGCGATCGACAACCTGGACGTCCCGGCGATGTTCCCGCCGGACCGCTTCACTGACGAGTTCCTGCGGACCTACCACAAGCAGGTCGATGCGGGTGAGGACGGGGCCATGCCGGCCAACGCGGCGGTGAAACACCAGGCCGGGCAGCTCGGTGCGGGGCTGACAGCCGTCGCCGACTTCGTCACGAACGCGATGCTGAACTACCAGCGTGCCGACGAGCAGGGCGCCGCGGAGATCAAAGAGGCGAGCGGTAACGGCACGGCCAGCGCTCGGCGGATCACGACCGGCACCTGACGGGTACAGCGAGCCGGTCCGGGTCACCTGTCGGCGGGTCACAGCGGGAAGGACGACGGTTGTCCGGCAGTTCGAGCTGGATCCTCGAGTTCATGACGTGGCTCGCGGACGAGGTCGAGCCGTATCTGCCCGGCACCGGTACGTTGGTCGGCAACATCCTCTACGGGGAGGTTCCCGAGGCCGACGAGGACAAGCTCTACGAGCTGGCGAAGGCGTACGGTGCGGCGGCCGAGTTGCTGGCCAACTCCCACCAGGAGCTGGGGAAAGCCGCCGACGGCATCCTCGAGAACTGGCGCGGCGGCGCCGCCGCGGAGAAGTTCCCCGAGCGCTGGTACCAGTATCTGGAGAGCCTGAGAAGCACCGCCGAGAGCATGGGCGCCCTGCAGGAGGGCGTCAACGGCTTCGCCCTCCAGGTCGAACTCATGAAGTTCATGGTGGGGATCAACCTGATGATCCTCGCCATCAGCCTCGTCATGATCATAATTGCTCTGATCCCTTCGTTCGGCGCCTCGGCGGGTGGTGTTCCGGCAGCCGTCGGCGCCGCCCAGGCCGGTATCCAGGCGGCCCGCGCCGCCATCATGAGGGCCATCAGCAGCATCTCCATCCGCGCGATGCTCGATGCGCTGCCCACGCTCCTCGTCCGGGCGTTGCCCTCGGTGGTCGACAAAGGCACGCTCACCCTCGCCCGGGAAACGGCCCCGATCACGGCCCGCTCGGCGCTGCCGGACGCCCTGCGTACGGCGTTCCCCGCGCTGGGGCGGGAGGCGCTCAACCTCCTCCGTGACCTGCCGGCCAACCTGCTGCGGGGGATCCTGCCCAGGAACGTCATCGCCCGCGGCGTCGCCGACCGGATGGCCGCCGAGGCGCTGCGGGACATGGTCGGGCAGAACCTGCTCCGCTCACTCGAGCGGGAGGTCGGCGCCAAGGCGCTCACCCAACAGGGGCGGGCGCTCATCCAGCAGCAACTGGCCCGCGAGCTCGAAGAACAGCTGGCCAGGAACTTCGGCGCCAGGGTCGCGGCGCGCTCAGCCGAGTCGCACGTGGCTCGCCTGGCCGCGGGAGAGCTGGCCCAACAGGTCACGAGGGCCACCCTCGGCCGCGAGGCCGCGGACATGGCCGCGAACGTCTCGTTCCGCGACGAGCTCGCCCGGTATCTCGGCACCCGGATGGCCATGGGCGCCGGCATCATGGGCGGCGGGAACCTCCTCGGTCAGTTCTTCCAGGTCGCCGACGGTCACCGGGCTCCCGGCGCGGTCGACTTCGGAGAGGCGGGCCTGTCCGCGGTATCGGGTGCGGCGTTCGGCGCGGGCATGTGGGGCAGCCCGCTGGGTCACGTCCTCGGCGGCGGGGTCGCCGGCGGGACCCTGGCGCTGGGCACGCAGACCTACGACCACTTCGTCAAGGGAGAGGCGTTCAGCTGGAGTGACGTGGCGTCGGGCGCAGGTCACGGCGCTGCCGCGGGAGCGCTCTTCGGCACGTTGAACCATGTCCAGACGTCCGTGCGGCCGCTGCCGTTGAAGATCGGGCAGGAGGTCGTGGCCGTCCCCGGCGAGCATGGCCGCATCGGCATGCTGGCGCACGACGCGGGGGCACACACCGCGGTCGGCATCGACGTCGCAGGCCGGGACACGTTCGGCGCGCGGTTCGGCGGGGAGGGCTTCAGACCGACGGAGATCGTCCGGATGGACGTCGAGGGCAACGTCATCGAGCGTCTGCCCGGTGACGTCTCCACCCCGAGGCCGGACGCCACGCCGGGAGAGCCGGGGTTCACCGACCCGTTCGCCGGTCCCCATGAGCCGCGGCAGCCGGCCACCGAGTTGCCGTCGCTCGACGCGCCCGTCCGGCCATCGATCGACGCGCCTGTCCGCGAGTTTCCGCCCGGCACGAACCCGGACGGCCGACCGTCGCCGTCCGGCGCCGGTTCGCACGGCRCCGGTTCGCACGGCGCAGGTTCGCGCAACGGCGGTTCGCGCGACGACGCCCTGCGCGGTGGCGGCCCGCATGGTGCCGGGGACGGTACGYCGCCCCACGGCCGGCCTCCGGTCGGTACGCGCCCCGCGTACCCTGATACACCCCCCCGTCACGACGGGCCCGCCGGCTTCGACCACGCCCCGCCGGTACGCCACGACAACAGCCCTCCTTCTGCGCACTCCGAGGTCGTCTCACCGGCGCACACCGAGCACGGCCCGCCGAGTGGAGCGTCCGAGCGGCCGGGGGAGCGGCCTTCGGTTCCGGCGGAGCAGACCGCTGCGCCGGAGCGCTTGATCCGCTCGGATCGCCCGCCGGCCGGGCCACCCGACCGGCCCGCGGCCGCGGCCCACGACGGGCCCGCCGGCTCTCGCTCTCCGCGCCCGCACTCCACGTCCGGCCATGTCGAGACGTCCCGCCACGTCGAGCCCGCGCACTCCGACCATGCGCCGCTGGCGGACGCGATGACCGGCGCGTCGATCAGGCCACGCGACGAGGTGGCGGCCTGGGAGTGGGCGGACAGCGCCTACGACCGGTTCCGGGCGGGTGACGCCGACGTCGCGGACATCGCCGGCAACCTGGCGGCGGTGGAGCGCCCGGGCGGCAGGATCGGCTTCACGCCCGAGGAGATCGCTCAGATCAAGCGCCATCTCATGGTCGACGAGCATCTCGTCAGCGACTATGAGGGTGGTTTCATACGCCAGCGGTTCGACGCGGACCCCGACATAGCCGAGGCGTGGATTCGGTTGCGTGAGGGCCGTCATCTCAGTGGAGATCTCGGTCTTCTCGAGCATGAGCTCGCCGAGTCCGACTATCTGCGGGGGTATCCCGACGCGACGTACCCGCAGGTGCATGGATACGCCAACAGTGTTTACAACTGGCAGGATGTACGGCCGGGCCGTACTGGTGAGAATCTTGACACCTTGTGGGGACGGGGGATTGCCGATGGCGATTCTGGTGGGTTTCGAGAAGGTCCGGGAAGACAGACAGGAGGTCGAGTACATCTTCGGGTACCCGAAGATGGACCGCCGTCTGATCATCGACAAGGAGTCGGCACAGGGGAGCCCGCAGGACGGGAACCGGGACGGGGATTTCGCGGCGGTGTTCGTCAAGATCTTGCGGGCCCATCGCAGTGGGGCGGTCTGGCCGGCGAAGGGCTCGTACGCGGCGTAGAGGCTCTGCCGCGGGGCGAGGGGCRCATCCCGGACGGGGTGGTTCCGGTATCGCCTCCGGATACGGCGCTCCCATCCGGGGGCGGCCCTGCCGTACCGTCTCAGCTGCCGCGGGAGCCGGGCGGGTTGGTGTCGCTGGAGGAGCCTGTCGGCGCGGATGTGCCGGTTGTGGGCGTGGACCAGGTCGGTTTCCGTGATGTGGTGCCGGCGCAGCCGGCCGAGCCACGGGCACTGACTCCCGAGTGGGTGCGGGACATCCTCGCCGCGCCGGAGACGCCTGAGCGGGTTGTGCGGTGGGTGCGGGAGCACCTCACCGGGCCGGGCGAGGGTGGCACGGTGGTGCCGAAGTCGGTGGCGGAGATCGACGAGACCGTCGCCCGTCTCCAGGCCGAGGCGGCCCAGGCTGTCAGGACGCCTGTCGAGGCCCGGYCGGGCGGGACGGCCGGTGTCCAGCCGCACGCGTCAGGAGCCCATGTCACGGCTGTCGGCGACCCACCGCCGAGCACACCGACCGAAGCGGCTCGGGCGCTGACGGACCAGCCCACCGTCCAGCTGCACATACTCGGCTTCGATGCGGGGCCGGGCGGACCGGGACACGCGAGTCTGCTGGAGCGCCTGTCGAGGGGGCTCAGCGAGATCGGTGATCAGGTTGTGCTGCGTCAGCCGGACGTGCCCTCCAGAGAGCTGGGGCCCGGGCTCCGCGTCGTCGGTGTCGGACCGATCCCCGGCATCACCGGGCGGCTCAGCCCGCTGCTGCGCCTCGACGGGCTGCCGGCCGACACGGACGTCATCATCGGGTACCGCCAGACAGCAGGCATCGCGGACGTGCGCCGGGACGCATACCCGGACGCGCAGGTTGTCCAGATACTCGACGCCGTACCCACCGATCCGGCGCATAGCGAGGTGATCGCCCGAGCGGACCTCGTCGTAGCGGCTGGTCCCGATGTGGCCGGCCCGGTCAGATCGATGCTCGACGGGCTCGGTCTCAAGCGCACGCCGCCGGTGCACGAGATGCCGTCCACGGCGGGCCAGGACGGAGTGGGCGGAGCGCAGGGCCTGCATGACGCGATCCTCACCCTCGGCGACAGAGCCGCACGGGTGGCCGCCCGGGTGGACGATGCGACATGGCAGCGGGAGCTGTCGCCGCGTGAGGTGGTGCTGCGCCGGGGTGGGGTGGACCCGTCGGCGGGGTACACCGAGACACCCACGGACGGCAGGCTGCGGGTGCTGACGACGTCCACGGAGTGGTGGTCCAACCGGGGTGGCGTGCCGACCGCCAACCGCGAGCTGACCGAGGCGTTCGGTGCTGCCGGTGCTGAGGTGCATGCTCGCGTATCCACCGTGGATTTCCGTGATCATAGCCGGCTGGAGGCGGACCCGGCGCCGGGCGTCCACGTGACCGGCGTCAGGCACGTGTGGGGTGTGCTCGACGCGAAAGGCGAGCCGGACGGACGGGCGATGTTCATGCTGCCCGACAACCTTCCGCCGCACGTGGACGTCGTGGTCGGCCATTCTCGTTTCAGCGGGGGCGCCGCGAAGTGGCTCGTCGAGCATGTTTACCCCGGCGCCAGCTACGTCCACGTGCTTCATACCTCGCCCGAGGTCCTGGACGCGTTGCGCAGCAACCCGGCGGAGGGGCTTCAGCATGCGCGGACCGAGCGTGCGCTGATGGCTGGCGCGGATCTCATCGCGGGGGTCGGGCCGTTGCTGGGCGGGGAGGCTGCCCGGCTCAGCTCGGAGGCGACACGACACCGGACAGTCCGCCGCCGGTACACGAGATCATTTCCGACATGCCGGCGGTGCCGGGCGACCCGCCGCCCCGCCCGGCCGACCGCACAGGCTTCGAGATCGCGATACAGGGCAGGGCCGGCGATCCGATCAAGGGCGTGGACTTCGCCGCCGGACTCGTTGCCGAGCTGCGCCGGCAGGGCATGGATATCCGGCTGACGGTTCGCGGGGCGCCCGACCGCGCGGCCGCTGCCGCACAGTCCAGGCTGCTGTCCGAGATCGCCGGTACCGAGGTCGTGGTCAAGCCCTTCACGACGAACAAGGCAGAGCTCATCGGCGATCTGCACCACGCGGATCTGGTCATGATGCCGTCGATCCACGAGGGGTTCGGCCTGGTGGCCAGTGAGGCCGCCCGGGCCGGGGTGCCTGTCGTGGTGGGCGAGGGCACCGGCGCCGGCCTGTTCTTCGGCGACACCAGGTACGTTCCGCGCGAGCTCGGCGGAGCGGCGACCGTCCGGGACGGCATCACGGTCCAGGCGCTGCGTGACGCGCTCCACGCCGCTACTGGACCGGACGGCGACCTGGATCCCGCCGCCGTGCGGGCCGCTGTGGCGGAGATCGGCCAGCGGCGCCTGCCGGCGTGGGTCGAACACGTCAGGGAYGTACTGGCAGATCTCGACGTCCAACGGCAGCGGGCGCTCGATCTGCGTAACTTCCTGGATGAGCACTACCCACCGGGCAACGCCGCACGCAGCCTCCTTGACGCTTTGCCGGGCCGGGGAAGGACAGGTTCAACCGCGCAGACACCAGCCGTACATGGCGGCGGACCCGTAGGGGGCGGCGGACCTGGTGGTCTGGCACCGCCGGGARAGCCGACGCCACCCGTTCCCCGGCCCGGTGACATCACATCAATCCTGCGCCTGGAGGTTCCAGCAGAGCCAACCAGCGCGACGGGAGGGGCGACGGGAGGGACAAAGGCCAAGAGCGAGCCGCCGGACCTCGTCTTTCCCGGACAGCGGGAAAGGGGTCGTCTCCCGCCCGCCGCCGACCAGCCGTCCCCGGCACCCACGGACGATTCTGGCGTACCGCCGAACTTCGATATCGCCGTGCTCGATGATCGTAAGATCGAAGGATATGCGATGAATCCCGATCATCCGGTCGGAAGGAACAAGTATCGCGTCATCCGCTCGGCCACTGGTTTGGATGTCGGTGATGTGGCCGAGATCCGGCGGCAGGTTCTCGATGGTGTCCGGCATGGAGAGCCCATTCTCGGCAAGCGCGACGAGTATGGCCGGCGGTGGAGTGTTGATATATTACTGACGGGCCCGAGCGGCACGATCGTCGTGCGGTCCGGATGGATCGTTGAAACAGGGTCGGACGTGCCGCGGCTGACAACCATTTTGTTCCTGCCGAGGAAGGGCTGACGTGGAACTCCTGGAGATCGTGGCCACCCTGGTGGATCTGCCGGAATACGGCATCAAGGCCGGTGACACAGGCACTGTCGTCCACATCTTCGATCGGCCGCGCCGTGCATATGAGGTGGAGTTCGTCGATGAAGACGGTGCTACCGTGGCTGCCGTCACGCTTCGCTCCGACCAGGTGCGACGAGTCGAGCGGCAGCTTCCCGGATAGTTCGATCCTTGCTGGGGTTCCCGCTGTTCACGGCTGATGTAGATCTTGTCGAAAAATCTCGCCTGAGAAGCTGTTCCAGTCTGGATGCGCCCGGCGGTACCAGGTGTCCATCGATGCGGCGAGCGTGAGAATGCCCGCCGGCCGGCGAGGAGGCGCAGCGGTTCCAGCGGTTGTTCGACAGGCTTTCCAACCGGTAGGCGAATGGTGATTTTCTCGACCGACTCGCCGGGCGCTAGGCGGGCCGACCTGGTTGTGGGGAATCGGAAATGCTGGTCACCTGTGAGGCTGATTCAGTCGGCGTTGGTGACTTGTTCGCCGGCCTCGTAGCCGATGTGCTGTTCTGTCAGCCATGTGGTGAACCTGTCGGCGATCGTGGTTCCTTCGTCGTTTTCCTCCGTGCCGATGACCGTGCGTACGGCCTCGATGAGGAGGCGGTCTTCGTCCAGTGGCCGGATCGGGTGGCCTTGCCATTCCTCGGCGGCGGTGGGGATTCCGGTGTCGGCCAGCCAGGTGCGCAGCGCCGCGGTATCGGTGAACAGATCCCGGAGGGCCGCCCGTAGCACCCGTGGTACGTGTTCGGTTCTGACGGTCCACGTCCGGCGGTACTCGGTGCCACCCTCCCCTATGATCATTTCTATGACGCGGCCCGAGGTGTGGCAGCGTAGCGTCAGGTCGCCGCCAGGAGGTCGTTCGAGAGTGACTTCCTCTGCTGACCAGCCGTCCTCGTCCATGGGCCGGGTGAACACGGTAACGGTTCGCACGTCGTCGTCGGGCATGCGACCAGTATCGTGCACCTCCCGGGCGGGCGGTTCCTCCGCGTCCGCATGTTTTCGTCGAGAAGAGTTCCTGGCGGGCGTCGTGTAGGTGGAGGTGTCCGTTGGCCGACGGTTTCCACCGTGGTGTGCTGACCGGATTGGTTGATGATGGTGGGTGTTGGTAAGATCTGCCGGTTCCTGCAGAGTAACAGTGATCGGCGGCAGATCTTCGCGGTTGTCACCGGGGACGGGCCGGCGGTTGCCTTCGGCCCGTTGGCCTTGGACCAGATCTACGCGGATCTCTATACCGAGCCGTATTCAACTCGGTGGCATCCGCGGGGGGACGAGGCGCTGGCTGTCGACCTGGCCGCCCGCGCGGGCGACTTTCATGACCTGGATGACTTCTACCGCTTCTATGGGTACTCCGCAGAGCTGATCGACTGGGTCGAAGYGACCCCGCTGAACATTCCGACGGAGGGCATGAGCGGGCATATGGGTGGTGGGCGGGACGAGTCGGAGGCCGTCGAGCGATTCGGCCTTGATCGGGAGCGGCTGGTTGATGCCGCGTTCCGGGAGGGGATTGTCCCGGGTGCTTTTGATCCCGCCGGTGATCCGCTGTATCTTTTCGCGTTCGACGCCAACTGGGCGGTTGTCGACCCGTCCGGCCACGTCCGGATCAACCCGAAGGCGTATCGCTTCAAAGCATGGCTGTCGCTGGAGAACTGATCAAATTGGGGAGCGTCTCGGAACGGGGTGGGTCGTGGCGGTCAGCGTCGCCTGGCACGTCGGGAAGCTCGAGGCCCGCTGATCGACAATTTCGTCGTCGACCGTGAGGACGCACTCCGCCGAGGGAAGTTGGACGGCCAGTCCGGTGAGTGTCGCCGGCTCGGGAACGGCGGTACCGGAGATCGCCACCAGCATGACATCGGGATACCGCACGGTGATCTGTCGGAACCAGGTCGGTGCAATGCTCTCATCGTGTTGCTGCTTCCCGGTGGCGTCGGTGTAGTTCAGATAGATCTTGAAGCCGGGCCCGCCCCGCAGGTATATCTGGTAGAAGATGACATGATCCATTTTTTCTTCGCGGTGGGGAGCTGGCCCACCCCTGTCGCCAAAGGTGCCGCAGCCGGCCATGAACACCAGCACTGCGGCGACTGCCGGCAGCCGTCGCATCAAACCTCCTCCTCATAAGGATAGCCGGTTACCGCACCAGCGCGTTACAAAGGGTGTAGCCGGCCGAAGGCCGGGCGGGGACAGTTGGCGTCGGGACGGTTTCAGCGTTCCGGACAGGCGCGAGGGAAGAAAGGAGAGCGATGGTTGTACCGCACGGAACCGCTTCGCCCGCGCGGGAGCACCGCGTGATTCCCGGCGGCCGGTACGCGTTCCAGATCGTCCATCCCGCTTCGTCGGTGCTGCGCGTCCGGTACCGCGACGGAATCCCGGTAGGGCCGCACGGCTTCCCCGACTGGATCCCGTACGCGCGTGCCGTCGTCCGGCTGCCACCGTGCTCGCCCGATCTCGGCGTGGACGAGRCACGCGTGGTCGACGTGCTCACCGCCAACAACACCATGGCCGCCAGCGGAGATCCGCTCTGGGCTGGTCTGCCCGCGGGTGCCACCCCGGCCGGGTGGACCTGGGCGCACCTGCCGGTGCTGCTGTCCGGGCCGCGCCGGATCGCCCTCGTCCCCGTCGAGTTGCATGGTGCGTACCGGCATCTGGGTGGGGTGAGTACCGGCCGGGCCGATCGCGCCCGCCGCGGCCTGCCGGTGGAGGGCGGGGCACCGCCACGGATCCGGTTCACGCAGCGGCTGTCCGACGAGGTGATGGAGAAAGTGGAGGAGCGTCTGGGGTACGCCCTGCCCGCCGGCTACCGGTCGTTCCTGCGTCGGACGAACGGCGGATGCCCGGCCGCGCCAGCCGTGYACCCCGGTTTCGGCTTCGTCGCCGACCAGCCGTTCTTCGGTGTGGCCCGCCAGGACCGGCTCCAGGACCTGGTGTACGCGAACGCCTGGTTCGGTGACCGGCTCACCCCTGACTTTCTCGCGATGACGACTTCCATGGTCCGTATCGTCCTTGGTCTGTATTACCCTTTTTGCCTGCCACGAGGAGGAGTCAAGGCTATCCGGGCCCGGCGTGTGTAAGTTCAGTAACTTGGCGGGCCAAGACGAGCCTGGAGTATTGCGCGTGACCCAACGGCCGTACGTCCTGCTGTCGGTGGCCATGTCCGTGGACGGCTACATCGACGATGCCACCGACCGGCGGCTGCTRCTGTCCAACGACGCCGACTTCGACCGGGTCGACGAGGTCCGGGCCGGTGTCGACGCCATCCTGGTGGGCGCCAACACCATCCGCCGCGACAACCCCCGGCTGCTGGTCCGCTCGGCGGCCCGCCGCGAGAAGCGGGTGGCCCGTGGCCTGCCGGAGAGCCCGGTCAAGGTCACCCTCACCGGCCGTGGCGACCTCGACCGCGACGCCCGCTTCTTCACCACCGGGCAGGTCGAGAAGATCGTCTATGCCGCGAGCCCCGCGGCGGACAGGACCCGCGAGCAGCTCGCCGGCGTGGCATCCGTCGTGGACGCCGGCGACCCGCTCGACCTGAACACCGTCCTGGCGGACCTTGCCGCGCGCGGCATACGCCGGCTGATGGTCGAGGGCGGCGGCGCGATCCACACCCGGTTCCTCACCGCCGGGCTCGTCGACGAGATCCACCTGGTGATAGCGCCGTTCTTCGTCGGGGACCCCGCCGCACCCCGTTTCGTCGGCAACGGCGCCTTCCCCCACCACGCCAGCCACCAGATGGAGCTGGCCGAGGCCCGCCAGCTCGGCGACGTCGTCCTCCTGCGCTACCTGCTCAACTGACGTCCCACCTGGTGGGGGTGTCCTCTGGTGGGATGGCCGGTGGCCGCGCGGGACCCGTTTCGGACTGTCCTGACCCAAGGTTGGTACAGCTATGCGGATAGTAGGTGCAAGCAGGATGACCGGTACCTTGGACGGCACGCAGGGTGCGCTTCCGACGCGTCCAGGAAGGGACTACGGTGCCGACATCCGGTGGGGATACGCGGATGCCGGTGGGGATGCGCGGATGAGTGCTGCTGGAGCCAGTAACACTCCGTGATTGCGACCGTGTACGCCGTCCACGCACCGGCTCCGGAACACGCAGCGGGACAGGTAGCRGGACAGGTAGGAGGAGATGCATGGCCAGGCGAAAACTCCTGGGAGCGGTTGCTCTAGCCGGCGTGGTGGCCTTGACCGCCGCGGCGTGCGGTAGCGATGACGGATCGTCATCGGATGGGAAGAAGACGATTACCATCGGCTTCCAGGGAGTCCTTTCTGGTGACAACCAGCAACTTGGCATCAACGCCCTGTATGGGGTGGAGACCGCCGTCGCCGAGGCGAACGCCGACGCGAACCTGCCCTTCAAGCTGAAGCTGGTGCAGTCCGACGACGCGGGGTCACCGGACCAGGGCCCGACCGCCGCGCAGAAGCTCATCGACAACTCGGATGTCCTGGCGGTCGTCGGGCCGATGTTCTCCGGGGCCACCAAGGCCAGCGAACCGCTCTACTCGCAGGCCGGTCTGCTCTCGGTGAGCCCGTCGGCGACGAACCCGGCGCTGACCACGCTGGGCTTCAGGACCTTCTACCGGGTCATCGCCCCGGACACCGTCCAGGGCACGGCGGACGCCGACTACATCGCCACCGTGTTGAAGGCGAAGAAGGTGTTCTCCCTCGACGACAAGAGCGACTACGGCACCGGCCTGTCCGCCGCGCTGGAGAAGGAGCTGAAGGCCAAGGGGGTGACCGTGGTCCACGACGGCATCAACCCGACGAAGAACTACACTTCCGAGGCAACGAAGATTATTTCGGAGAAGCCGGACGTCCTGTTCTACTCGGGCTACTACGCCGAGCTCGCGCTGYTGTCCAAGGCCCTGCACGACAAGGGCTTCAGGGGCATCACGGTGAGTGGTGACGGTTCGCTGGACGCCAAGTACGTCGAGCAGGCCGGTRCCGCGGCGGCCGAGGGCACCTATCTGACCTGYCCGTGCAGCGACGCCAACAGTGACCCGAACGCGGCGGCCTTCGTCGAGTCGTACAAGAAGATCAACGGTGGTGCCAGGCCCGGCACGTACTCCGGTGAGGCGTACGACGCGACCAACGCCCTTATCGAGGTGTTCAAGAACCTCGGGGACAACCTGAGCCGGGAGTCTGTGGCGGAGGCCTTCGGAAAGGTCGACTACCAGGGTGTCACCAAGCTCGTCAAGTTCCAGCCGAACGGTGAGGTCGAAGGCGCGAACGACTTCATCTACCGGGTCAAAAACGGACAGATCGTCGTTCTCGGCAACACCGTGGATCTGATCAAGTCCTGACGGGCCGTCCGAACGGTCCTGACGGATAGTGAGGCGGTGGCCGGTGCGCTCCGAGGGCGCGGCGGCCACCGCTCACGCCATGACGAGGACACGAGCATGACGAGGACACGATCACGACGAGGAGACGCATGGGTTTTGCCGACCAGTTCTGGCAGTTGACCGTCGACGGTCTCATGGTCGGCTCGCTGTACGCGGTCATCGCCCTGGGTTACACGCTCGTCTACGGCGTGCTCCAATTGATCAATTTTGCCCACAGCGAGGTGTTCATGCTGGGGGCCTTCGGCGGGCTGTTCGCCGCCAGGGGCCTGCTGCCGGGCGGTGCCACGCCGTCCGGGCTGACCTCGGTGGGGCTGGTCGCCGCCGGGCTCGCGGTGGGTGCCGCCTGCGGCGCCGCGGCGGCGTTCACCCTCGAACGGGTCGCCTACCGGCCGTTGCGCAGACGGTCCGCGCCCAGGCTCGCCTACCTCATCAGCGCGATCGGCGCGTCCCTGTTCGCGGTGAACCTCGCCGGCAAGGAGTTCGGCCGGCAGAACGTGCCGGTCCCCGACCTGTTCGCCAACGGCACGCTTTTCCACTTCTTCGGCGCCCAGGTGTCCACCCAGACCGTCGTCGTCTTCGGCGCCGCGGTGGTGATGCTCGTCCTGCTGGACCGGCTGGTGGCGAGGACCCGTCTCGGGCAGGGCATCAGGGCGGTCGCGCAGGACGCGGACACCGCCGTCCTGATGGGCGTGAACGTCGAGAGAGTGATCATCCTGACTTTCGTCATCGGTGGCCTGCTCGCCGGTGCCGGCGGATTCCTCTATGCCATGACCTTCAACGCCTCGTACAACATGGGTTTCGTGCCCGGGGTGAAGGCGTTCACCGCCGCAGTGCTCGGCGGCATCGGGAACGTCCGCGGCGCCATGCTCGGCGGCATCCTGCTCGGGCTGGTGGAAAGCTACGGCGGGTACGTCTTCCAGGCGTCCTACAAGGACGTGATCGCCTTCCTGGTGCTGGTCGGGATCCTCATGGTGCGTCCGTCGGGTCTGCTCGGCGTGCGGTTGGGCAGGGCCGCGTGACCGCCCGCCCGCCGTCCCCGGCATCACCCGAACCCTCCGCGTCGGCCTCGTCCGCATCTTCTTCCTCCACCCCTTCTTCCTCCTCGTCCACTCCTTCTTCGCCGTCGCAGCCACCGGCACAGTCGGAGCCGTCGGAGTCGGCGCATCCGCCGATACAGCCGGAGCCGTCGGCTGCGCCGCGTCCGCCGACGCGGTCGAACGCGCCGGAACCGCCGGCCCAGCCAGTACCGCCGACGTCATCGCGCCCGCCGGAGCGGTCGGAGCAGCTGGAACCGCCGACACAGCCCGGGCCGTCGTCGCGGCCGGCACCGCGGCGGCAGCCGGAAGCCGCCTCCCGACCGGTGTCCCGTCCAGGCCTGATACCCAACCCGGCGGGCCCGGGTTCCTCCTCCGAGCCCGTTCCCACCGCGCCGGCGCGGGCCTTTCGGGGAGCCGCCGCCGTGCTCACCCCGGCGCGGCTGCGGCAGCTCGGCGTGTGCCTCGCCCTCGGTGTCCTCGCCGCGGTGGTGACCGGGCCCGGCGGCGACTCCGTCCACCCGTTCCGCGCGCTGCGGCGCTCGGTGATCGATCCGCGTATCGGGATCTTCATCGGCCTGGCGGTGGGGCTGTGGGCGCTGCTGATCGCCGCGGCGCGGCTACGCCCGCTGCTCGCCGAGGTGACAGCGGCGGCGCGAGCCCGCCGGCCCGTCGCGGCCACGCTCGGGTCGCCGCATGCCACCATCGGCCTGAACGCGGTTCTGCTCGCCGCCGCGATCGCGGCACCGCTGCTCGTCTCGACGGCGGCGCAACAGTCGATGGTCAACGACATCGGTATCTACGCGTTGCTCGCGCTCGGGCTGAACGTCGTGGTCGGTTACGCGGGCCTGCTCGACCTCGGCTACATCGCGTTCTTCGCGATCGGCGCCTACGTGACCGCCTATTTCAGCTCGTCGTCGGCCATGCCGTGGCACGCGCCGTTCATCCTCAACCCGTTCTTCGTCTTCCCCATCGCGCTTCTGCTCGCCGCGCTCGCCGGCGTGATCCTCGGTGCGCCGACGCTGCGGCTGCGCGGTGACTACCTGGCGATCGTGACGCTGGGCTTCGGGGAGATCATCCAGTTGCTCGCGAACAACTCGGACGAGATCACGAACGGCTCGCGCGGGGTCTTCGGGGTGCCGCACCTGTCGGTCGACCTGCCAGGGATCCACTACCAGTGGGGGATCGACCCGCTCCCGTACTACTACCTGCTACTCGGGATCGTGGCCATCGTCATGATCGCATTCGGGCGGCTGGAACGGTCCCGGATCGGCCGGGCCTGGGCGGCGATCCGGGAGGACGAGATCGYCGCGGAGGCCACCGGCGTGCCGACCCTGCGGATGAAACTGCTCGCCTTCGCCATCGGGGCGTCGGTCTCCGGGTTCGCCGGCGTCCTGCTCGCCACCAAGCAGTTCTTCAACCCGCAGAGCTTCAGCCTGCAGTCGTCGTTCCTCGTGGTGGCGGTGGTCATCTTCGGCGGGATGGGCTCGCGGCTGGGCGCGGTGATGGGAGCCGTCGTTCTGCAGGGGCTGGCCTTCTACCTGCGTGACAAGGTTCCGCCGACGGACCGGTACATCTACTTCGGCGCGGTCATCATCGTAATGATGATTTTCCGCCCGCAGGGCCTGGTGCCGTCCCGCCGCAGACGTCGGGAGATCGAGCTCGCCGGCACCGCTGCCGGCGCCTCGGACCAGCTCGGCGCGGCCCCGATCGGAAGGACCATCACATGACCGCGCACGTCGACAACCCCGCGCCCCCGGGGAACCTCGTGTGTGTCGGCCGCTGTGCCGGCCGCGCCCTGTCCCCTCGTGCCGGGTCTCTTCGCGAGAACGCTGTGCGCCCCCGCGGGATCGTGCGTCATGGAGTCGTGCGTCCTGGAGGGGCCGCCGGATGACCACCGTCGCCGCGACCGGGCCGGCCGACGCCGGCACACCGGGCGAGCCACCGTCCGATCTGGTGCTCGAGGCCCGTGACCTGACGCTGCGTTTCGGTGGGGTCACCAGCCTCGACGGGGTCTCGCTGCGGCAGCGCCGGGGCGAGATCCTGGCCGTGATCGGGCCAAACGGGGCCGGGAAGACCTCCCTGTTCAACTGCTTCACCGGCGCGTACCGGCCACAGCATGGCTCGGTGACGTTCTGGCGGACGTCCCGCCGGCCGGCGCGGATCGTCGGACGCAGCCCGCACGCCATCACCCACCTCGGAATCGCCCGGACCTTCCAGAACATCAGGCTCTTCCCCGCCCTGTCAGCGCTGGAGAACGTGCAGATCGGCACCGAGGTCCGGCAGCGGTACGGATCGCTCAGCGCGATCCTCGGGCTGCCCGGCGCGCGGCGGCAGGAGCGGGCCGGGGTCAGCCGGGCGTTCGAGCTCCTCGACCTGGTCGGCCTGTCCCGGCGCGCGCACGACCTGGCCTCGTCGCTGTCCCACGGCGAGCAGCGTCGGCTGGAGATCGCCCGGGCGCTGGGCACCGACCCGCGGCTTCTGCTCCTGGACGAGCCCGCCGCCGGGACGAATCCCGCCGAGAAGCGCGCTCTCGAGGCGCTGATTCGGCGGATCGCCGGGGACGGGGTCTCGGTTCTGCTGATCGAGCACGACATGCGGCTGGTGATGTCCGTCGCGGCCACGGTGGTGGTGCTGAACTTCGGCCGTGTCATCGCCCACGGCACCCCGGCCCAGGTCCAGCGCGACCCGGCGGTGGTCGAGGCCTACCTCGGTGTCGAGGCCGGCAGCGTGACGACCGGCACCGCCGCGGCGACCGGCGGCAGCGCGGCGTCGTCCGGCGACGCGCGGGCCGCGAAGAGCCGGACAAGGAAAGCGGGCGGCGGCACGCGGGCCACGGACCCGCCCGGTGGGTCCGGGGACACGTCCGGTGGCTCCGGCGGGGAGGCGCGCTGATGTTGCTGGAACTCGCCGACATCGAGGTCAGCTACGGCGCCGTACCGGCGTTGCGCGGCGTCCGGCTGGAGGTCGCCGAAGGCGAGATCGTGACGCTGCTCGGGGCGAACGGCGCCGGCAAGACGACCACCCTGCGATCGATCTCCGGGCTGCTCCGCCCCCGCCGCGGGGAGATCTACCTGGACGGCCGGCCGCTGTCGTCCATACCGGCACACACCCTCGTCGGGCTGGGGGTCGGCCACGTTCCCGAGGGACGGCGGGTGTTCGCTGGCATGACCGTCCGGGAGAACCTGCTGATGGGCGCCTACCACGACCGGCGGCATGCGCGGGAGGACGCCGAACGGGTCTTCACCCTGTTCCCGCGGCTGGCCGAGCGGGCGTCCCAGCTGGGCGGCACCCTCTCCGGCGGGGAGCAGCAGATGCTGGCCATCGGCCGGGCGCTGATGAGCCGACCTCGGCTGATCCTGCTCGACGAACCCTCGATGGGGCTCGCCCCCCGGATCATCCAGACCATCTTCGACGTGATCGTCGAGATCAACAGAGCCGGTGTGGCCGTGCTGCTGGTGGAACAGAACGCGGTGCAGGCCCTGCGGATCGCGCACCGTGGCTACGTGCTGGAAAACGGCCAGGTCGCCCTCACCGGCAGCGGCACCGACCTGCTCGCCGACGACCGCGTCCGCCAGGCATACCTCGGCGAGGACATCCCCATCGGATGACAGGCGCCGTATCGGTCCACTCCGCACAAGAGCCCGCGGCACATCAGAGGGAGGCCATTTTTTCCCTGTAGGGCAGAGTTGTAACCTCCGTGGTACTGGGCACCTCCGGGCCAACCCGGACGCCCCGCACAACTCGACCGGCCTCCTGGGGGATCTGTGTGAGCGCGTTGCGCGAAGCTGTTGACAAGGGCCATGCGCCGACCCGACTGATCGCCCCCGGGCTGAAGGGCTTCAAGGAGTTCCTGACCCGCGGCAACATCGTCGACCTCGCGGTCGCGGTCGTCATCGGTACCGCCTTCACCGCGGTGGTCACCTCACTGGTGAAAAACCTGATCACCCCGCTGATCGCGGCCATCGGCGGGCAGCCGGACTTCTCCGCACTGACCTTCACCGTCAACGGCAGTCGGTTCAACTACGGCTCGTTCGTCAACGACGTGGTCTCATTCGTGATCGTCGCGGCCGTGATCTACTTTCTCATCGTCCTCCCGCTTGCCAAGGCGAGCGCGTTCCGCAAGCGGAACGGATCGGCCGCGGAGCCGGAGCCCACGCCGGTCAGCGACGACATCCGGCTGCTGACGGAGATCCGCGACCTGCTCGCCAGCTCCGCGGCGGCCACCGCCACGGCGCCCGCGCCCCRCTCTCCCGGCCAGAGCTGACGACACATCCGGAGCTGGCATATCCAGAACCGACGACGGCCAGCGGCAACACCGCCCGCCACGCCCGGCTGGGCCGACCCGAAGGCCCGGCCGGCGCGAGCCGAGAGCGCCTGTCGTCGTGACGGGTTCCGCAAAACGGTAGCGTTCGAGCCCTGTGAACGGTAGCCTTCGGGGCCTGTAAACGATCAACCCTGCTGGGGTCGAGGTCGGGGCTCAGGTATCGATCAGGTAGCAGAGGATTCCCGCGGGTATCGCCCAGGGTCCGTTCTCGTCACGGGTGTCCAGGACGTTGCGGGTGACCATCAGCCCGCCGTATCCGGCTGCGCTGATGGTGGCGGTCGCACCTCGCCAGGCGCCGCCCTCGACATACTTGCTCTCCACCGCGGTACCCGCAAGCTGTTCGGCGACGAAGTCGATCTCTCTGCGGGACGAGGCACGCAGATGGAACAGGAACAGATCCTCGGCCCATCCCGTCCCGTGAGCGTAGGCACAGCGTTGCAGGGCCAGGCCGGTCTGCATCTCGGTGAGCACGGTGATGTCGATGTCGGACCGGGCGGGGTTGCGCAGGTGGGCCAGGCGGGCGACCAGGGGGTCGATCGCGTACAGCTTGTCCTGGGCGCGTTCCCTGGCCGTCCAGGCGCGTTCCGCCTTCTGCGGGCAGTGCCAGAGCAGGTAGGCGTCACCGAGATAACGGATGTGACGGGCCACCACGTCGTGTTTGAGATCCAGGTCGGCGCCGATCCGGCTCATGTTGGCGGGGGCCGCCATCGACTGCATGAGCCGTTCCATCAGGGCGGCGGTGCTGGTCTGGCTGCGCTGGGACGCGGCGAACGCGTCCCGGAACACGACGTTGAAGACGTCGTCGACGAACCAGGCGGGTACCGRTGTACCGGCGCGGGCCGCCGCCACGGCGATCGGGAACCCGCCGTACATCAGATAGGTCTCCCAGGCGATCACGAGATCGTCCAGCCAGGGCAGCAGTTCGGCGTACGCCGTACGGGCCGTGTCGCCGCGCAGGCGCGCGAGATCGACAGCGGGGACGCCCGGTAGGTGTGGTCGCAGCAGCCGCGCGAAGGTGCGGAATCCCAGTGGGAGCAGGGTGCGGTCGCCGTGGTCGATCCGGCCGCGCCGGCCGGCGAGCACGCCCGAGGCGGTGGTCAGCCCGGCCGCGCTCGACCCGGTCAGCACTACGGTGGCCAGCGCGAACTCGGGGTCGTTGTCCCGCAGCCACTTGATCTGTGCCGCCCAGTCGCCAGTCGTCCCGGTGATCTCGTCGAACAGCCACCACCGTGTCGTGCCGGGCGGTACCGGTGGCAGTGCGGTGTTCTGGACGACCGTCCGCAGATCCTCCGCGGACCATGCGTCCGCCGCGATCCGCACGATCGTCTGTGGTGGTGTCCCGCGGCCGACCAGATCGACGATGGTCTGTTTCACGGCCACTGTCTTGCCTACTCGACGAGGTCCCCGCAGCAGGTAGAGACCTCCGTTGACCAGCCCGTCCAGGCATGGTGACCGGTATCCCAGGCCGCTGTCGCGTACCGCGCGCAGGTCCGGATCCGTCGCGGCTCAGTCGGCGCTGCGCCACCACGGATTCGTGCGGGCCAGCTCTTGGGCAACCTGGCCGATCTTTGTGCCGATGCGGCCAGTCTACATTCCTCCGTGTGGCACCATGAAGAATGCACCATTCCTCAGTGTGTCACACGGAGGAATGCGCTTCGAGGCTCTCTCGGGGCAGGGGACTGGGGCCGGGGGATGCAAGCGGCGCTCGACCGGGGGCTCAGGAGCCGGTGTAGAGGCGGGCGAGGTCGACCAGTTCGACGTCCGACGACGTGGCTGCGTCCGCGGCGAGAGCGGGAGTGAAGCCGGACCGGGAGAACAGCAGCAGCTTCACGTCCCCGGGCGCGCCGGGCAGAACCGAGCGCATGTGCCGTAGCCGGGCCAGCCCGTCGGCGTCGACCGGGGTGGCCCGCCACTTCGCCTCACCGATGGCCAGCACACGGTTCGGCTCGTTCGGCCTGGTCTCRATGACAACCGAGTCGATCGCATGGTCGTGGGCCGGGCAGGTGGTGTCGGGGCATCGGATGGTCGCAGGCTGGACGCGGCTCGCCCGTCCGCCGAGGGTTTCCGCGGACGCGTAGGCCAGCGACCAGGTGCGGGCGACGTCCTCGAAGTGCGGTCCGTAGATGCGGGCGGAGACGGTGTCGGCGAGTTCGGCCCAGACCTCGACGCCGCGGCGTAGCGACAGTCGGGTCTCCCGGGGGCGGATCACCAGTTGGTGCAGGCGCAGCACCGGCTCGGCGAGAGTGAAGCTCGTCCGGCGGGAGTGGAAGGCGTCCTCATGGGGAGTGATCAGATGCGCATCGGTGAGCACGGTCAGGGCGTGGTGGATGCCGCCGGTGCCCCGGCCGAGATCACTGGCGATCTCCCCACGTCGGGTGCGACCGCGGGCGATGGCGGCGAGCACGGCGTAGTACGGCGCCGGGCTGGTGATGGCGGTCTCCTCGGCGAGAGAAGTACCCGGCCTTCACGGAACATCGCGCTGGCGGGACTGAGCAGGCGGCGCACCACCCAGGGGTCGACGTCGTCGGCGCTGTCGGGGGCGTCCCGGGCGCAGAAGTCCAGGTAGGCCGGGGTGCCGCCGACCAGGGCGTGGACGCGCAGGGCGACGTCCGGCTGCTCGGTCAGACCCCATAGGCCGGCGGCGTCCCGGAAGTCGGACGGATGGAGCATCAGCTCGGTGTTGGCTCGGCCGCGCAGCGGGGCGGAGGCGGAGAGCAGCCCCCGCATGTGGGTCAGCGCGCTTCCGCACAGGATCAGCCGGGTGCGGGAGTGCCGGCGAGCCCGGCCGCGAGGGCTGAGCGCGTTCTGGATCAACGATGGGATGGCGCTGTTCTGAGCGGCCAGGTAGGGAAACTCGTCGAGGACGACCGGCAGGGGAGCGTCCCGGTCCTCGCCCAGCCGGAGCAGCGCGTCGATCGCCTGCCTCCTATCCGGTGAAGGTCACCGGATAGGGGGACCGGGCGAAGTGGGTGAAGGCGGCGCCCAGATCGGCGAGATTCTGAGCGTCGGACTGCTCGACACCGGTAGCCATGAAGCCGTCAGCAGCCTCGCAGAGCAGTTCAAGGAGAAGTGTCTTGCCCTGACGGCGGCGTCCGTAGACGAGGGCGAGGGTCGCGCCCGGTGCCGGGTCACCAGCGAACGCGGTGAGGCCGGACCATTCGGCGTCGCGGTCGAACAGTTCGGACGGCTTGGCAAGCATGATCCCCCTCTGGGTGTCGCGGGATGCGGGCTGTCGACGGCGTCCGGTGTCGTGAGAGAAGCCGTGATCACGCGTTGGGCTGCTAAGGATTGCGGAGTTATCACAAGTCGGCAATCCTTGGTGCCGTTGGCGATCCCGGTCCCCTCTGTGTCAGTCTCGGGTGAGACATCCGCTGGGTGCGGGTTGGCTACAGAGGGCGTGATCGGAGATCCTCGTGTTCGTGGAGTCAGAGTCCCAGGAGCGTCCTGGCCGGTCCTCACCGCGTGACCCGGCGCCGCGTCC
>NZ_MOME01000056.1:0-29719 GCF_001983005.1 Protofrankia sp. BMG5.30 | reverse complement strand
CGGCCACGGCGGCTTCGCCGCGCTGCTGCTCGGCTCCACCGGCCACCAGTGCGTCCTGCACGCCGCCTGCCCGGTGGCCGTCGTACGCCCGTAGCTATCGAGCTCAGAGGCAGTTTCCGTCTGTCGGCAGGCTGTGGTTTCCGGGCCGGCCGTGCCACCGGGTTGGTGAAGAACGCCGCGCTGGAGCGCGAAAAGGCCGATGCGGGATCGGCGGCGGGTGACGGATTTTCCGGACGAATATGTGACCAGCGCCGACCGTCCGAGCGGAACGGGAACGTCGCGGCAAGCCGGGCAATTGCAACACCATCGTCGCACCGCTACGTTGACAGGCCCGGTTGTGAAACTATAGTGGACATTGACAGTCGAGTGACGAGAGTCACACGCCTGAGCCATATTGCCTGAGCCATATTGCCTGAGTCATTGCTTGAGCCATTGCTTGAGTCAGAGCCATTGCCTGAGCCACATGCCTGAGTCATACGACCTGCGGTCGTGGACTCCTGGGAGGCGCCGTGAAAGCACTGGTGTATCTGGGTTCCGGCTCCGTCGAGATACGAGAGCGTCAGTTTCCGGACATTGCCCGGCGTGACGACGTCCTGGTCAGAGTCACCGGGACGGGAGTCTGCGGTACCGATCGCAAGATTCTGCTCGGCCGCTTTCCAGCACGGCCTGGTGTGGTTCTCGGGCACGAGGCCGTGGGTGTGGTGGAGGCAACGGGGCCGGATGTCACAACGGTGCGGCCCGCCGACCGGGTGGTGGTCAACCCCACCCTGTTCTGCGGCGGCTGCCCGCCCTGCCGGCGTGGGGCGACCAATTTCTGCCAGCACAAGCGAGGAACGGAGGTCGGTGTCGACCGCGACGGCACGTACGCCGACTACGTCGTGCTGCCGGAACGCTTCACCGAACGGCTTCCGGAAGGCATGAGGTTTCGTCAGGCCGTGCTGGTGGAGCCGCTGGCCTGTGTGCTCAACAACGTCCTCGCGGCGGACGTCTCCTTCGGCGACACCGTGGCCGTGCTCGGCGCGGGGCCGATCGGCGTGCTGACGGGCCTGGTCGCGGCGCGACGGGCACGGCGGGTGGTGGTCGTCGAGTCCGACCCGTACCGGCTGGCGACGGCCAAGGCGGCCTTCACCCATGTCGTGGACGGCGGGGGAGCGGATCCGACGGACACCGTGGTGGCGGCGGGCGACGGACAGCGGCCCGAGGTCGTGTTCGACACGACGGGCACGGCCGTGGAGCGGGCGTTGCGCCTGGTGGCCGACGGGGGGCGGGTCGTGGGGATGGGTTTCGACGCCACCTACTCGACGCTGATGACACCGATGTACCTGACCAGCCACGGCATCAGCCTGATCGGGGCGGGGGACTACCGGGCCGATGTCTTCCCCGTCGCTGTCGACCTGGCCCGTGAACTGCCGCTGGAGTCCCTGGTGACGCACGAGTTCCCGCTCGAGCGCCACCAGGACGCCTTCGGTCTGCTGGCCTGGAGGGAGGCGGGATACGGCGCGATGAAGGTCGTCATCCGGTCCGACCCGGCGCCCGTGGGGGCGGACGGCTGGCCTGCGAGCGACCGATGAGCACGCGCGGCCCGCTGTACGGCTCGGTGGAGTCAGGCGGAACAAAGATGCTGTGCCTGCTGGGGACGGGCCCCGACGACGTCGCCGCCCACATGCGCTTCCCTACCGGGGAGCCGGGGCCGACGCTTGCCCGGGTGGTCGCGTTCTTCCGGGAGGCCACGGCCGATCACGGGCCGCCGGCCGCGGTGGGCGTCGCGTCCTTCGGCCCGCTGGAGCTGCGCCGCTCCCACCCCCGGTACGGGTTTGTTACGAACACGCCCAAACCCGGCTGGAGCAACGTGGACGTCCAGGGCAGGCTCGCGCGTGAGCTGGGTGTTCCCGTGACGATCGACACCGATGTCAACGGGGCCGCGCTGGGCGAGGGCCGGTGGGGCGCGGCACGTGGGCTGGAGACCTTCGTGTACATCACGGTCGGTACCGGGGTCGGCGGTGCGGCGGTTGTCGGCGGCCGGCCGGTGCGCGGGCTGGTGCACACCGAGATCGGCCATGTGGCGGTGGCGCGGCAGCCGGGGGACGGGTTCGCGGGCAACTGCCCCTTCCACGGGGACTGTCTGGAGGGCATGGCGAGCGGACGGGCGGCCGCCGCCCGCTGGGGGCGGCCGGCGGAAGAACTCGCCGGTCAGGAGCTTCGCAGGGCGGTCGAGCTGGAGGCGGCCTATCTGGCCGAGGGGCTGCGCAACGTCGTCTACTGCACCGCGCCCGAGCGGATCGTGATCGGGGGCGGGATGTCGGTGCTGCCGGGACTGTTCCCCCTGGTACGGGCCGAGTTGGCGAAGCGGCTCGCCGGGTATCCGGGCCTGCCGGAACAGGAGGCGGACGACTTCGTCGTACCAGCCGCGCTCGGTTCGATGGCAGGCCCGGCGGGCGGCCTCGTCCTGGCTGCCCGGGCCGCGACCATCGCACGCCAGGACGGAGCGTCGCCGGACGACACGTCGCCGGACGCCGCCGCGGCAGACGCTGCCCAGAACCGCGCGAATGTCGCCCAGAACCGCGTGTACGCGGACCGGCCTCGTCACGAGGAGAACCGGACGCACGGCAGGCGAACGGGTGAGACGGCGATCAGCGATTCCGTCCGTCTCGAGACCGACGTCCGTGCCTGGCTGCTCCACGACGCGCTGCCGGGTGACAGTGTGCGGCACGCGCGTCCGCTTCCCGGCGGGTACACCAACGAGTCGATCATGCTGACAACCCGTAGAAACGAGCGCTATGTCCTGCGTCGTTACGGTTCGGGCGGAGGCGGGACGGCGGTGCGGCGCAACCCCTGCGAGGTGGAGGCCGCCCTGCTGACGCGGCTGCGCGGCCGGGTCCCGGTGCCCGAACTCGTGGCCGCGGACCCGGACGGCCGGGCGACGGGCCGCCCGGCCCTCGTCTACCGTTTCGTCCAGGGCGTCATGCTGTCCGGGCCGCTGGCGGATGCCTCTCCGGAGGGTGCGGATTCCCTGGGCCGGGAGGTCGGCGCGGCACTGGCCCGCATCGGCATGTTCGCTCTGCCCGGGCCGGGATACTTCGAGGAAGCCTCGCTCGTGCCCCGGCCGGCGAGGCGGGATGTCACGAGTGATCTGCCGGAATTCGTGGAGAGGCGCCTCTCGGCGGCGCGGCACCCGGACGGACGGCCCGGCGGCACCGGTCGCGCCGCGCAACGCCTCAGCTCCTCCGACGTGGCGACGCTGCGGTGGCTGGCCGAGAGGAGCGCGCGGCCGTGCGCCGCCGTGTGCGGCCAGCGCAGCCTCGTCCACAACGACTTCAACCCGAAGAACGTGCTGGTCGAGCGGCGGGGTGACGACCGCTGGCAGGTGGCCGCGGTGCTCGACTGGGAACTGGCCTTCAGCGGTTCGCCGCTGGTGGACGTCGGCAACATGCTGCGCTTCGCCGACGACTACCCGACGGCCTTCTCCCGGGGGTTGACGGACGCCTTCCAGGCCGGCGGCGGTCTGCTGCCACCGGACTGGCCGCGGATCAGTCGTGCCCTCGATCTCTTCGCGTTGACGGACATCCTGACCCGTCCCCCGGACGACGACCTGTTCGCCCGGGCCCGGGTCGTCATGCTGCGCCACGCGGCCCACGAGAGAGGGCTCCGCCGTTCCCCTTCCAACCAGATCTCGCCGTTCATCTGACCCGTTCACGCGTCGCGCGCGCCTCGATCGAGATCGAACGGCGGACGGCGGACGGCGGACGGCTTCCTGTATCGCTCCGCGAAAACTCCGTGAGGCGTTTCTCGCGTCGATCACCGAAGGAGTTCCAAGATGGCGGAAACAGTGCGGGGACAGGAGCTCCTGATCCCGACACCCGAATGCAGGTGCAACGGCACACCGCCGACTCCCGAACAGACCGAGGGGCCGTACTACAAGCCCTGCACCCCGTACAAGACAAACTTCCGCAACGATGTCGGGACCGGTACGCCCATGGTGCTGTCCGGCCGTGTCGTGGGGCTGGACGGAAAACCAGTCGGCGGTACGCTGCTGGACTTCTGGCAGGTCGGCGACGAGGGTGTGTACGACGAGGAGGGCTTCACCCTGCGCGGACACCAGTTTGCTGACACCGCGGGGAACTGGCGGCTGGAAACCGTCCTGCCGGCCGTCTACCCGGGCCGCACCCGCCACGTCCACGTGAAGGTGCAGCCGCCCGGCGGCGCGGTGCTGACGACGATGCTGTACTTCCCGGGAGAGCGCAGAAACCGTCTGGACAGGCATTTCCGGCCGGAATGCCTCATGAACGTCCGCGAGACGGCGGAGGGCTGGGAAGGGAGTTTCACCTTCGTTCTTCCCGTCTGAGTGCGGCCACGAGGCCGGCGGAATCGCGCCGGATGAACTCCGGCATTCGACGGCCGTCGCCCACACCAAGGGGGCGGTAAGTTTGTACGACACGCGGCGAATCCAGGACCTGCTCCACCACCAGGTCAGCGACTACATGATGCACCACGGTGACGGCATCTACCTGTACGACACCGAGGGCAGGGCGTACATCGACTGTGCCTCCGCCACCTTCAATCTCAGCCTCGGCTACAGCCACCCCGAAATCATCAAGGCCATCCGTGAGCAGGCCGATCTACTGATCCACGCCACCTCGACGTTCCAGACCAGGCCCGTCGACGAACTCGTCCGCAGGCTTGTCGCGGTGTCACCGCCGAACCTCACGCGGGTGCACCTGAAGGTGTCGGGGGGTTCCACCGCGAACGAGGGCGCGGTGAAGATGGCACAGGTCCACACCGGCCGCCGTGACGTGATCACCCTGTTCCGCAGCCACCACGGCCAGACCCTGCTGACGACGGCGATGTCCGGGGAGGCGTTCCGCAGGGAGCCGTTCCCGCTGCTCGTCCCCGGGGTCGTCCATGTCCCCGACCCGTACTGCCGGCGCTGCTTCTACCGGCAGCGGCCGGACACCTGCGGTCTGCTGTGCGCGGAACGGATCAACGACTTCATCGATCACGCGTCCTCGGGGAGTGTCGCCTGCGTCGTCGTCGAACCGGTGTCCGGCTCCGGCGGCAACATCGTGCCACCGGACGGATACCTGGCGGCGCTGCGCCGCATCTGCGACGAGCGGGGCATCGTCCTGGTCTTCGACGAGGTCCAGACCGGTATCGGCCGCACCGGGCACATGTTCGCCGCGGACCACTTCGATGTGCGGCCCGACATCATCACCACGTCCAAGGGGCTGGGCGGTTCCGGAGCCCAGGTCGCGGCGATCCTCACCAGCGAGGAGTTCTCCGGGCTCGGCGGTGAGTTCCACTCGTTCACGTACGGCGGCAACCTCCTGGCGGCGGCGGCCGCCGCCAGGACCCTCGAGATCGTCTCCCGGCCCGCCTTCCTGGCGAACGTCCGCGCGGTCGGGGCGCACATCATGCGGCGGCTGCGCGGCATGGCCCAGCGGTACCCCTGCGTCGACGACGTGCGGGGACTGGGCCTGATGATCGGAATCGAACTCACCGACCGTGATGGCCAGCCCGCCACCTCGCTGACGCGGCATCTCGCGCGCAGCGGCATGGAGCACGGCCTGATCCTGCGCACCTCCCGCTACGGACGCGGAAACGTGCTGAAGATACGGCCGCCTCTGATCATCACAATCGAGGAGGCGGACCTGCTCTGCGACCGCCTGGAGACCCTCGTCGCCCAGGAGGCGCAGTGACCCTCGTCGCCTGGAGAGGCGCGGCGACGGACGTCGCCTGGAGAGGCGCAGTAACGAACGGCAGGAGGGCCCGGATGGACGATCACGGGTGGCAGGGCTGGCGGGAGTACCTGCTCGGCCTCGCCCGGCTGGTGCGCGGCGAGATCACCGCGGGCCGAGCCCTGACGGAGAACCGCGGCGTACGCGGCCACTCGCCCGGTGGCGACGCCCAGTTCGGGATCGACGACGTGGCCGAGCGCGCCGTGTGGAAGTACGTCGTCGAGCGGGACCTGCCCATGGCCGTGTTCTCCGAGGACCGCGGCCTGCGCGAGCACGGCCGTGCCCCACGGCACCTGCTGGTTGTCGACCCCATCGACGGCACCCGCTCCGCCGTGGCCGGGCTGGAGTCCGCCACCGTCGCCGTCGCCGTCGCCCGCCTCACCGCGTGTCCCCGGATCGCGGACGTGCGGCACGCGCTGCTGATGGAGTGGARGACCGGTGCCTGCCTGTACGCCGAGAGGGACACCCCCGGGGTGGTCGCGCACGGGTACGACCACCCCGTGCCCGCCCCGACCCGCACCACGGACCCGTCACGGATGTTCTGGTCGCTGGAGTTCAACGGGCACCCGGCCCGGCTGATGACCGAGGCATACGGACATCTCATCGACCTGTCGGCCAACACGGGGGGCGTGTTCGTCTTCAACAGCGCCACCTACTCCATCTCCCGCCTGATCACCGGGCAGCTCGACGCGTACGTCGACATCGGCAACCGCCTGCTGCGGGACGACCCCGCGTTGCTCGGCGAGTTCCAACGCGTGGGCAACGGACGCGTGCTGCACCTGTTCCCCTATGACATCGCCGCCGCCGTCCTGCTGGCCGAGAAGGCCGGCATCGTCATCACCGACGCCTACGGGCAGCCGCTGGGCGACACGGCCCTGACCGACCTGGACGTCACCAACCAGCGGTCCTGCGTGGCCGCCTCCACCCCGCAACTGCACAGGAAACTGCTCGACAGCATCGCCTGGCCCGTCCGGAAGGAGCCGGCATGACCTCGAATATTTCGGATACATCGAACATTTCGAATACCTCGGGCACCTTGTGTGCCGCGGATATCACGGATGCCGGGTTCCAGCGGCTTCTCGACCGCCTCTCGGCCAGGGCCAGCAGCGACTACTACAACCCGTACACCACGTTCGACTGGCCACCGAGTCTGCCCGCGGACGAATTCTGGTTCTCGCCCGAACTGCTGTCCGTGCACGGGACGCAGTATGCCGAGAATCTCGCCCCCGCCCAGCTGCGCGCCCTCAGCCGCTGGGAGAGCRTCAACTTCTACAGCCTGAACGTCCACGGAATCAGGGAACTGCTCATCGAGGTCATGCGCCGGGTCCACACGCCCGGCTTCGAGACGCCGTCCGAGTTCTTCCACCACTTCATGGGTGAGGAGAACGAGCACATGTGGTTCTTCGCCACCTTCTGCCTGAAGTACGGCGGGCGAATTTACCCCAGCAAAAAACTGGGGCCGGCCGCTCCCGCCCAGGACCCGCGGCGGGAGAACTTCCTGGTGTTCGCCCGCATCCTGCTGTTCGAGCAGATCGTCGACCACTACAACGTGCACCTGGCCGCCGACGACCGGCTGCATCCCACCATCCGGCAGCTGAACCGGATTCACCACCAGGACGAGAGCCGCCACATCGCCTTCGGAGCACGGCTGGTCCAGCTGCTGTGGGAGCGGCTGCTGGCGGCCGGGCTGGACGCCGAGGACCGTGCGGCCGTCAGCCACTACCTCGCCGACTACCTCAGCGCCAGCATGGCCTCGTTCTACAACCCCGCCGCCTACCGCGACACCGGGATCTCCGACGGATTCGCGCTCCGCGGGCGGCTGCTGAACCATCCCGCCCGTCGCGCCGCCCACGAGCGCGTACTGCGCAAGAGCACGGACTTCCTCACCAGGATCGGCATCCCCCTCGCGCTGTGAGCAGACCACCACCGCCGGGCCGCCGGCCACCACCGTCGGCGCGCCACGCGCCCGGCATCCTTCCCGCCATCCACCAGACAGGCCCTAGGGAGGACGATGTCCCGCACCGAGTCCCACACCGGCGGGTCCCACACCGGCGGGTCCCACACCGGCGGGTCCCGTACCGAGCACACCACTGTGCCCGCCGGCTCTCCCGCGGCCTGGTCCGCGTGCGACGGTCTGGCCTGTCTGGGCGGGGCGGCGACCTCGCTGCTGCGCACCCTCGACGACGTCTTCGCGGGCTGGGGCACCGCCCGCGGTGCCGAGCCGATGACGCTCCCGCCGTTGCTGCCGGCCGCGGCCCTCAGAGAACTGGACTACTTCCACAACTTCCCGCATCTCGGCAGCGTCGTCAGCGGCATCAGACCGGACCGCCTCGACCACTACGGTGCGGGGAAGGCGGTCGTCCCGATCCCCGCCCAGGATCTCAGCGATGCCACCTACCTGCTGCCGTCGGCCACCTGCTACGCGGGGTTCCTGCACTTCACCGGCACCGAGCTCGCCGGACCGGCGACCCTGGTGACCATGGCGTCCCGCTGTTTCCGCAACGAGGAGCACTACGACGGCCTGCGCCGCCTGTGGGGCTTCACCATGCGGGAGATCGTCTGTCTCGGYTCCCGCGAGGCGGTCCAGGCGCACCTCGACAACCACCACCAGGAGATCGCCGCCTTCGCCGCGCGCCTCGGGATCGAGCTGCGCCGCGTCCCCGCGACCGATCCCTTCTTCCAGAAGGACGGATCGCGTGCGGTGATGCAACTCCTCGCGCCGGTCAAGGAGGAGTATGCAAGCCGGGACGGCACGGCGGTGGCCTCGTTCAACCACCACCGGAACTTCTTCGGGGAACGCTGCGCCATCCAGTACGCGGGACGGCCCGCGTTCACCGGGTGCGTCGCCTTCGGCCTGGAACGCTGGCTGCACGTCCTGGACGAACGCTTCGACGGGGACCTCGTCGCGGCCCGAGACGCGGTCCTGAAGGCGGGAGCCGTCCAGTGACCGCGCCGAGCCTGCCCGTGCTCCCCGGCCGGCTGGGACGGGCCCTCGGGCTCACCCTGCCTCTGCTCCAGGCCGGGATGGGTGGCATCGCGGGACCCAGGCTGTGCGCCGCGGTGTCCCGCGCGGGCGCCGGCGGCGTACTCGCCCTCTACAGGGAACCGCCAGCCCAGGTGAGCCGTCTTGTCACCGCCACCGCCCGGACGACCACACGTCCGTTCGGCGTCAACCTCATCCCGGAGGTGGCGGGCCCGGCCACCGCCCGCGCCCAGCTCGACGCCGCACTGGACAGCCTGCCCGGGCACGCCTTCGTGACCTTCTACGGGCTCCCCGACCCGGACCTGCTGACCGCGTCCGCCGGAGCGGGGCACCCGACGGTGGTTCAGGTCGGCACCGAGGCCACCGCCGAGCGGGCGCTGGAACGCGGCGCCACCATCGTCGTCCTACAGGGCAGCGAAGCGGGCGGTCACCTGCTCGGTGACCTGCCCGCCCTGCCCCTGCTGCGCGCGGTACGGAAACGCCACGCGGACGCCGTCCTCGCCGTGGCCGGCGCAGTGGCGACCGGGGCCGACCTCGCCCGTGCCATCGAGGAGGGCGCGGACGGTGCCATGGCCGGCACCGTCTTCGTGGCCACCCATGAATCGGAGGCCCATCCGCTCTTCAGACGCCGGATCGTCGCGGCCGCGGCCACGGAMACCGTGGTGACGACGCGCTATGACATCGGATGGCCGCACCGGCCCCACCGGGTGCTGCGCAATGCCCTGACCGACTCCGAACAACGGCTTCCCGCCCGATTCGTCGCGACCGTCACGACGGCGGACGGCGGGCGCCTGCCCGTCCCCCGGTACAGCGCGACCGCGCCGTCGGTGCGCGTCGAGGGCCAGGTCGAGGACATGGCCATGTACTGCGGCCGCTCCTGCGAGCGGGTCACGGCCGTCGAACCGGTAGCTGCCCTGCTGGCCCGCTTCCGTACCGAATACGCCCTTGCCGTCCGTGACGCGCGGGGAATGACAGCCCATGCATGACACACTCAAGCCGATCGTCGACTGGTTGCGTGAGCGCAACCCGGAGTTCGACGAGATCCCTCCCGATCTCGATCTCATCGAGAACCGCCTTGTCGACTCGCTCGGCTTCATGGAGTTCATCCTGCTGCTGGAGGACGTCGTGGGCCGCGAACTACCCGTCACCGAACTGAGCGTCGACCAGTTCCGCACGCTCGACACCATCGAGGAGAACTTCTTCGGCGGGGAACGGAGCTGGTGAACACGAGCAGGCGCCACTGAACGTGGGAAGGTGCCACTGAATGTGGGAAGGTAGCGTGGTCTCGCTTCACGTCGCGCCCGCCCATGGCGCGCCCATGACAGAGGTCGGCGAGGTGCTCGCGGTGGCCGGCCGCGGCCTGATGGGGGACCGCTATTTCCGCTACTTTCACGACGGAGCTGCCGGCGGGCCGTCCCGGCACGTCATCGGCCGCTCCTCCGGCGTCTGCGAGATCTCCTTCATCGACGTCGATGCCCTCACGGCCCTGAAGCACGACCACGGTGTCTTTCTCGCCTCGGGAGAAGCCCGCCGCAACGTGGTCTGCCGCGGTGTTCCCCTCGACCAGCTGGTGGGCCAGGAACTCACCGTTGGCGCCGACGTCCGTGTGCGCGGCACGGCTCTCAGCGAGCCGTGCGCTCGCCTGGAACGGCTCACCCGACCGGGTGTGCTGCGCGGACTCCTCCACCGCGGCGGCCTTCGCGCGATGATTGTCAGCGGGGGAGTCCTACGAATCGGGGACCCCGTACGGCTGGGCCGCCTCTGACGGAACCGTGCCTGTCGCGTGCRCCGGCTCCCCGACCGGTGCCGATTCCTTTGTGTCTTCTGTGTCTTCCGCTGTGTCTTCCTCTGCGCCCTCCTCACTCGGCCGGTACATGCCGGGTACACACTGCCGCGTTCGATATGCTCGTGAGGTGTCCAGCCGAGGGGTGTCGGCGGGTGCCGCGCACCGCGCGGAGGAACTGGTTGCCGTCGCCCGTGACGACCCGGCGCGGCGTCTCCGGCTCGCCGCGCAGTTCTACGACCGGCGTGTCGCGACCCGGAGCATCCGACCCTATCGGCGTGCCGAAATAGCTTTCATGCGTTGGCAGATCCAGCGCGGACTGCTGGCATCCGCCAGCGCCGCGACGCCCGGCAGCCCGTGGTGGCGGGCCGTGAACGAGTCCCTGCTCCGCGACACGGTCGAGGCAGACCTGCTGTCCAAGGGCGCGTCCGGCGAGCCCAGCACGACCGCGGTGCGGCACTGGCTGGCGTTTCTGTGGCGCCCCGCTCCGGAAGCCTGGTACCGCGCGCACAACGCCAGCATCGTGGCCGGCTACCTGAACAACCGCGGGCTCGTCGCGCTCGAGACGCCGCTCGAACGGTTCTTCATGGACGTCGCGCTACTGCGCGTCCTCTACGCGCACAGCCTGCTCAGGCGCCCCAAACTGGCACTCGGCAGRCTCGCCGTGCTCGGCGCCCTCCTGGGCGATCCGCGCCGCCGGGCGGCCGACCTCTTTCTGTCCCTCCAGAACGTCCTCCCCGACAGGTACCCCTTGGAGGACCTGACGATCGAGACGGTACTCGCCCAGGAGAACCGCCTTGCCCGCATTTTCGACTACGGTATTATTTCCACCCGCATCGAGCTGCTGTACCGCTACGCCGCCGCCGATCTCGACGAGCCGCGGGTGTCCACACTCTGCAACGGGCAGTGCCCGGTCTACGCCTGGCCGTACGAGTACTGCCACGTCTGGCAGACCAACCGATCCCAGTTCGGCATCGCGTTCATACGCGCGCTGCTCGGCCCGTCGCACTGACCCGGCCCCGTTTGAAAAGAGAGTGTGCGATCGCCCAGCGGCCTCGGCCGGGGTTCTCCAGCCGGGCGTCCTGCGAGGGYGACTGTTGAGATCGGTCGCCTGTACGTCGTCAGCGTTACGGCTGTCCCATAATCCGTACTTCCGTGACCAGGTGATGTGGACCAGGGAAACCCTGTATGCGGCCTGATCCACGAAAATATCTGTGGGATGCGCTGCGCACACGTCGATCCCTGGGAATCGACGCGCTCGTCAATGTGATCCCCCTGGGTGTCTCGCATATGATAACCTGTCAGCAGGCTGATGATTTTGTGAATATTGACATGGTGTCGATGTGGTTGTCGGTCGTTGTCATCCGGCGGGGTACCGTCGGGGTGAGGTGGCCGTCGTGACGGCGCACCAGACTTTTTCTGTTCTCGACCGCGTCGATCTCGACCGGTTCGACGATGATGGCGGGGCTCCCGACCGGCTGTCCTTCACCCCATCCGTGCCGGGCACCCGGCCCTGGATCCGCCTGCTGGTGATTCCGCCCGACACCGCATCCGAGCATGCGCGCGAGATGYTCCGGTTGGCCGGCACCGGCTCGCCAGCCGGTTCGACGGACGAGATCCTGTGCACTGCCGGGGTGGCGTCCCTTACGTGACCGACGTGCAGTCAGCAAGTAACCGACCGTCCGTGTATCCCGGCGGGGCGATCGAGCGAGTGGTCAGTTGCGACCTCACCTTCGATGTCGGGGAACCTGCGGACGTCGCCCTCCACATCGCCGCGGCCAACGGTCGGGTGGTCCGTGCCGAGCGGCTCGACGTGACGATTGACAGGAGGGTGCTCCCGGCCGCGATCGAGCTGGCCACACCGCACGGTGGTCGACTGCATCTTCTGCGCACACCCCCGGGAATCCTGTCCGTGTCCTACCGGGCTGAACTCGCCGCTCCACCTGCCACCGCCGGACAACCGGCCGCAGCCATCCGCGGTGGCCTGCCTGGCCTGCCTGGCCTGGAGCAGTTGACCTACCTGCGGGCGAGCCGCTACTGCCCGTCGGACCACGATGTCGGGTTCGCGGTCGCCGAGTTCGGCGGCCTGCCACCCGGACGGCCCCAGGTGGAGGCGATCACACAGTGGATTCACAGCCGGGTGGGTTATGTTCCGGGTTCCACCAACGTCCACAGCTCCGCCGATGACGCGCTGCTCACCGGGCAGGGAGTATGCCGCGATTTCGCCCATCTCGGGATCACCTTGTGYAGGGCTCTCCAGATACCGGCGCGCTTCGTCGCTGTGTACGCACCCGGCCTGACTCCGATGGATTTCCACGCCGTCTTCGAGGCATGGTTCGACGGCGCGTGGTGGACCTACGACGCCACCTGCCGAGCCCCCCGGGAGGGCATGGTCCGCATCGCAACCGGTCGCGATGCGGCTGACACGGCCTTCGTCAACGTCCTGCGAGGCATCGTCGCCCTCCAGTCGACGGAGGTGACCGCGACGGTCACCGGCCTGCTCCCCATCGACGACAACCTCGCCCCCCACCGGCTCTGCTGATCGCGGGCCAGGACCTGCCCGGGGGAGCAGACCCAGCCGATCACTGCCGTTGGTGATCAGGGGCACTGGCTGCCTGGGCGGTCCGAACGGTCTGCGATCGCTGTCAGGGGCAGAGCACTGACGACGGGTGGGCCTACCCACACAGGAAGCAAAGATCGCTATGAAWGATCCAAACCGGCTTGACGCAATCGCCTCACGAATGCTCACCGCGCAGCGGGCCACCCGTGGCGCTCGCCATCTCGCCAATGCGGCGATCGAACTCGGGGAACCGGTGGAGACCGCCAGTGTGGCGATCGTCCTCAACGAGTACCGTCAGGCGTACCGCGAGGTCCACAGTGTGCTCACCAGCGGCGATCCAGCCGACATCCTCTACCTGGTAGCGCACATGGACCCCACCCTGACCAGCGGCTCCAGCGCCTGACGTCGGACGAGGCTCCGGCGAAGCGTTCCAGCCCGGATTCACCGGGAACGGTCTCGTCCTGGCACAGCCAGCTGAAGAGGACCGGCCGCGCCTGTCCCCGCGCGCGGACAGCAGGCCGATGGTGAGCGCACCGTATGGCGTCGCAGGGGCTCCCGGGCTGGCTTTACCAGGCGACCGGCAGCGCGAGCGGGTAACGCCAGATGGACACCCTGTTCCACCGCACGTCCTGCGCGGGTACAGCCAGTCGCAGTCCGGGGAAACGGGTGAGCAGTGTGCCAATGGAGACCTGGAGCGTCATGCGCGCCAGATGGGATCCGAGGCAGTGGTGGCTGCCGTATCCGAAGGTCATGTGCGGGACGGGATCCTTCCGTCCGAAGTCGAGTTCGTCGGCGCGGTCGTAGACCAGTTCGTCGCGGTTGGCGGTCAGATACGACACGTGCACGGTGTCACCGGCCCTGACGGTGACACCGTCGAAGTCGACGTCATCCAGGGCCACCCGCGGAATGCCGACGCCCTGACGGAACGGGATGTACCGGAGCAACTCCTCGATGGCCTGCGGCAGTATTTCGGGATGGGCACGCAGCTGGCCAAGCTGTACGGGGTGCGTCAGCAGCGTGTAGACGATGTTGCTGATGTTGTACGTGGTGGTGTCGTGACCGGTGACCAACAGGAGCATGGCCAGCACGGCCAGTTCCTCCTCGTTGAGCATCTCGCCACCGATCTGTGCGGTGGCGAGCGCGCTGACCAGGTCGTCGCCGGGGACACGGCGGCGTTTTGCGGTCAGCTCGGCGAAGTAGGCCCGCAGTTCCGCCTTTGCTTTCACCGCCGAAGTCTGGTCGACGGCGCTCATGGACATCATGGCCGAGGCACACCGGCGAAGTTGGGGCCGGTCCGCTTCGGGGATGTCCATCAGCGCGCAGATCGTCATGAGCGGCAGCCGGCCCGCCAGATGATCGGCGAGATCGGCCGGCGCGCCGTTCCTGGCCATTCTGGTCAGCAGTTCGTCCGTGCTCCGCTGGGTCCAGGGCCGCAGTTTCTCGACTTGGCGCGTGGTGAACGCCTTGAGAATCAGAGCACGCACTCTGTTCAGCGCGGGCGGATCCATGAGATTGATCGATTCGGACTGCGCGATGGGGGCAGGCGTGATCCGTGGGAAGTCCCGCCCGATCAGCGCGGCCCGGCTGAAACGCCGGTCCGCGGTGACTGTCCGCACGTCCGCATCGCGGGTGACCAGCCAGCAGTCGCCTTCCCCGTAGGGCATCCGGACGCGGGTGACGGGGGCCTCGGCCCGCATTCGGGTCATGAAGGGGTCCGGTTCCAGGGCGTCGTCGTGCCGGAACGGACACGTCGGCGCGGAGTTCGAGACGGACATCCCACAACCACCTTTCAGTAGGAAACTGTGATCGACATGTCCGGCGTCGACCATGCTGCCCGGGGAACGCGAGACAGTCGATGAAAAGCCCGCGGTGGCGTCCGGTCCGGATCGGAGCGGCCGGTCCAAACTCAGGCCCGCTCTCCGACCCGGTCCGCTCTCTTTACTGTAAGGGGGTCTGTCTGCCAGCGCCCGACCGACATCTCAGCCGTGATCCCGGGGCCGAAACCCGCCAGAATACCGCATCCACCGTTCGGAACCGTGCCTTCGGTGAAGATTCGCCGAAGGGCGTCGAGTACGACGGCGCTCGCGATGTTCCCGTACTCGGTGAGCGTCGCCCTGCTGTGGCGAAACTCGTTGGGTGCAACATCGAGAAAACGGCTCAGGTCGTCCAGAATCCGGGGCCCRCCAGCGTGGACCACGTAGAAGTCCAGCAGTGACGCGTTCCAGCCGTTCTCTTCTGCCAGGTCTCGCAGGACCGGCGCCAGCGGTTCCATGGTCTTCGGGACGCGTCGGTCGAGCTGGAAATGAAAGCCGGTGGCCTTCACAGCGTAGGAAATCCATTGCTCGGTGTTCGGTATCAGGTAGGAACCGGTCCTTTCMAGGCGCATGCCCGTCCCTCCGGAGGCGCGCACCACAGCAGCCGCCACGGCGTCACCGAACAGGCCGTTCGACAGCAGGTTGCCGATCTCGACATCGGTGGGCTGGTAGCAGAGCGAGCAGAACTCGCAGGCCACGATCAGAGCGTTTGACCCGGGATGGGCGGTGCAGAAGTCAAATGCGCGGTTTATCCCTGCTCCGCCAGCCGCACAGCCCAGCTGGGCAATGGGGAGCTGGCGTGTCTCCGGTCTGAATCCGAGCTTGTTGATGAGCCAGGCCGTCAGTGACGGCATCATGAACCCGGTACAGGACAGGTACACTATCATGTCGATATCGACAGGCGACATCTCCGCATTTCGAAGCGCGCGGTGCACGACGTCCGGAACCCGCGCCCGGGCCTCTTCCGCATAGATGTGGTTTCTGGTCTCAAAACCTGGATGCTTCAGTGTCTCGTCAATCGGACGAACAATGTGGCGTTTGACGACGCCGGTGTTACTTATGAGGCGCAGGGCGAGGGGGAGAGCGGGGTGATCTCTGTGCAGACGCTGAGCCAGTTCAAGAGTCTCACCCATGGTCAGGATATTTTCTGGAACCGCGACAGCCGGTTCACACAGAACAGGCATCAGCAGATTCTCCTTCAGCGCACAGGAGCCGTGGGAGGCTGTATCGTGGACGAAGCCGAGTGGTCTCCGCCCACGGTTCGACCGGTTGTGCTACTACTGCTGTCGGGCGGCGACTGAATGTGGCTGGCGCGGGCCRTGGCCGTCCGGTCAGGGGCGACAGGTCAGTGCCCGAAGGCCGCGGAAAGCGCACCGATCGGACCGGGTTTCACCGGGAAGCAGGACTTATCAGGACATTTCGTGTCGCGCATGGGGACGACGGACGCCCGAGYGGGCCCCGCGTGGAGAACGCCCAGTCCCGACGGCCTCCCAGCAGCCGCCTGCGGGCAACAGGGACAGACCCACGGAAAATACTGACTGTTCTCAGTCGTTCGGACTGCTGTTTTTCCCGTCGCRCCGGCGGCCACCGGGTGTGGTGGGCATGTTCAGGTGCCGGGGTGACAGGTTGGAGCCTTCGTGACCGACTCGGCCCCCGTGCCAACGAACAAGCTCACCAAAACCTGGAACACGGCGAGGATCAACATGGTTACTCTTCTCATACCCATCACCTCTTTTCATGGCAATGAGACCGTGGTGTTCCTTCTCGCCGTGCCGGCAAAAACTACCGGACGGGTCGCCTGTTCCTGGCAGGGGCGAAAAGAAAAACCGGACCCTGTTGTGAGGATACCCTGAACCAATAGTCATCAAACAATAACGGCCTCGCCGCCGAGGCTGAACTGGCGGAATCGCGTACTTGGTGTCGTGATGTCCCTGACGGCGGGCTTTGCGTTCAGCATTCGGTGCCGATCACTTCCTGCGGCTCTCGCGCACCCCCGTCGTCTGGTGTCCCCCTGTCCCGGCGGTGGGATGTCGCCATCTCCGGCCACCCGCGATCAGCGGTGAAAGTCCCGCTTTGTGGCCGCGGCGGACCGGGCGTGGGTGTTGTTGAACCGGCTGGTCAGACGGTTACCCGGCGCATCGTGGTGAACCCTCCGGCGAACAGCGCGACCGCGAGGGCCGCGAGAACGCCGGTCAGCCCGGTGGCGCTGAGAGCCGGTGAAGAAGTCGCCGATGCTCGCCCAGGCGTCGGCCCGGGTGGTGAGGAGCGTGGCGGCAAGGAGAACGATGACCTGGCCGGCGATGAAGACGGCCATGCCGATGACGTTCCAACGGCGGTAGACGATGCCGAACCACATGCCGTAGACGAACAGCAGCGCCAGGCCCACGAACGAGGTCAGCCAGGTGAGGTACCACGCTCCCTCGAGGATGCAGTCCACCCGGAAGAAGTGCATGTTCCTGCCCCCTCCGCCGGTGGCCCGCTCGATGGCCTGCAGACCGGCGAGGGCGAGCCCGTAGACGGCGGCAAGGACGACAGCCAGACCGGCGGTGCCAAGATAGTAGGAGCGCCGCTGGCCCCCAGGGCGAGCCCGAACGGCAACGACCGGTAGGTGCTGAACAGCCCGCCGATGAACACCCAGACGTAGATCGTGACCAGCCCGCCGGTGTGGATGAACCGCGTCATTCTCGATCGGGCTGGCACCGAGCACCAGAACCTGCCCGGCCGAGGGGAACGCCTGGGCGGCGACGATGCGCAGCAGGGTGGTCTTGTCAGCGCCGTTGCAGGCCCAGCAGCCCGGTGATGGACGGCCCTTCGACGGTGAGCGTGACGTCGTCGAGGGCGAGGTGGTTGCGGTAGCGGCGGGTCAGACCGGCCACCGAGATCGTCGCGGTCATGGTCTGATCCCTTCCTCGGTGTGGCTGGCTTCCCGGATCAGCGTCACCGGTTCGTCGGCGTCGAACTCGAGCCGGTGCGCTTCGGCGACCAGCGGCTGCACGTAGCGTTCGGCGAACCGCTTGCGGCGTTCCGCGAGCAGCCGCTCACGGGCGCCGGCCGCCACGAACATGCCGATCCCTCGGCGCTTCTCCAACAGCCCGTCGTCGGTCAGCACGTTGATGCCCTTGGCCGCGGTGGCGGGATTGATCCGGTGGTAGGCGGCCAGTTCGTTGGTCGACGGCACCCGTTCGCCCTCCGCGAGGGCGCCATCGGCGATCTGGTCGGCCAGCCGTTCGGCGATCTGGGTGAACAGCGGTGCTCCGTCATCGAGCACATCGACCCTCCAGCTCTCGACAGTGGGACGGTTCATTGGCTAGTTGGTTCATCGGTTAGTTACCCGAATACTGTACCGATGAAGCCGATCCCGTCAAGGGCAGGTGAGATGACGGAGCAGAGCCGCTGCGAGGCGCCGCGCAGCCGCCCGCAACGCGGTTCCGCCCGGGGGTTGTGAAGATCGGAGAGGGGACGGTTTATAGTCCGTCGGTGCCGATCACTGAGGTTGACGTTTCATGATGGGGCGGACGCACGTGCTGAGCGGGGCGGTGGTCTGGTTGGCGGCCGCGCCCGCGCTGTCCCGGGGGGAGTGGTTGGGCTCGCAGCGGTTGCTGGGCTTACACACCGGGTCCCTGTCCACCGCCCAGCTGGCCGCCGGCGCGGTGGTGTCCGCGGGCGCGGCGCTGCTGCCCGACATCGACCATCCCAGCGGCCGGATCGCCAACACCTTCGGGCCGGTCACCCACACGATGTGCAAGCTGATCGGCCGGGCCAGCGGCGGCCACCGGCACGCCACCCACTCGATCCTGTTCGCGCTCGCCATGGGCGCGCTCATGAGCACGCTGGCCGTCCACGCCGAGTACGCCTGGTGGGCCGCGCTGTTCGTCCTCGTCGGCTTCGGGCTGCGCGGTCTCGGGCTGGATTTCGAACGGCAGGGGCGCCTGTCCTCCGTCATCGACTGCGTGGTCGCCGGGCTCGCGGTCTTCCTCATGCACGATCTCGACATGAGCTTCGCCGGTTACGCGGTGGCACTGGGATGCCTCGCCCATCTGGCCGGGGACTGCCTGACCCCGCGCGGCTGCCCCCTGCTCTGGCCGGTCGGCCGGCGGATGGAGATCCCCCTGATCCCCCGGACGGGCGGCAGGGCCGAGGAACGGGTGGTCATACCGCTGCTGGCCGTCGCCGCCATCGCCCTGACCGCGTGGACCGTGTCGGACGGGATCCCGTTCTCCCCGCTCACCGGCTGACCAGCGGCAGGTCGCCTGTTCGTCCGCCTGACATGCCGTGGCACATAGGTCGATCTGATGCGTCGTGATACCGCCGGTTGGCAGGGGCGGGCCGGGTTACTGCGTTGGGCCGAACGCGGTGACGGTGCGGTCGTGGTGAGCTGAGCGGCCATGGATGGATGGTCCTGGCTGACGGCTGCCCCGGTCGTCAGCCAGGACCTCCGTCCCGCGAACGTCACGAGAGTCCACGAGGGCCAGGACCATCCGCGCCGAACCAGCCGACTTCTGAATTTTTGGTTCTATCACTTTTTGATCAACCGGATTTCTGGTTATATCGTTCTGTGATCAACCAGTGGGTGGCCAGCGGGTCACCCCTGTGTGCGGCTCTGCCAAATCTCGGACGTATCGCCGCGGATGCTGGCCGGACGGGTCGGCAGCCACAGGCTYCCCGAGCGGCGCGAGCTGGTTGACGAGCCACCCATGACAGCCACCGGCAAGAGACAGACAGCCATCGGCAAGAGACAGAGGTTCCGGCCGCGCGAGCTCGCGCGCCGCGAGGAGGCAACGGCATGACCAGCCCTGGCACGATCACCACCCTCGCGGGCAGCCACGGCGCGCTCGCGCTGCACCGCTGGAGCGCGCAGCAGCCGTCGTTCGTCGCGCTGCTGGCCCACGGGTACGGCGAGCACGCGGGCCGCTACGACCACGTGGCGCGCAGGCTCAGCGATGCCGGCGGCGCGGTGTACGCGCCCGACCACATCGGGCACGGCCGTTCCGAGGGCGAGCGGGCACACGTCGAGCTGCTCGAGGACATCGTCACCGACCTGGGCACGGTCGCGAAGCACGCCACGGCGGAACACCCCGGCCTGCCGGTGGTCCTCATCGGCCATTCGCTGGGCGGCATCGTCGCGGTGCGGTACGTGCAGCGCGCCGTCGGCCCGGTGGACGCGCTGGTGCTCTCCGGCCCGGTGATCGGCGGCAACCCGGCGATCTTCGCCCTGCTCGACCTGGACCCGATTCCGGACGTTCCGCTCGACCCGGCCGCGCTCTCACGCGATCCCGCGGTCGGCGCGGCCTACGCGGCGGACCCGCTGGTCTACCACGGCCCGTTCCACCGTGAGTCACTGCAGACCCTCAAGGACGTCGTCGCCACGATCGCGGCCGGCCCGGGCCTCGGGGACCTGCCCACGCTGTGGATACACGGCGAGCTCGACCCGCTGGCCCCGCTCGCCGAGACCCGCGCGGCGTTCGAGCGCATCGGCGGTTCGAACCTGCGGCAGAAGGTGTACCCGGGAGCCCTGCACGAGATCTTCAACGAGACGAACTCGGACGAGGTTCTCGACGACGTCGTCGCCTTTGTGCGGGAGGCCGTGCCCGCGCGGTGACGCGGCGGATGCCGCCGACACCGGACGGGGTCGGCGGCATCCGCCGCGTCACCGCGCGCGGGCCGTCACAGCCCGCGAGCAAGATCCAGCACCTCGTCGAAGCCGTCGCGCAGATAGGCCGCGAAGACCTTCTCGTCGTCGATCACGTCGGGGTTGGCGTTGATCCCCACGCAGCACGTGCCCTCGTAGGACAGCATGGTCACCATCGCGGCCACTCCCGGCCGTGGGCCCATCGGGTAGACCCGCAGCACGCGGGAGCCTGCCAGGTAGAGGCTGCGCCCGATGCCGGCGAGGTTGGAGGCCTGCAGGTCCGACACGGTGGTCATACTGCCCGCGATCTCGATCAGCAGGGCGCGGGGGAGCCGGCCGAGCACCGGCGCGATGAGGTCGAGGAACCCGATCGCGGGCTCGGTGCGGGCCGTCGCCACGGCGGCGCGGATCGCGGCGATCCGTACCCGGGGGTCGGGATCGCCCACCGGGACGGCGAACCGGGCCCCGGCGAACCGGTTGCCGCCCATCGGGTCGTTGTCGGTGCGCAGGCTCACCGGCATGCCGATCGGTATCTGGTCGACGAAGACGTCGTGGTGCTCGTGGAACCGGCGGAACGCGCCCAGCAGCGCGGCCAGGAACGCGTCGTTGACGGTGCCGCCCGCGGCCCGTCCCGCCGCTTTGAGCTGTTCGAGCGGCACGTCGTGGGCGATCAGCCGGTAGCCGGTGCCGTCGTTGTTCAACACGGGTGACCGCTCGACGTCGGGCGGGGTCAGCACGCGGCGCAGCGACGCCCCGAAGCGGACGGTGTCGACGGCCGTGCCGACCGGGTCGGCAACCACCCGCCCGAGCGTCCGCACGGCACCCCGGGCCGCCGAGCCCGCCGCCTCGGCCAGGACGCCCGGCAGCCGCCCGGCCAGCAGCGAGATGGGTGTCTCCACCGGCCGAGGTGGCGGGAGCGGGCTTGAGTCGGGTTCCTCCCGTTCGGGGCCGCGCCCGTGGGTGAGGTTGAGCAGCTGGACCAGTCCGAGCCCGTCGGTCAGGCTGTGGTGCAGCTTCAGGAGGTAACCGGCGCGGCCGTCACGCAGGCCGGTGACGAGCGTGGCCTCCCACGGCGGCCGGTTCGGGTCGAGCGGCCGGGCCGCCGCGGCGGCGGCGATCTCGAACAGCTCGCTGTTGGAGCCGTCGCCGGGCACCCGGATCCGCTGGAGGTGGTAGTCGAGGTCGAAGTGCGGGTCCGGCGACCACGCCGGAGGAACGAGCGGCAGCAGCGGCTCGATCACCCGCTCGCGTAAGCGGGGCACCCGCAGCGTGAGCCGATCGTGGGCCGCGCGCAGGCGTTCCCACTCCGGGGCCCTGTCGAGGATCTCGACCAGGACCCCGGAGGAGCGGGTGCGCAGGTCGCCCTCCGCGCGCCACATCAGGGCTTCCCACCAGCTCATGTCCGCCGGGCCGCCCCAGCTCGAGCGGGCGGCGCCGATGGCCGGGGGGCTGTGGTCGGTCATAGGGCTGCTCCCTTGGGCTCGGCTTGCGGCCGCGTCTGGTCCGCGGAAGCGGTTTCCGGTCTCGTCTGGTCCACGGAGGCGGCGATCTCGAGGATCTGCCGGGCGACCGTGGCAGGCTCGTCGTACATCGGGACGTGACCGATGCCCGGCTGCTGGATCAGCTCGGCCCCCGGCAGCCGCTCCAGCATCGGCACGCCGAAGTACTCGAAGGGGATGACCCGGTCCGGCTGCGCCCACACGACCCGTATCGGGTAGTCATGGTCGGCGGGCAGCGGCTGGAGGTGGGCGTGCGGCAGGGTGCGCAGGAGCGGGTCGACGGCGGGGGCGTGGGCGCTGGCCCGGATGGTCAGGGCCACCGCCTGCGGGTCGACCCGCTCGGGGTGTGCCACCTGCGTCGCCAGGAGCAGGTGGCGCAGCAACGGGTTGCCCGCGATCAGGTCGGCGTACGCCGAGTACCGCGCCAGCGTGGCCACGGACAGGCGGATACCCAGTGCCACCGCGGCGATCCGGCATTGTGAGGTCCACGCCCCGGCCGGGCTGAACAGCACCAGTGAGCGGGCGCGGCCGCGGCGGGCCAACTCGATGGCGATCCAGCCGCCGAGGGAGTTGCCGACGACGTGCACGCGGTCCCAGCCGGCCCGGTCGAGCTCGGCCTCCACCCCGTCGACGAGCACGTCGAGCGTGACCGGGACCCCCGGCGGGAGCGGCTCCCCGCCGCCGTGGCCCAGCAGGGTCGGAGCGAGGACGTCGTGATGCGGCTCCAGCAGCGGCAACACCGGGTCCCAGGCGGGCCACGTACCGCCGACACCGTGCAGCAACAGCAGGGGCGAGCCTGATCCGGCGCGGTACCGGGGTGCGGGGAGCTGCGGTGGCTCCTGGTTACGCACCGCCGCCTGGGACAGCCGGCGCCGTAGCACCGCCGCGGAGACGGCACCGCCCGTGACCGCCGCGATTCCCCACTTCGCATTTACCATGACTCACCCTTCAGCTTCACCAGCTTGTCCCCCGCACCTCGTGGCCGGGGGCCTGTTTCAGCAGACCGCGGTAGGCGTCGCGGGCGGTCGAGCCGTGGTTGACCACGGCGTCGACCTCGCGTGCGATCGGCAGCTCGACGCCCGCCCTGTCCGCGAGCCGCATGACGACGCTAGCGCTGCGCACCCCCTCGGCCACCTGTTTCATCCCAGCCATAGCCTGACTGATCGTCTGCCCCCGGCCGAGCGCCTCGCCGACACGCCGGTTACGGCTGAGCGGACTCGTGCAGGTCACGATGAGGTCTCCGGTGCCCGCCAGACCATAGAACGTGACGGGTTCGCCGCCCAGCGCCTCGCCGAGCAGCGTCATCTCCCGCACCGCCCGGGTGATCACCATCGCCTTGGTGTTGTGGCCGGCTCCGGCGCCGTCGCCCATGCCCGCGGCGATGGCGAAGACGTTCTTCAGCGGCCCGCACAGTTCGACCCCGATGACATCGGTGGTGGAGTAGACCCGGAAGCGGGACGTGCGGAACAGGTCGGCCAGCTGAGCGGCGGTGTTCACGTCCGGCATCGCGAGTGTCGCCGCGGCCGCGTAGCCGTCGAGGATCTCCTTCGCGATGTTCGGCCCGGCGAGCACACCTGCGGGGTGCCCGGGCAGGACATCGGCGACGATCTCGGTCATCCGCCGGTCGGTTTCCTGCTCAAGCCCCTTGACCAGGCTGACCACCGGCACCCACGGCCGCGCGTACGGCGCGGCCTGCTCCAGGATCGAGCTGAACCCGTGCGAGGGCACCCCCATCACGATCGTGTCCGCGTCGGACACCGCCTCTTCCAGCGAGCTCGTCGCGTGCAGCTCGTCGGGGAGGACGGCGTCGCCGGTGTAGCGGCTGTTGCGCCGGTTCTTCTCGATGTCGTTCACCACGTCGGACGACCGGGCCCAGATCGTGGTCGTCGCGCTCCGGGACAGGATCGCGGCCACCGTGGTACCCCAGGAACCGGCGCCGACGACGGCGATCCGCGGCGCTCTGCGGCGTACGTATCCCACGTCAGCCTCCGACCCCGTCGGAAACGACCCCGTCGGGAACGCTCCGCAGCGATGCCTGCGGCCCGGGCACCACCCCGTTGGGAACGCTCCGCAGCGATGCCTGCGGCCCGGGCGGCACCACCGCGGACGTCGTGCCCAACGTCGCGATCTCCTGCACGGCGTGCAGGACGCGGTCGAGCTGGACCGCGAGCGCGCGCCGTCGGGCCACCAGCTCGTGCGGGTCCGCGCCGGGCTCGAGCAGACCGCGGTGGCGGGCCATCTTCAGCGCGGTGCGGAACATCTCCGCGGACACCGACTCCTCGCTCGCCACCCGGCGCTGCATCGCCCACTGCCTGCCAAGGTCCAGACAGTCGGCGAAGAACCGGTCCTCGTCGAGATCGGCATCGTCGTCGGCGAGCACCAGTTGCTCGGCGACCACCCGGTAGGCGTCGATGAACGGCCGCAGGACCAGATGCGCCACCAGCGGCGCCGCGTCGCGCAGCCACCGCTCGGCGTCGGCCGGGCCGACCTCGCTCGGGCGCGTCCCGCCCGCCATGATCTCTACTTCGCTCCACAGCTCCTCGGCGAACTCCGCGCGCGCGGCGAAGAAGAAGTCGAACTTGAGCAGCTCCCGCAGCTCCAGCGCCTCCTCCCAGGCCCCCCGCAGCGTGCCACCGCCGTGCCGGGCGATGGAGAGCAGCGCCAGCTCGGCGATGGCCCGCACGAGCAGCACGTGCACGGCGCTGTTGCGGTACACCGCGGCCACCAGATGCTGGTCGGCGGCCATGCCCCACACCGTCTCCGGCCCGCCGGCGAAGCAGGTCAGCACACCCGAGTTGACGAGGTCCTGCAGCGTGCGCCGCACCGTCGAACGGTCGGTCAGGTCGGACGCGGCGGCAACCGGCCACCCCCGCCTGCTCAGGTACCGGGCGAGCGGAGCCACCGTCGCGCAGACCTCGTCGAGCGTCAGCGCCCGGTCGGCACCCAGCATGGCGACACAGACGGCCGCGGTCGCGGTCACCGGCGTGGTGCGGTTGATGCGGTGGCACACCTCCAGCGCGACCCGCTCGACGAGCTGCCCGTCCTCCACCCCGTCGGCGCGGTAGGCCTGAAGCCGTTCACGCAGCGGGATCGGCGTGCCGAAGTCGATGTGGATGCCGCCGAGCCGTGTCTTCAGACCGCGCGCATACCCGATCAGCCAGCGCAGGTCCTCCGGCTGCTTGGCAGTGCCGCGTGCCTCCTGGGCCATCCGCGCCACCTCGTGGAACGGCAGCTGGTCGTAGAGGATGGAGACCGGCACGATGAGCGCGTCCGCCAGCTCGGACGACTCCAGGGCGTCGCTGACATAGCGCAKGAGGCCGTGGYGTGGGGGACGCAGCTTTCCGGTCCGTGTCCGTCCACCCTCGATCGACCACATCAGGTTGACCCCCGCGGCCACCATGTGTCCGACGTAGGAGCGCAGGGCGAGCCGGTAGACGGGGATGTCCGTCGTGGCTCGCCGGACGTGGACCATACCGATCCGGCGGGCGATCGTGCCGAGCGGGAAGAAGTTCAGGTTGGCGCCCGCCAGGCCGTAGGGGGGGTCGAGGCGGGCGCGCACTAACAGCGGAGGCAGGGCGAACTCGTCCAGGTACGACCGGTGCGAGATGAGGAAGATCAACGAGTGGCGCCGGTCCAGCCTGCGCAGTTCGGCGAGCGCGTTGTCGTCGGCGAGGATGTCGTACCCACGTACCATCCAGCGCGCGAAACGCTCCCACGTACCGGCGACCACCGGGTCGTGCACCGCGGACATCTCGCGCAGGTAACCGGCCGCCTCCGCGCGCACGGCCTGCTCGTCCTTGCCGAGCCGCTTGGCCAGGCCGTCGAGCGCGCTGAGGAACCCCGGGCTGGTGAGCAGCGCGGTGACCACGGGAGGGTCGCCCGCCCGTGGGTCGCTGAGGCTCRCCCGGCCGGGCCGGGCGACCAGGTCGCGGGCCGTCTCGATGGCGTGGATCATCGCGGGCTCCCGGTTATGTCCTCGGCAGGCTCCGCGCTGGCGGTGCCCGGCCAGTGATCCAACGTGTCGACGTAGAGGTCATGCACATGGGTGGCCGCCGCGTCGATGTCGGTACGGGTCCAGCCCTCGGTGGGGATCGGGGGCAGGACAGCCACCTCGATCCGGCCCTCCCGAGCCGTCCGGGCGTTACGCCACATGATCTCTCCTGCGTTGCGGATGACGATCGGCACGATCGGCACCCCGGCGGCGGTGGCCAGGTGGAAGGCGCCCTTCTTGAACGGGCCCACCCGCGGGGTGAACGACCGGGTGCCCTCCGGGGCGATGACCACCGACGTGCCGGAGCGCAGCATCTCGACCGCCGGTTCCAGCGCCGAGATCGCCTTCGTCGAGTTCCCCCGGTCCACGAACGCGACCCCGGCCAGGCCGAACAGGGTGCCCACCACCGGCATCCGCCGCACCTCCGCCTTCGCCACCGCGGTGAACCCCCGTCGCAGCACGCGGGAGGTGACCACGAAGTCGACCAGCGTGCTCTGGTGGTTGATGAGGAACACCGCCGGACGGTGCGACCACGCGTTGTGCTCGCCGACGACATCGACGCGGATGTTCCCCACCGCGGACGCGACATCCCCGAACAGCGACGTCATCAGGTCGACGCCGTAGCGCCGGTCGCGGGTGAGCACCCCCGCGACGATCCCGGCCCCCGCCGTGGCGAACAGGGTGCCGAACATGGCCGCGGTCCGTACGGCGGGCAGCGGGTCGAGCTGGTTGTGCCTGCGGGTGAACTCCAGTGCGGGCCATTCCCGCTGTCGCGCCTCGGTGGCCAGCATCGGCTGCGGGTTCACCGGGTGCGGATACCCGACCGCGCCGAGAAAGGGCACGTCCTCGTCGCCGTTGGCGTACGCGTGGCTGACCGTGAGGTCGATGCCGTGCCCGGCGGCGAACGCGGTCACCGCGGCGAGCTTCCCGTCGCCCCACAGGGCGCGGCCGGCGACATGCCCGGTGACGACGCCGCCCTCCTGCTCCAGTTCGGTGCACAGGACGTGCTCGACTCCCAGCTCGTCAGCCATCGGCTGGACCTGCAGACGGGTCGCCGACGTGGCAATCACCACGGTGTGGCCCTGGTTGACATGCGTCCGGACCAGTCGCCAGGCGCTGTGGAACAGTGAACCGGCGATCTCGCTCGCGAACARCTCCCGGCCGAGGGCGAGCAGTTCCTCCTCGGTGCGTCCGGCCCAGCCGCGCAGACCGGTCTCCAACAGCGAGGTGWAGCCTGCCTCGTCCAGTGGCCCGCGCACGGCGGCCAGTGCGATCCGCAGCAGCTCGTCCGGCCCGACCTCGAAGCTGCGCAACCGCCGGGCGTAGAGTGCCCGCGCGGAATAGCCCTCGATGAGGGTCCCGTCGAAGTCGAAGAACGCACCTACGTGCGGGCCCTTCGGACCGCGACGGATCGCCTCCGTCAGCTCGTCGACCGCGGCGGTCATCGCCCGTAGCCGAGCGCCGGGCCGGGGCGGCCGTCGTCGGGGTGTGAACTCTTGCGGATGACATAATGAATCATCGATGCCGTCCTGGATTGGGCGCGGTTCAACGTCTGCGTGGCCCGGCCGCGGAGTGGATCGCGCACACGCACTTCGTTCATGTCTTACAACGGTTCTTACAGCGGCCAGAACGAAATGGCAATGCTGTGTCCAGTTTTAGTGGCAGACGCCCCAGGGCTTTGTTTGTCAAGTGATTCACTGTTGATCTTGAGTGTGGTGTGGCTGGGTGGCGTGTTCGTCATGGGGTGCACAAATTTGATCCGTTTGGTCCGTGTTCTGATGCTTTGGAGTGGCTATCCCGGGAGGGAGTTCGGATGTCGGGATCACAACCATCACACATGGATCACAATCGACGCACACGTCCGAATTCCGCCGGCGGATGGCGGGCCTACCCGGATCGGCTGCGCCGTCGCCGCGACGATCACCGCGACACGCGTCACGCCTCGGACGGCCCACGGCACGCCCCGGACGGCCCGCTTGCGGCCGCAAGCGGCTGCAAGCAGGCCACTCGGCGGACGAGGAGGGTTGGGCCGTAGGGGTCCACCGGCATCGACGGGCCGGCCCTGCTCCGGGCCCGTGGCGCTTGTCCGCTGCCTGGCCTGGTTGGCCGTGATCGCGCCGAACCGGCGCCGAACCGGGTCCGAGCTGGGTCCGGGCCGCGGACGTCTTCTACGTCCCCACCGCCGAGCGGAAGAGCCACCGGGTCACCGGCGCGCCGGGTATGGCCCCGGCGGCACCGCTGCCCGCCCCGTGCGGGGCGTATACCACTCCGACCGGGGCCGCCGGCATCTTTGGGAATTCGTTGCGCTGTGTGTGGCGCATGGTGTGTGCCGTTCCGTCGGAACGGTTGGGGCCGCTACGACAATGCGGTCGCCGGCCGTTCTTCGTCGCTCTGGAATGCGAGCTTCCCGATCGCATCCGTTTCGCCACCCACACGGAGACCCGTACCGCCCTGTTCGACATCGTCGAGGAGTGTTGCAACCGGTGGCGTCGCCATTCGGCCAATGGATACCCCAGGCCTCACAAGCCCTCACGACCATGAAAACCGCTACCGCAGGTACGCTGAGATCAGACAGTCGTCAAAGCCCGGCGGCGGGAACCGGGCGGGTGGCTTCAGCCGGGGTGATGGCTCCCGACCTGGTGCTCGGGAGCCATCGGGCGCAGCGCTGGTTCCCTGCCGGCGCACCGGCCGCGGGCGTGCGGGCAGCGGTGGACGGCCAGCTTCTCGGCGACAGAACGGTGGGGTCCAGGACGGTGGGGGTCCAGAGGCGATGTCGGATCCTGGAAGATCATCTGTATTCGGGAGTGGATCCGGCCCGGCCGCCGGGTCGGATCCACTCCGCGTCGAATGGCTGTCCGTCACCTCGTGTGGAAATTGGACATGTTGGCAGAAAATCCGGAAAGTAACGGCGTCAATAGTGAAGGGTTGCGAATCGTCGTCCGGATGTGGCGGCCGTCACATTTGATACGCCACTGATCGGGTGCAACCGGGCTTCCCGCCCATGGCCGTGCCGACAACTGTCCGATGGCCCGATGGCCCGATGGCCCGATGGCCCGATGGCCCGCCGGCTGTCCGCCCGGCTGGCTGGGGGAGTCCTCCGCCGTGTCGTGTGGCGGGGACTCCCTCGTCGCTAACATGTTTTCTATCTGTACAATAATTTGTACTTATAAGTACATTTTTCGATACGAAATCGAGGTGTTCGTGGCTCAGGAACAGGCGACCGTCTGGATCCCGCGCCGCTGCGGCTGATCGGCGTGCTTCCGCTTCCGGGTGAACCAGGGCTTCGGGGACGGCGGGCAGCCGGGCTCCGTCGTCCACCGGTTGGCGGCTGGAATGATCGCCAGCGGACCGCTGGCTGGTCTGGCTGGCCCGGCCGACTTTTTCTGGCCGGCCGGTGACCCGTACCCGTGAGAAGGCCACGCTGCTCGCGACGTTGTACGGCAGGGCGCTCGACGCCGAGTCGCCCCGCTCCATCCTGCACGACACGATGGCGCTGGAAACCGTCAGACGGATCGATTTCGACTTCACCAGGACCGGGCTGCGGCGCGGTGAGCAGGCCGCCGTTGCGCTCCGGGCCAGGCACTTCGACAGGTGGACCCGCGAGTTCCTCGCCGCGCATCCGAAGAGCACCGTGCGGGAGTGTCTCGTGATCAGTGTTTCCGGCGGATTTGATCAGTAGGTCTCAGCGGACGGCCAGCGGTCACTAAACGTGATTGCCATCGCGTCGA
>NZ_MOME01000055.1:0-26128 GCF_001983005.1 Protofrankia sp. BMG5.30 | reverse complement strand
TCATATCACCCGATGTCATCACTCACAGTGCCCATCCCGCCGGACCCCGAGGGCCCGGCGTGTCGGGCCGGAAACACCGATCTTGAAACAGTCCCTCGTGCGGACCCGCCACCCACAGATCCAGGGACTGTCCGAGCGGCGGTGTGCCAGGCGGACGATGGCCAGGTGTTTCCGCAGGCCATCCCGATCCTCACCCCGAGAACAGGGATCAGGATTTTCTGCCGCTCCCCTGTGCTCATGAGATTGAGGGTGAAAGTGGCTGCTGTAGCGACCACTTGTTCCCTCAATCTCATGGTTCACCGATACTTCGGCTGGATGCGGAGTGGGGGCGTGCGGTATGGGTGACGTTTTGGAAGGGACCGCTGCCGTTGTCGGTCCTGTTGTTATCGGTCCTTTCCGGGGTAGACGGGGAGGGGGAGAGCGCCGAGGTCGGGGAGACTGGTGCCGCGGCTACCCTGGACGTCGCGGCCCTGCCGTTCGTTCTGGACGAACCACTCGAACGAGCGGCCGCGGGGGTCGGGCGGGACCGGGACGTCGACGCGCAGGCCAGTCGGGCGGACCCGTGGATAGTGCACGGGAGTGGACGGATCGCCGCTGGCGGCGGCGAGGARCGCCCGGATGTGTGGGACCCTCTCGAACTGCCCGGCATCGCCGCCGGCCACCGCCTGCCGGAACTCTTCGACGGTTTCCCGGGCCGCCGCGGGAAAACCGTTCGAAACAGGCTCGTCCGGAGTGATCGAGCGATAGTACTCAGCCCATGACTCGCCGGTGCGCAGGTCCGTACGGGCCGGGTCGACGGTGAGCCGGACGCTGCCGAAACCCAGCGGCTTGCCCAGGCCCAGCCGGTGGAAACGGCTCGGCTCATCGGTGCCCAGGTCGAGCAGCCACAGCAGCGCGCCCAGCTCGGCCCCGGTCAGATTACGGACGTCGACGGTGAAGGTGAACGTCGTGCCGGGCCGGACCCAGCCTTTTATCGACCGGTTCTGGTCGTCACGGTTCTCGTCCTGCGGCCCGCCCCTGGTGAGGGTGGTGAACGCGGTTCCGTCGCGGTTCAGCGGGTTCGCGCGTGGATTGTTCTCGGGTATCGCGGACTTTCGTGGTCGACGGTATTCCTGGTAGCGCCCGCCGTCCAGGATCTGGGTGCGGTCGGTGGCCGGGTCCTGCCAGTAGCCGTCGGGCAGGCCTGCGTGATGTGGGTAGACCTTGCGTCCGCGCAGCACCCGGCCTTCGGAGACGAACCAGCTTCCCTTGGGCAGCCCGGCCGGCAGCGGCGCGGGATGGCCGTTGCGTTCGGCGCCGAGGTAGAAACGGCCCTGGCCGGGTTTCGGCTGGCCGAGAATCGCCAGCGGCAGGCCCGGATTCTGGAAACGCTCCACGGCGGGCCCGCCGGCCGACGGCGGGAGGCGCTTTCTGTCGGCGGGCGCGTCCGACGCATGGTCGCAGCGCACCGGGCCGATGCGCACGGCGCCGAGCCAGGCGCCGGCCGGGTCGCCCCGGCCGTCCCCGCCGTCCCGCTCATCCCAGCCGCCGCGGTCGCTCCAGCCGCCGCGGTCGCTCCAGCCGCCGCGGTTGGAGCCGGAGCGCTTTTCGCGCCGGCCCCCGGCCTCAGCCCCAGCCCCGGCCCTGGGCCGCTCCTCGGTGCGGACCCAGCCGAACACCCGGTCCGCGGGGGACAGCTCGCTGATCGTGTCCGCGGGTCGCAGCGACGAGGGCAGCAGCTCGCTCGGCGGGACGCTGAACAGCTCGCGCGCGATCGTCACCGGATACAGGCTGTCGATCTCACCGCGGGCGTCCAGCCGGACATAGATCAGATCACCGTTGGTGAGTTTCTCCGGTTCCGTGCTCTTCGGCGGAACCAGGTGGCGGCTCGATACGAGTGCCCCGGGGGTTTTGGGGTCAGGCTCCTTCAGCTCACCGGGGCGGTGCGCCGCCGCGTAGCCGTTGATGATGTCGCGCCAGATGCCCCGCAGCCGCTTGTCGAGCTCGTAGGTCTCCCGCAGGTCGTTGTCCGGGTCGAAGAAGAAGACCCGTTCGTCGTGCTTGCGGTCGATGTTCCGGTTGGTGACGCACACCCAGCCGTCGACCACCTTCTCCGGGCCGAGCGGCTCGTACCAGGACGCCCGCGGCCGCTTCGAGGGCTGCAGCGGCGCGTGCCCCGGCTCCTGGCCGGGCTCGGCGAGCGCGCGCACCCACCAGAGCTGGAAGTCGGGTTCGTGGCTTTCCGACCGACGGTCCCACCTGTGATGCTGGACGAGCTGGATGCGCGCCCGGACCAACTGGCCATGCCTGGGCCGTGACCCGTCCGGCATCATGATGTTGAAGTCGGCCTTGGTGGCGGCGCGGTCGCGGACGTTGCGCGCACCGTCCGCCGTCCAGTAGCTCGGCAGCCAGGCCGCGTGCATGGGCGAACCGTGGCGGCCCTGATGGCCCGCGGGCGTCGTCCCGGGCAGCAGCTCGATCTTGGCGGCGCCGCCGTTGCCGATCACCCGTGCCGGGATGGAGGCGAGCCCGTCGCGGGCCGCCATCCGGTAGCCGAGTCGGCCGTTGTGACCGGTGAACACGCCGAACCGGGAGTTGGTCACCGCCTCGTAGGCGGTGCGCAGCATGCCCTTCACCGCGGTCGCGGGCAGGTGCGGCCGGGTCTCCTCGCGGCCGTCAGGTGTGATCACTTTCCGTTCCAGTACCGGGTATGTGGCGTGTCCGGTGTCCTTGGAGCGTTCGAGGAAGGGGGTGTCCAGCAGCAGGAGCGGTGTGCCCACGGTGAGGGTGACGCCGATCGTGCCCGACCAGCGGTACTCGCGGAGTCGGTCGTGACCGGGTAGGCGGTCGCGGTCGGTGGGGTCGCCGACGTCGCCGAGGGCCTGGTGCCGTTCGTCGCGGCGCGGCGCCGGGACGAACCCGTACGGGTTGACGAACGCGTTCAGCGGCTCGGGCGGGCGCTGCCGCGTCTCGCCCGGGATACCAGGGGCGCCCGTCTGCCACCCGCCTGACCCCGCACGGCGGGACGGCCGGGCCGGCGCCATGTGGCGCGGCGGCTGACGGGTGACCCGCTGCTGGGATGCCGGAGCCGGCCGAGGCCGCGGCCGTGTCGGCTGGGTGGGCGTGCCGCCCTGCGCTGTCCCGCCCTGCGCCGACGACCCGGCGTGCGCGCCTCCGGCCTGCGCCGATCCGGCCTGCGTTGGCCCGGCCGGTGCCGAATGGGACGAGGAGGATTCGGCCGCCGCGCTCTCGGGGGTGGCTGTGGCGGGGGCACCCTTGTCGCGGATGCGCTTGGCCCGGCCGCCCGTCCAGTCGTATTCGACGGGGCGGCCGGCCAGGTCCTCATCACCCAACGTGGCCAATGCCGGGTCGAGGAAGCGGCGGTCGAGGCGTCGCTCGCCTCCGCTCGCCTCGACGATGACGAGTCGGCGGGTGCCGTCCTGGGTGGTCTTCCAGCTCACGACGCCGGAGCGGCTGCTCATCGGGTCACCTCCGGGAGAGGGCCGGGCCGGCGGGGGCCGCCGGCGGTTGCGGGGCGCTCCAGCAGCGCGGGAAACAGGCCGACGAGCCGTTCCTCGGCGACATAGGCGTTGCCGTGCTCGGGCTCGGTCGTCACGTACTCGACGGTCTCCAGGAAGACGCATTCGTCCTCGTGGGGGGCGCGCGGCACCGGCACGTCGAGCAGGCCGATCCGGGCTTCGRCCAGACGCACCCACACCGGCCCGCTGGGAGCGTCCGCGCTCTGCGGGACGTCCGGGGCCTGCGAGGTGTTCGGGTTCTGCGAGCCATATGGACGCAGCGGTCGGCCCCACAGCAGGTATTTGTTGTCGATCCTGTCGATGGCTGTCAGCGGGGCGACGGGCCTGTCGGGCTCGCTGGGCTCATCGGGCTCGCCGAACAGCCAGCCGGGGGGCTGGCAGAGCGCCGGCGACTCCGACAGGAGCACGGCCGTACCGAGCCCGTCACGCTCGTGCAGCCAGCGCAGCTCCGCGTCCCGGTTGAAGATCCGCGCTTCGAAGACGGCGGCGGGGCCTGATGCCGGCAGCGGCAGTTCCCGTTCGGTGGACGTGTCGGCGACGCCGGCCCCGTCCGCGAACGAGCGGCTGCCGGGCACGGTCAGCCGGCCGCCGGACAGCCTGGCCACCGTGTACTTTCGCGCGCTCGCCAGCAGTGCCACGGCGTCGCCGATGTCGGCCTGGCGGATCGCGTCCGGCAGCGAGATCTTCGTCGACCTGCCGGTGTGCAGGGTGGTGATGGCGGCGGTGTGGGTTGTCACAGCGGCCTCCCGTCCGCGCGGTCCTTGTCGGGGCGCTCCTGATCGAGACGGTCCCGATCGAGGTAGTCCTGCCAGCTCCGGGTGTAGGCGGCGACCGCCGGCTCCCGGAGCAGATCGTCGAAATCACGTTCCGTGTCGGGGAGCCCGGGGAAGCCGCTGATTCTGACCGATTCCACGGCGATGTCGCCGTGGCCGCGGTTCACGCCGTGGCCGAGCCGGAGCCGTCCGGCTCGCAGGTCCCGCAGGACGAGGAGCAGCAGCGCAAGCGCCGGCCGTGCCAGGCCGTCGCCGTCCCCGTCGCTGCCTGCGTCGTTCCCGCGTTCCGTACCGCTTCCGTCGCTTTCGCCGGCCGTACTCACCTGGTTGCCGGAGTCCGCCGGGTCGCCGGAGTCCGCCTGGTTGCCGAAGCCCGCCGATGCGGTGTCGAAGCGGTTCAGCCGTCGCAGGTCGACGGTCAGGCGCAGGTCCTGCCAGGCGACATGGTGTGGTTCGAGGGTGCTGTACAGGCGCTTGTCCGCGGCGCCGCCCGTCCAGCGGTCGATGGCGACATGGTCGGCCTGGTCCATGCCGAGCTTCCGCAGGCGCTTACGGACCTCCGGCGGCACCTGGGCCCGGGCCTTGTCCCACGACCGGGTCGGGCCGCTGTCGGACGGCTCGCTCAGGCCGGTGACGTGCGCGCCGTTCAGCGCGCGCCAGAGATCGGCGGGGATGGCTGGCTTCGAGTAGCAGTCGTCCGCGCCGAGCGCCCCGACGCCGCGTGGCGCCCGCGCGGCGCGGCCGTCGCCACCATCGTTCCCGTTGCCGTTTCCTCCGCCGTATCCGTATTCGGTTCCGCTGGCGGCCGTGCCGGCGGAACCGAACAGGGCGTTCACCGCCGCGAGGTCGTCGAGCTGTTCCCGGAACCGGGCCGACCGCCGCGGCCCGGCCGGTACGTTGAGCGGATGGGCGGCGTCGCGGGCACGGGCGGTCCGTTCGATACGCTCCGCATGCGACCGCAGCGCACCCTTGATCGAGCTGCCGGGCAGGACGAGCGCCACCTCGTCGCCGCCGACCCCGCTGACCAGGGGAAGCGCGTCGATCGAGAGCCCGTCCACCGCGGAGCGCACCATCACCGGGGACGTCGGACGCCAGGCGATGGTCACCCTGAGTAGATCGGCGTCCGGGTCCCTGCCGCCGAGATCCGCCGGCGTCAGCGCGGTGCCGGCCGCAGTCCCGGCGGTCCCGGTGGTTTCGGTGGCCGGTGGCAGGCCGAGGGCGCTGAGCAGCCCGTCCATGCTGTCGAAGCGTTGCTCCACGATCTCCGGTTCACCGGCCAGGACGACGGAGCCGAGACCGCGGGTGCGGGCCGCGCCGAGCCGGACCCGGCCCCCGGCGAGCGCGAGCAGCAGGGTGCCGAGCATCGCCGTGGCCGAGTCGGCGTCCCGCTCCGGGTAGGGCGACTCCAGGTCGATGCCCAGCCGCAGGTAGGCGCCGCGGGGGAGCACGGCCCGGCCGTAGAGGAAGCCCTCGGCGACGGTCCCCAGCACCCGGTCGATGCCGATGCCCGTGCGGGCCTCGACCCGGGACGGTGGGAACGGGGAGTCGAGATCGGTGCCGGTGGTGACCAGACCGTCGTGCACGACGATCCGACTCGTCGAGCCGTCGTCGGAGCCGCCGGAACCGCTGGAGCCGTTGTCGGAGTTCTGCCGGGAACCGTTTGCCCGGATGCTGTTCTGCGGAACGTTGCCCCAGATGCCGTCGAGGACCAGCCGGTCGGCGATCGAGCGGCCGGCGAAGGCGCGCAGCGCGCCCGCGAGGCTGGTACCCGGTACGTACAGCCGTGACAGCCCGTCCACGGCCAGCGCCAGGTCGATGGACGGGTCGTCGCCGACGCCTCCGACGTGCAGCGGTGTCTCCAGCCGCAGCCAGCCGCGGACCCGCAGCCGGCGGACCATCGCCCGCCCGGCGCGCTCGGTCCGCCTGCCGGCCGGGGCCGCGGGTGGGACCGGCGGTGGGCCGGCGGGCGCGGCGGGAACCGGTCCGGCCGCGCTGTTCGACCTGGTCATACCCTCACCTCGTCGTGGATCCGGTCGTCGTGGACCTGGTCGTCCGTGCTGCCTGGCGCGTCGGCGCCGGCCACCGCCCGGTGGTGGGCGCTCAGACAGCTCGTGACGAGCGTGCGAACCGCTTCCGCCCACAGCCCGGTGTCGTCTCGCAGCCGCTGCGCTCCGTTGTCGGTGATGGTCAGCCCGTGGGCCGCGTCCTCGTGGGCCGTGTCGCTGTCGCCTCCCGGGCCGAGGCCGAGCAGCACCCAGACCCTGGAACGGTCCCGCAGCAGCGGCCTGATCCGCCGGTACGCCCGCTGACAGGCCGGGCCYGACCAGTTTTCGGCCAGGCGGTCCAGCCAGTAGTCGATCTCGTCGTCCTCCTCCAGCCGGCTCAGGACGGCTCGCAGCCCGCCGAGCTGGGTCGGGTTCACCCGCTCGGCGGCGTCCCCGCCGGTGGCGGTGAGCCCGAGCGCCTCCTGACGTCCCTCGGGCGTCGCGGCGATGGCGGCCGAGGCGCGCCGGATGTGCGCCCGCCACGCCTCCCGTTCGATGACCAGCGCCGTCGCGTACGCGGCCTGGTCCTGTTCGGTGACGAGCGGCATCTCATGATCGCCACCGGGTGGCGGGTACGTCCGTAGCCGGCCTGGGCGTGCCCGCAGCAGTGGGTCGTCGACGGCGATCTGGCCGAAGCCCTCGGCGGTGCGTTCGCCGATGCCGGCGGCCAGCACCTGGTCGAGCCTCTCGCGGGAGAGCCGCCCGCGCACGGTGAAGGTCAGGACGCTGCCGGCGGTGAGCCCCAGCAGGGTCGGGCGGGGCAGGCCCCAGCTCCGCTGCCACGACTCGGCCCGTCGGACCGCTGTCGCCCGGTTGATCAGCCACTCGGAGGCGGCGGCCTCCTGGAGCTCCAGGCGTACCCCCAGCCCGGCGCCGAGCTGGTCGGCGAACTCGCGGGGGTCGGTCGACGGGCGCAGCCGCCGGTCCCGGATCAGGACGTCCGACAGCAGCCAGACGGTGATCGTCCCATCCTGGCCGGTGTCCGCTCCGCTGGCCCGCGCGTCCGGCGCCGGGGATGCCGGTGGCGTCGCGGTCACCGGGGATGCCGTGGCCGTCGGGGACGTCGTGGCTGCTGGGGACGTCGTGGCTGTCGGGGGTGACGTCCACGGCGCCGGCGGGCCCTCGACGGCCACGGTGACCTGCCCGTAGTCGTCCTTGGCGGAGCGTCCGAGCGCCCACGCGCCGGCGAGCGCGGCCTGCGCCCCCGCGGGCAGCAGGCCGGCCCGTACCCGGACCTCCGCCCGCAGCATCGACCCGGCGGCGAGCGCTTCGTAGGTGTACAGGCCGACCACGTCCGCTGTGGGCCGCTGCCGCCGGTCGTCGATGACGTTGTGGGTATGGATCGTCAGATGCCGTTTACGGATGGTGATTGCGGGCGGGTTCGGTTCGTCCGCCGTGGGCGCTGCCGTGGGCTCCGATGCGGGTCCCGGCACGGGCGCCGTCCCAGGTTCCGGCGGTGCCGCACTGACAGGCGCCGTGCCGACATGGTCGACAGGTGACGCGCCGACATAGGTGCCCTTGTACGCCCTGGGCGCGGCGCCCGCTTCCGACGGCGTCTCGACCAGCCGGTTGACTGCCGCGGTCTCGTCGTCCTTCGGGTGGAGCCAGGTCCGGGGCAGCGGGCGGCCGCGCTCGCCGGCCACGTCGACGGTCGCGTTGGTCACGACGAGGTCGCCGACGCGGGCGAGCGCGTCGGGATCCCATCCGCCGGCCGCCCCGCGGGCCGCTCCATCGGCCGTGGCCAGCCGCCGCAGGACGCCGGGCAACAGCACCGATCCGGGCACGAAGTCCAGCGACCGCACGGCGTTGCCAATGGTGCGCTCCTGCGCGATCAGCGGCGTGTCCAGATGTATCCGCAGAGCGATGCTCTCCCAGTCGGAGCGGTCCGGACGCCTCGGGGCGGGTGAGGCCGCCGTCTCCTCGGGCACGGCGGGGACGGGCGGGGCGACGCCGCCGCGTGCCCGCAGCCAGGCGGCGACGTCCTCCAGCGTCGGCAGCGCCGGCACCGGCGCCGGCGCAGATGCTTCGGCCGCGGCGGGTTCGACCCGGGTGACCTGGGTGACGTCGAGGCGGCAGCGGCCCGAGCCCCGCCGGCGCTTGCCGCCGATGGACTCCACCAACCGTGCCCCGAGCAGCAGCACCGCGGTGGCCGCCCACCGGCCGTCGTCGTCCAGGCCTGCCGCCCGGCCCGCCCCATGGCCCGCCTCGTCGGGGCGGGGGGCCGACCAGCCCGCGAGCGTCGCCCGCGCGGTCAGTTGGACGCCGCAGCGCGCCATCTGCTCGAAGCGGAGGAACTTCTCCGCCACCCGCCCGGTGTCCGGGTCGATCTTCACCCCGGGGCGGACGAACGTGGTCGCGTCACGCAGCGCGCGCCGGCTGTCCGGGCGCAGCGCTGCCGCGAGTTCCGCCGGATACCGTGCCGGGCGCACCGACAGGGCCGCCGGACGGGGGCGTTCCCCGGCGGGCGCGTCCCCCACGGACAGGGCGGGCTGGCTGCCGAACAGGAACTCGACCCAGGCGTGCCACCCCCCGGTCGTGCCGGCGGTTCCAGCCGCGTCGGCCGGTGCGGTGGCGTCCGGGAGCGGGGCCGGGGAGCCGTCGAGCGCGGCGGCGGCGAGCTCGCAGGCGTCCCGCCACACGCCGGTCAGGGTCTTGCCGGGCACGAACGGCAGGCCGTCGTGGTCGGTGTTGACCAGTTTGTTGACCCCACCGGGAACGCCCAGGCCGGTGCCGCAGTGCCAGTCGCTGTCCATGTGCAGGACCAGTTCGAACGTGAGGTCGCCAGCCGGGTGCGTGGTCGTGTCGTGCGGCTCTGTCATGCCGATGCCCCCGTCGTCGTCGGCTCGCCGTCCGCTCCCGCCGGGAGGTGGTGACGGTCGTGTCGCCGGGTGTGGTTGTGCCGGTCCGGGAGGTCACCCATGAGGTGGACCGCGTTCATCGCGTCGAGCAGCCCGGTGACCGGCGGTTCGATGACCTGGCCCGGCTGTCCGTCGAGCAGGCCCTGATCGCTGATCCGCCAGAACAGCGACTCGTCGCCGCCGGCCGCGACCGTGCCGGCGGCGGAGCCGTCGCGGGCACCGGAGCCGTCGCGGGCACCGGAGCTGTCCGGGACGTCGGAGCTGCCGCGGGAGCCGAGGCCGTTGGGGGAGCCAGGGCCGGCGAAGAGATCGAGCCCCCGGTCGCGGTAGCGCGCCAGCAGTTGGCGGAAGCGGCCGTCAGCGGCGTCCCGTCCGGAGAACAACGCCTCCCGCAGGTCGTGCATCTGGCTGGCCGGCAGCTTGCGGTCGTCCGCCCCGGCCGTCGGGTCGATACCGGTTCCGCTGGCCCCGGTGCGGCTGGCCCCGGTGCGGCTGGTGTCGGTTCCGGCGGCCGGGTCGACGGTGGCGGTGAGCGCCGCCACCCGCCGGGCGAGGTCGTCCCAGTGCCGTCCCAGCGTCCACGGCTCACGCATGTCACGGGTGACCACGTAGGGCTGCGCGTACAGCAGGGCGCGCAGCTCCCGGCGCCGCGACGGGTCGGGCTCGGCCGCGATGTCGGCCGCGCCGGGCGCGACCCGCATCCGGTCGCGCAGGTGGGCGGGATCGCTGCCACCGCTGTCGTAGAGGACGTGGAAGGAGAACGCGGACGCCCGCGGCCGTATCCGTGTCCGGCTGCGGGACTGCCGCGCTCCTCCCGGCGCCGCCGACGGTGTGTCCGGGGCCGCGGAGCCGTCCACGGGGTCGTCTACGGAGCCGTCCGCGGATGGCCCGTGGGGCACCGAATACCGTTTGACGGTTTTCTTCGCCTCCTTCGTCAGTTCCTCGGCCAGGTCGTAGGCGGCGGAGAACGGGAAGTGCGGTTTGACGACGGCCACCCCGGCGCAGGCGGTGAGCCCGTCCGGTGCCTGTTGCCGGATGTCCGGATGATCGCGGGTGGCCTCCTCGAAGGCGACGAGATACGCCTCGGTGAAGGCCAGCGCGACGGAGCCGGTGCAGATCACCGTGAGGTCGTCGCCACCGAGTACCAGCGGCAGCACCGGCACTTCGCCATCGACGTCGTGACCGTGGGGGAGCACCTGCTTGCAGTGCGCCAGTGCCACACGGAACGCCCTGACCGTGCACGCGTCGACGGCTTTCGAGAACGGCCCGAGGGCGTCGGCATAACGGTCGCTGGTCGGGCTGCCGTCGCTGGCCGGGCTGTCGCTGTGCTCCGAGCTGTCGCTGTGGACCGCGGCGTCGCTGCCGCCTGGTGTGTCGCTGCCGCTCGGCGTGTCGCCACCGCCCGCGGTGCCCAGGTCGGTGAACAGGTGGCCGAGGCTGTTGCCGTCCGCGTGGACGACGGCGACCCAGTCGGGCACGCCCTCCAGATGATCGGCGATCCTCTCCAGTTTCTCCTTCGAGATCTCGGCGTTGTCCGCCAGCCGGCGGAATCCGGCGTCCCTGGCTTCCCGCTTGGCCAGGGACGGGCGGGCCCGGGGCTGGCGTGATCGTGGGCCTTCACCCTCCGTGATCACGTCGTGGGCGGGCAGGCCGCTGGCCGCGCACTCGTCCACGATCGGGATGCGCGGGAAGCGGCTCGCCGGGCCGGGCCGGTCAGCTCTGACCCGCGGCAGCGCCTCGTGGACCTCGCGGCACCGCCTGGCGAGCAGGCTGACCGGTGGCCGGTCCGCCTCCCGGTGGATGCCCTCCCAGTCGAAGCGTTCGCCGACCACGCCGCACACATCCAGGCCGGGAGCCTCCCGCAACGCCCGTGCCGTCACCCTGCTGACCAGGGCTCTTCCCCTGCCCGGGTCGCGGACGACCACCTTGCCGCCGCCGGCCGCGGCCACCAGCAGCTGCGCGTCACGGCCGTCGATGATCCGCCAGTCCGGGTCGAAGCCGGGGAACTCGTCCCGCAGCGCGTCACGCGTCCAGCGTTCGAGCCGGTAGATGAGCTCGGAGGCGCCGACGTTCTCCCGGCGCTTCGTGGTCTCGAAGATGAAGCTCTGGTTCCCCGATGTCTCGATGAGGACGACGTGACAGGTGACGCCCATCTGCTGGTCCTTCCCGTGCGCTTCCCGTGCGCTTCCCGTGTTGCCGTGCCCCGCGTGCCGTCCTCCCGCCACCGGGACGACGGTTGCCCGGCCACTCACTCCTGACGGACGAGGCCCGCGGCCACCGGAGTTTCAATCCCTCCAGGGATGTCCACCCACCCGTCCCTGACGGATGGGACCGCGGGCTGCCCCTGACAATCGCGACTACTCCGGGTAGGGATCTCTGCTTCCCCCGTAACCGCCGGTCCCGCCCTTGAAGGAACGGGATCGGGACCGGCGGTCCCCCACCCGTATCTGACGGATGACGCGGACGGCGGAGACGGACAGGACGATAGGCCACCCGTCCGTCAGGAAAAGGTGACGGGTCGACCAGCGACCACGAAGGGTGAGACATGATGGTCACTGACCGCCAGACCATGAGCGCCTGCCGTATCCTCGTCCATCTCAYCGGTGCCGCCGACCTCGGTGCGTCATCCGGGGAGCAGTTCTGGGAACGGCTCGCCGAGCTCGTCGCGGCCGGCCCGGACGAAGCCGGACGCCTGTTGACGACGAGCGTCGACCCGGCACGAAAAACACCGCTGATCGCGGTGTTCGCGGCCGGCGCCCCACAGTACGACCGGGTCGTTCTCGTTGTTACCAGGCCCCGTGCCGGCCAGCCCGCTGATGCGGGCCAGACGCTTTCGCTCGGCGAGGTGATCAAGGATCGGCTGGAATTCGACGGCCTGTACGGCGTCGGTTTTCCACCGGGGGCCGTCGAACTTCTCGAAGCCGACGGGCCATATCTCGCGGGGACTCGGCCGGTGATACGCCGGCGGCTGCGAGAGCTTCGTGACGCTGGTGTGCTGTTGCACGTCGACATCACTTTCGGCGGCGGCGCCACCAACGCGGCGATGGGGTTGGTGATCGGGGCGCTCGAAAGCGAGGTGGAGCCGCATCTGGTGCTCCTGGCCGAGCGTGGTGGCCACCGCATCCTGCCGAGCGAGAAAGTGCCGAGCGCGAACGAGAACGACGACCGCTGGCTCGTCCGGCACCGGTTCTATTCGTCTATGGTCACCCGTGACCCGGACAATGCCGAACTGTGGCAACGCCGTCGTGACCGTCAGATCCTGGTGGCCGAGAGCGTTGATGGCATCGACGAGAACGATACCGGCGAGGAGGAGCTGGCCAGGGTTCTCCTGGAACGGATCGACCGGCGTGAGGTGGTCGACGGCATGCTCTTCGACGCGTGGCTGAAAGCCCGCGTCCGTAACCTCGCAGCCCGGGACGGTTCGGCCGGCGTCGACGCCGATCTCGACGCGTGGCTCGGCGATCTGATCAGGCGTCGCTTTCCCGACCGGCGAACCCGCGCCGCGGGAGACAAACTGTTTCCTCCTGAGATCAGGAAGCTACGTGCCGCGCGCGCCGCGCGGGGAGCGCCGACGTCCGCGCTCGATCTGCTGCTTGAGCCGCGGGCGCGGGACGCCGAAATGGCGGCCAAGGATCTGGTACACGTGAACCGGACCAACCCGCGAGACCTGGGGATCATCCGCCGGTTTCTCGAAACCCAGAGTTATCTGCCCGGGTATGACGAGAAGATCGTGGAACTCGGTTATCCGCGGTGGAGTTATCTCGGTAGTCGGCGCGCTCTGATCCTGCTTGCGCTGGGCGCGGATCCGATTGAGGGCGCCGACCCGCCGACGCCCCGTCTGGATGCCCTCATCCAGCAGGCGCAGCGCGAAGGCGTCGAACCGCTCATCCGGATTCTCGTCTCCGAGCAGAGTGAGCCCGTCGGCCGGCTGTGGGAGACGAAGGCACGCAGAAGTGACGTCGACTGCCGTGTCATCCAGAAATGCGGGACGGATTTCGACGATCTCGACCACATTCGCTGGGACGTCTGGGACGCGCTCCAGGCGGAAGGCGATCTCGACGCGGTCAAGGAGGTCTGGGCCGTCGTGGGCACGGGCCCGAAACCGCAGGGGCTCGGGGTGTTGCTCGCCGGTATCGAATGGGGCCTGTCGGCTGCCTGCCCGACCCGGCTGGTGGCGATACGGCGTGACGCCGCGGGCTCGGACAGGTCGATCGTCGAAATCGACCAGGACGCCGTGCTCAACCGTGTCGCCGGTGACGCCGAACTGGCTCGGGTCGCGCTTTCCGCGCTCGAGTGCCTGGACGTCAGCGCCGCGGTGGCACTGCTCGGCCAGGGCTCCGCCCAGTGGTTGCGGCCTCTTGCCGACAGAGCACGAAGGCTGGCTTTCATCGGGCCGTCCACGGCGCCCGACCCGCGGTGGCTGGCATCCATCGGTCTGCCGGACGACCCGGCGCGCCTGCCGTTGCTCCTCCTGCGAGCCCGGCTCYACCTGGTGGAGCCGCTGGCGGAGAGCGATCCCTGGGGCTGTGCAGTGCGGGCGGCCGTGCTGTGCGAGGGAACGCTGGGCAAGAAAGGCGGAAACGGCTGGTACACGCTTCACCAGCACATTCCCCAGGCCAGGAAGATCGCCGAATACCGTAACGCCAGCCCGRCCTCGCACGGGAAGGAAAAGGCCGCGCGGACGGGACGGGCTGTCGTTCCCCCGTCCGCGAAGGAACTGCGGGAGTGTCTGCGCGGCCTGCGCGAAGGGCTCAGCGGGCAGGTGACGGTCGACGGCGCGGGGCTGCCGGACACCTGGGACGCCGTGCTCGTCGACGAGCACGAGCGGCTGCGAGGCGAGCTGCGGGCGTTCACCGCGGCTGCCTGACCGCGGGACAGCGCTGGGTCAGGGGCGGTGCCAGGTCTGGGGGTCGGCGGTGAGCTGTTCGCCGCTGGCCATGTTCTTGACCTCGTGCGGCTTGCCGTCCTCGAACGGTGGGAACCAGACGAACGGGATGCCCTTGCGTGACGCGTAGCGGATCTGTTTTCCCAGCTTGTCGGCCTCGTGGTAGGTCTCGACGTTGTAGCCGCGGGCGCGCAGACGTGCGGCCGTAGCCCTCGCCTCGGCCCGGCGGTCGTCGTTGGGGAGCACCACCAGGATGTCGCTGGGGCAGCTGGCGGCGGTTTCCAGGCGTCCCTCGGCCAGGAGCTTGGCGAAGATCCGGGTGAGCCCGATGGATATCCCGACGCCGGGCAGGTGACGGCGGATGAACGACCCGGCGAGGTCGGCGTAGCGGCCGCCCGAGCAGATGCTGCCGTAGTCCGGCCAGTCGACGAACTTCCCCTCGTAGACGGTGCCGGTGTAGTAGTCCAGGCCGCGGGCGATGGACAGGTCCGCCACGATGCTGCCGGCGGGCAGGTCGGAGAGCTCGTCGAGGACGAACGACAGTTCGTCCAGACCTTCGTCCAGCAGGTCGGAGGTGACGCCGAGTCGGCGGATGTCGTCGGCCACACCGGCGTCGCCGCCGCGGATGTGGGCGAGGTCCAGGCAGGCGGTGATCTGCTCGGGGGTGAGCCCGAGCGTGCTGGCGAGCAGTTTCTCGACGCCGGCGGTGCCTATCTTGTCCAGCTTGTCCGCGATCCGGATGACGCCGAGCGGGTCGTCGATGCCGAGCCCGGCGTAGAAGCCCTGCAGCACCTTCCGGTTGTTGATGTTGATCGACCAGGCGGGGACGCCGAGCCCGGTGAGGATCTCGTGGGCGATGCGGGGGAGTTCGGCGTCGAAGTACAGCGGGACGCGGTCGACGTTGATGACGTCGATATCACACTGGGTGAATTCCCGGTAGCGGCCTTCCTGTGGGCGCTCGCCGCGCCAGACCCGCTGCACCTGGTAGCGCTTGAACGGGAAGACCAGGTCATTGAAGTGCTGTGCGACGTACCGGGCGAACGGCACGGTGAGGTCGAAGTGCAGGCCGAGCCGGGCGTCGCCGTCGTCACCGTCATCGGCCTGCAGCCGGCGCAGGGTGTAGACCTCCTGCGAGGTCTCTCCCTTCGCGAGCAGCACGTCGAGGGCTTCGACGGACGGGGTTTCGACCGAACAGAAACCGTAGCGCTCGAAGGCCCGGCGGATCTCGTCGAGCCAGCGCAGCTCGATCAGCCGCACCTCGGGCAGCCACTCGGGGAATCCGCTGACCGGCGCGGGCCGGACGAGCTGCTCGTTGCCCATAGCGGAAACGTTCTCCTCTCGAGGACTACCTGACGTCGTGCACCGGATACGGTGGGGCACCGCATGTACGTCCCGGCCAGCTGGTCGGGATGCGTCTGAATCCAGCATGACCCGCCGGCCGTACCGTATCCCTTGCGCCACGACGTAGGGACGGACGTCGTGGCGCACCACGCGGCGACGGCTGCGCGCTGGCCCGGTGTCGGTTCCGCGTCGGCCCGGTGCCGGTTCCGCTCCGGCGCTGTGCCGGTGGCCGCCGGGCTACGGCAGCTTGGGCAGGTCGAAGTGCTCGCGGATCTCGGTCTGGACGTCGACGGCCGGCCGCCGGGCGTCGATGACCGCCACATACTCCTTGCGTTGGAAGATCTCCATCACCGGTCTGGTCCTGGCGTGGTATTCACGCAGGCGGACCTCGAGCGCCTCGGGGTTGTCGTCCGAGCGGGTCAGCAGCTGGCCGCCGCAGACGTCGCAGGTGTCCGCCACCCGGGGGCGGCTGGCGATGAGGTTGTAGTCCAGCCCGCATCGGGAGCACAGGCGTCTGGCCAGCACCCGCCGGTAGACCTCCTCGTCCGGCAGGTCCAGGTAGATCACTCCGTCGATATCGTAGCTTTCCAGGAAGAACTCGGCCTGCCGGGCGTTACGGGGGAAACCGTCGATGACGAAACCGTAGTTCCAGTCGTGACTGGCGAGCCTGTCCCGGACCACCGACTCGACCAGGTCGTCACCGACCAGATGGCCGCTGGCGACGATGCGTTTGACCTGGGCGCCCAGTTTGGTATGGCTCTGCACGTTCCAGCGAAAAATGTCGCCCACGCTGATATGGACGAGATCAAGGTCGTCGGCGAGCATTTTCGCCTGCGTGCCCTTGCCGCTGCCCTGCACGCCCATGACGACGAACTTGCGCATACCCACCTCCGACTACCAGAAATCCCCGGTCCCCAAGGATTCCCCGTTACGTGCGATGTTCTCCCCACGGCCCGGCCGCGGGCCGGCGCGGTGCCGTCCCGTCGGTCCACGGGTCGGCGCCGTCCCGCCCTGGCGCTGGTCGGCCCGCCCGGTGGCAGGCTGCGGCACGGTGATGAGGCGGCCGGTTCGGACGCCGACCGGCGGACGCGCGCGGGAGCGTTCCAGCCGCGTCGGAAGCCGTGCCGCCCGCAGTCCTGGTTCGCTCGACAAAGCGCCGTTCCTGTTCCCTGCCGTTTGTTTCTGGCCGCTTTGTTCCCGGCCGCCGCCCGCCGGCCCCGCGCCGACCGGAACGAGGCCCGACCGTACCAGTGCCCGTCCGGGCCGGGAGGTACGCACCCGGGAAATCTTCGTACTCGCCGGTGAAACGGCGCAAAATGACCTTTTCGATGTCCCCGGTGCGGCGGGAACGGGCGAAGAACGACGTTTTTTCGGATATTTGACGAATATTACTGGTATCGGCGGTACCGGTGGGCGGGCCATGCTGGTGGCCGTGGCCGTGGCCGTGCGCCCGGTCGTGTGGGCTGGCGCCAGGCGGGCCGCCGGCATGGCCGGCCGATTCGTGACAGGCGTCCGATAGCGGGCGAAGATGGCCGGGTGGACCCGGTGACGCTGTCGGTACTGGCGAGCGGGCTCGCCGGGATCGCCGAGGAGATGGGGACGCTGCTGGTCCGCAGCGCCTACTCGTCCAACATCAAGGAACGTCGCGACTGCTCGGCCGCTCTCTTCGACAGGGCCGGCCGGATGATCGCCCAGGCCGCGCACGTCCCCGTGCACCTCGGCGCCATGTACGAGTCGGTGCGGGCGGTGGCCGCACGCGGCGCCCTGCCCGGCGAGGTGTGGGTGCTCAACGACCCGTTCGCCGGCGGGAACCACCTGCCCGACGTCACGCTCGTGTCACCGCTGGCGGCGGACGGCGAGATCATCGCCTTTGCCGCGACCCGGGCGCACCACTCGGACATGGGTGGCATGCGCCCCGGGTCGATGCCGGCCGACTCGCGGGAGATCTACGCGGAGGGGCTCATCATCCCGCCGGTGCGGCTGATCGCGGACGGTGAGTGGCGCACCGACATCCTCGAGCTGATCTGCGCGAACTCGCGCACCCCGCAGCTGCGCCGCGGCGACCTGCGGGCCCAGGCCGCGGCGAACCAGCTGGCCGGCACCAGGCTGGCCGAACTGATCGAACGCCGTGGCCTGGACGTCGTGCTGACGGCGTTCACCGAAGTGCTGGCCTACGGCGAGCGACGGTCCCGGGCGATGATCGCGGGGCTGCCAGACGGCCGGTACACTGCCGCCGGCGAGGTCGAGGGCGACGGCGTGACCGACGACGACATCCCGATCCGGGTGGCGGTGACGATCGACGGCGACGCGCTGACGGTCGACTTCGCGGGCACCTCGCCGGCGGTGCCCGGCAACGTGAACTGCCCGCGGGCGGTCACCCGGTCGGCCTGCTGTTTCGCGCTGCGGGTGCTGCTGCCCGAGGACGTTCCGGCGAACGACGGCACCTACGCCCCACTGGAGGTACTGACGCAGCCCGGATCCCTGGTGGACGCGCGCCGGCCGTCCGCCGTGGTCGCCGGCAACGTCGAGACGTCCCAGCGGATCGCCGACACGGTGCTGGCGGCCCTGTCCCAGGCCGTCGCGGCCCGCACGGCCCGCGGGGCTGGTGGGCCCACGGCGGGCGACGGGGCCGGGCGGCGCGGGCCCGGCGACGGCCCGGTCCTGCCCGCGCAGGGACAGGGCACGATGAACAATCTGATCATCGGCGGGCGGGGGTGGACGTACTACGAGACGCTCGCCGGTGGCCAGGGCGCGTCCGCGCGCGGGCCGGGGCCGTCCGGTGTGCACGTGGGCATGACCAACACCCTGAACACCCCGATCGAGGCCCTGGAGCTGGAGTACCCGATGCGGGTCGAACGCTACGAGCTCGACATGGCCACCTCCGGGGCTGGTCGGCATCCCGGTGGCGCGGGGCTGGTGCGCTCGATCCGGGTGCTTCAGGAGGCCACCCTGTCGTTGCTCACCGACCGCCGCCGGCACGCCCCGCGGGGCGCTGCCGGCGGCGGGCCGGGCGCGGTGGGGCRCAACGAGGTGGACGGTGTGCGGCTGCCTCCCAAGGCAGGTCTGGAACTGGCGGCCGGGTCGGTCGTCACGATCCGTACTCCCGGCGGCGGCGGCTGGGGCCCGTCCGACGGCTGAGAGCTGAGGGCTCCCGCCAGGGCCACGGCGGCTGCCGGGGACGTACGGATCGACATATGGATCTGGGCCGCATATCCGGTCAAATCGATATCGATCTTTGGTCGGGGTGATGCCGCGTACGCGGCATCGTTATGATCCGTTTTTGGTTCGATGCTGTGACGATGTTGTTACAATGTTATTTTTATAATCTTTTGTTGGTTGACTTGGTTATTTCTGGGGTGTAGCTGCACGGAACGTACTCATGGTCGAACCGAAGTCCGTTCATGGGCACGGTGAGTCACGGTTGGTGGGTCACGGTTGTGAGGCCACGGGGCTGCGCCCGTGGCCACGGGGGAGGTCCGGTGGACACGGTGGTGCTGTCGTCGCTGGCGCGGTCGTTCGACGCCGCCCTGCTGTCGGCGGGTGCGCGGGCGGATGCCGCCGAACGGGCGTCCGCATTCGAGAATCTCGCTCTCCGCTACTGCGAGCCCGGCCGCTTTTACCACACGCTGCGTCACGTGAGTGAGACGTTGGCCGCGCTGCGGCTGCTCGTCACGGCCGATCGGGACCGCGGCCGGGAGCAGGACCGGGACTGGGCAGGCGGCCGAGAACGGGACGGCGGGTGGGCTCGGCCGGGCGGAGCGGACAACCCGACGTCCGCGCTGCCCGCCTGCAGACTCGCGGTCTTCTTCCACGACGCGGTCTACGACACGCGGACGAGTGACAACGAGGCCCGATCGGGCGAACTCGCGGCCGCCACATTGACCGCTCTGGGCTGTCCACGGTCGGTGGCCGTCGACGTCGACCGGCTGGTGCGGGCGACCGCGACCCACCTGTCCACGGGCCCGGACGAAGCCGTGGTCAACGACGCGGATCTGCGGGTGCTGGCCCGGCCGGCGCCCGCGTACGACGTCTACGCCCGCAGGGTGCGGCGGGAGTATGCCTGGGTCTCGCAGGAGCGCTGGGTCTCCGGCCGGGCCGCCGTGCTGCGCACGCTGCTCGATCAGCGCGTCTACACCACGCCCTGGGCGTCCCGGCACTGGGAACCGATGGCCCGGGCCAACCTGCGCCGGGAACTCGCCGGCCTGCGCCGCGAGCTGGCCAGCCTGCCCTGAACACGCACGACAGCGGTGACAGCGGTGACAGTGGTCCTGTAGGCGGAAACCGTCACGACAGCGACCGTTTCCGCCTACGGCTACGGAAGCTGTAGGGAAGCTGTAGGTGAAACCACTGTGGCCGCGATGGAAACCACCGACCCCTCCGTCGAGCGGCTATGGTTTCGCCCATGTCAGTAAAGAAGGCGGTGATTCCGGCTGCGGGCCTCGGCACCAGGTTCCTGCCGGCGACCAAGTCCCTGCCCAAGGAGATGCTCCCGGTCGTCGACCGGCCGGCCATCGAGTATGTGGTGGAGGAGGCTTCCCGCGCCGGTCTGCGGGATGTGCTTCTTGTCACGAGCCGCACCAAGAAGGCGGTGGAGGACCATTTCGACCGGGAGGCCGAACTCGAGGCGGCCCTGGAACGCAAGGGTGACACGACCCGGCTGGGACGCATCCGCGCGTCGGCCGAGCTCGCCGAGGTGCACTCGGTCCGCCAGCAGGCCCCGCGGGGGCTCGGCCACGCCGTGCTGTGCGCGGCCGGGCACGTCGGCGACGAGCCCTTCGCGGTCCTGCTCGGCGACGACCTGATCGACGAGCGTGATCCGCTGTTGGTGGAGATGCTCGCGGTGCGGGAGCGTTTCGGCGGCAGCGTCGTCGGCCTCATGGAGGTTCCAGAAGATCTTGTCTCGTTGTACGGGGTGGCGACGGTCGACCCGACGGCCGTCGGGCCGGCGGGGGAGCGCTACCAGACCGTCCGCATCCGGGACCTGGTGGAGAAGCCCCCGGTCGACGAGGCGCCCAGCAACCTCGCGATCATTGGCCGGTACGTCCTGTCACCAGCGGTCTTCGACGTGTTGCGGCGGACGCCGCCCGGCCGTGGGAACGAGATCCAGCTCACCGACGCCTTGCGGACGCTGGCCCACCTCGGCGACGATGCGGGCGAGCCCGTCCACGGGGTGGTCTTCACCGGGCGCCGGTACGACACCGGTGACCGGGTGGACTATCTCAAGGCCGTGATCCGGCTCGCCTGTGAGCGGCCGGACATCGGCGGGGAGCTCTACCCGTGGCTGGAGGAGTATGTCTCCGCCGGCGGCCCCAAGGCGGACCCCGGTCCGTGAGAGCCCGGCCGGTGACAGGTCCGGTGACAGGTGTGGTGGCCGGCGGGCCTGGCGGCGTGGAGGCGATGGGCGTGAGGCGATCGACGTGAAGTCGGTGGACGCACACCTCGCCGACATCCTCGCCGCGGTCGGCCCGTTACCCCCACGGCCGTTACCGCTGGGCTCCGCCCACGGCTGCGTGCTCGCCGCCGACCTGCACGCGGCCACCGCCCTGCCCGGGTTCGACAACTCGGCCATGGACGGCTATGCCCTGCACGCCGCGGACGTCGCCGGCGCCGGCCCCGACCACCCGGTGACCCTGCCGGTCACCGGGGACATCCCGGCCGCGCCGGGCACCCCGGCGCCGGTGGCGCCCGGCACCGCCGTTCGGATCATGACGGGGGCGCCGTTGCCGCCCGGCGCCGACACCGTCGTCCAGATCGAGTGGACCGACGGCAGGATGGACCAGGTCACCGTGGCGCGCGCGCCCGTGCCCGGACAGAACATCCGGCGGGCCGGGGAGGACGTGGCCGTCGGCGACCTGGTCCTGCCCGCCGGGCGGCTGCTCGGCGCGGCCCAGATCGGCCTGCTCGCGGCCCTGAACGTGGCGGCGCCCACCGTCCACCCGCGTCCCCGGGTGGCGGTCCTGTCGACCGGCAGCGAGCTGGTCGAGGTCGGTGGGACGCTCGGACCCGGGCAGATCGTCGACTCCAACAGCCACGCGGTGGCGGCGGCGGCGCGGGAGGCGGGCGCGCGGGTCCGGCGGCTTGCCGGCGTGCCCGACTCCCCGGACGCGTTCGCCGCGCTGCTCGGCGACGTCCGCACCGACACCGACGCTGTGATCACTACCGGCGGGGTGAGTGTGGGCGCCTTCGACGTGGTCAAACAGGTCCTCGCCGCCGCGGGGACGGTCCGTTTCGAGCGGCTCGCCATGCGGCCCGGGATGCCGCAGGGATTCGGGGTGCTCGACGGTGTGCCCGTGTTCACCCTGCCTGGTAATCCGGTCAGCGCGCTGGTGTCGTTCGAGCTGTTCGTCAGGCCCGCGTTGCGGCGGATGCGCGGGCTCGCGTTCGTGCACCGTCCGACGCTGGTGGTCACGACGGCCCAGCCGGTGCGGGCCGCCGCGGGCCGGCGCTCGTACCTGCGGGTCCGGCTGGCCGATGGCGGCGAGGGCCGACCGCCCGTGGCGCATCTCACCGGTGGCCAGGGCGCCCACCAGATGTCGGCGCTGGCGGCCGCGGACGCGCTGTTGATCGTTCCGGCGGACGGCGGTGAGGTGCCGGCCGGGCGGGAGCTGACCGCGCTGCTGCTTGACGACGAGGTGACGGCTGCCGGCCGCCTCGGCGGGGCGCTGCCGGCCGACCGGCGGCGCGTGGAGGTGGGCGGGTGACCGAGCCGGACGGGCCGAAGCTGACCCACGTGGACGCCACCGGTGCCGCCCGGATGGTCGACGTCTCCGCCAAGGAGGTGACCGCGCGGACGGCGACGGCCCGCGGCTGCCTGCGGGTGGCCCCCGCCGTCGTCGACCTGCTCCGCGGGGCCGGCGTGCCCAAGGGGGACGCGCTCGGGGTGGCCAGGGTGGCGGGCATCATGGGCGCCAAGCGCACGTCCGAGCTCATCCCGCTGTGCCATCCGATCGCGCTGTCGGGGGTCCGGGTCGACGTCGACGTCCACGACCACGGTGTTGAGATCACCGCGACCGTCCGGACGACGGACCGCACCGGTGTGGAGATGGAGGCGTTGACCGCGGTCGCGGTGGCCGGGCTCACGCTGCACGACATGGTCAAGGCGGTCGATCCGGCCGCGACGCTCACCGACGTCCAACTGCTGGTGAAGACCGGTGGGCGGTCGGGTGACTGGCGGCGCCACCCGGCCACCGCCGCGCCGGAYGCGGGAGCGCCACGGTGAGCCAGGCGGGGACGCCGGCCGGGCCGCCCGGAGAGCCGCCAGGAGAGCAGACAGCCCCGGGAACGCCGGCCGGGTCGTCGGGGGTGCCGGCCGGGGCCCGCGCCCGGGTGATCACCGTTTCGGACCGCGCGCACACCGGCGGGTACGCCGACCGCTCCGGGCCGCTGGCGGCCGGGGCGCTCGGCCGGATCGGGTTCGCCGTCGACGACGTGGTCGTCGTCCCGGACGAGTCCGACGCGATCGTGGCCGCGCTGACGGCGGCGGTGCGCGCCGGGGCCCATCTGGTCGTCACCACCGGCGGCACCGGGCTCGCACCCAGGGACGTCACACCGGAGGCGACCCGGCTGGTGATCGACCGTGAGGTTCCCGGGCTCGCCGAGGCGCTGCGCGCGGCCGGCCGGGCGACGGTCCCGACGGCGGTCCTCTCCCGCGGGATCGCCGGTGTGCGGGACGGAACGCTGGTGGTGAACCTGCCGGGCTCCACCGGTGGCGTCGCCGACGGGATGGCCGTGCTCGCCGGCGTGGTCGGGCATGCCGTTGCGCAGATCAGGGGCGGCGGGGAGCATCATCACGCCGGCTCCCGYGACGGCCGTCACGATTACGCCGATGACGCGGCGGACGCCGGCCGGAGCCCGCGGAAGAAGACGGGATGAGGGCGCCCGGGTGGCCGGTGAGTCTCACGGACGGGCCGGTGGGTGTGCGTCCCCTGCGGCTGCGCGAGGCCGCGACCTGGGTCGACATCCGGYTGCGGAACGGCGACTGGCTCGCGCCGTGGGAGGCGACACCGAAGGCTCTGCCCGCCACCGATGACGCGTGGGCGCAGCGCCAGACCGTCGGGGTTTACCTCCAGATGGTGCGGCGGTTGCGGCGGCAGGCACGTCTTGGTCAGGCCCTGCCGTTCGCCGTGACGTTCGAGGGCCGGCTGGTAGGGCAGATCACCGTTTCCACGATCGTTCGTGGCGCGTTGAACAGCGGCCATGTCGGTTACTGGGTTGACCGTATGTATGCCGGCCRTGGGATAACCCCGACCGCATTGGCGCTGGTGGTGGATCACTCTTTCACCGCGGTGGCGCTGCACCGGGTGGAGGCGCACGTCCGGCCGGAGAACACCGCGAGCCGGCGGGTGGTGGAAAAGCTCGGKTTCCGCGAGGAGGGGTTCCACCGGCGCTATCTGGCGATCGGCGGGGCTTACCGGGACCACATCAGCTACGCCATCACCATGGAGGACGCTCCGGAAGGGCTGCTGAACCGCTGGCACAGCGTCCGCACGCCAGATAGCTGAGATCAACAGCGCCTACCCGACATTAACTGAGAGTAGTCAAACATCTACTTTCAGATGTGACGTCGGCCACACGTAGGGATGGTTGTCGTGGTTTGTCTGTCCGTTAAGATCCTTTTGTGCTGCGTGAGTCGCCGTTTCGTGATGTTGGTCGGCCCGGTTGGCTTTTCTCGACCTCAATTCAGTTACTAAGCGTGAACGTGATGTGGGCTGCGATGCCGCGACACGCGCTCTTCGGGTCGGTGACCGGACGGTATTCGCTCACTAGCGTTCCTCGAAGCGCCTGAGGATAGAGGCGTCGCGCCGCCGGGCGTCCCTATCCTCCCCGGCGCGAACGCCCATGATCGGGCCGCCGGAGCCCCTCGTTTTCGGCGCGGTCGACATGCGGGGTCCGGGTCCGCCAACGTCATCTTCGATATCCGAGTCGGCAGGAAGGCCACCGTCCATGGTCAACTCGCCTGTACGGCAGTCCGCGCCGCCTGAGGCTCGTACGGACGCTTCGTGGTTCGCGGTCCGATGCCGTCTTCCGGACACGCGGTCATGAGCGCGCTGATCTGGCTCGCGATCGTCGCGGTCTGGGGTTTCGTGCTTATCCCGATGTGGGTGAGGCATCATGACAGCACGCTGGAACAGCGATCGGCGGAACGTTTCACTACGGCGATGCGCGTCCTGTCACGCCGAGGGGCGTCGCGGCTGGACAGGGAGTTCGCGATGCGGCCGGCTGCTTCTTCTGGTCCGGGTGACGATGATCCGGACGACGGTGAGCCGATTCGGATGGCCGAGCAGGCTCGGCCCCCCACGTCGGCTCGGCCCCCCACGTCGGCTCGACCCCTCACGTCGGCGCGGCCCCCCACATCGGTGCGGGTCACGCACGGGCCTGGTGGGAGCCCCGGCGGGCAGTGGCGTGGTGTTCCCGTGGCACGTCCGCCCGCTTCCCCGACCCGTCCGCATGCCGCCGCTGGCACGAACACCGACCGGCGGGCTCTGATTCGGCTGCGCAGGCGGCGGCTGTTCGTCCTGCTGGCCGTGATTCCGGTGACCGCGTTGCTCGCCGGGCTGCTGGGCGGCGTGTGGATCGCCATCCAGATCCTGGCGGACGCGGCTGTTGTCGGCTATGTCGCGCACCTGCGCAGGACGGCCCAGGCCGAGCGGCGGCTGCGCGCCTCCCGCTTCGCGCTGGACCGGCGGATCGCCGCCGAGCGCGCCGTCCGGTACGGCTACCGGATGCCCGGCCCGGGTGCCGCTGGCACCGGCCTTGGTGGTGACGCGGGCGGTAGCGCAGCCGGGCCCTGGGCGTCTGATAGCGAACCGTTCCGGCTGTCCGACCCGGCCGCGGGTCCCCATGGCGCGCCCGCCGGCCGCGGCGTCTCCGAAGACGATCTTGCGGTGGCGAACGCACAGACGGTGGATCTTTCGCGGGTCGCCGCTGCCGCCGCCCGGACCATGGCGGCCGGTGGCTTCCCACGAGGACAGGTCCTTGAGGGCACCGTCATCGACGGCACGGCTGTTGACAGGTTCACTGTCGACAGGTCCGTGATCGACGGTCCGGCCGCTGGTGGCACGGCCCACGGCCAGGCTGCGGACGATCCCGCCCGGCGCCGGACGGCCACCGCGCAAGTCGCCGCAGCTGACGCCGCCAGCGATCCGGAGTACGCACACGCCGGCCCCGACGACGTCGAGTTCGCCGCGGAGGCCGCCGGGAACGCCGATGCCGACGGCTCCGCGGATGCCGCTGAGGCGGATGGCGCCCAGGACCCCGGGCAGACGCCCGGGTCGGCGGGCGCTGCCCGGCCGGCTGCCCGGACAGCTGGCCGTCCGAACACCTCCAGGCCGGGCCGGGTGCAGGTCAACCCACCGGGGACACATGGCGGGCTGACCGCTGGCCCGACAGCGACATCGGTACCCGGCTCGCAGCAGCCCGCGTCGGGCAGCGACGATCCGGGCGAGGCCGACGAACTGTTGCGCAGGCACGCGGTCGGAAGCTGACCGGCTGGCTACCGCGGCATCCCCACGAACGCTGCGGCCCCGCTGTCCGGGTAGCCGTTGAGACGGCCGTGAGGGTGCGGCCACTGATGGTTGCGCGATCGGCGGATACCCTCAAGCACCGGACACCCTCGTGCCGGGTATCCGGTGAGCAGCGGGTATCCGGTGAGCAGCGGGTATCCGGTGAGCAGCGGGTATCCGGTGAGCAGCGGGTATCCGGTGAGCAG
>NZ_MOME01000054.1:0-5424 GCF_001983005.1 Protofrankia sp. BMG5.30 | reverse complement strand
CGGGTATCCGGTGAGCAGCGGGTATCCGGTGAGCAGCGGGTATCCGGTGAGCAGCGGGTATCCGGTGAGCAGCGGGTATCCGGTGAGCAGTGGGCAGCCGGTGAGCAGATGGAAGASTCATGACCGATCGGGACCGTGGCAGGTCGTCGATGATCGTTGTCTTCGGCGGTGTGCAGATCGACAGCCGTGCCACCAACCCGCCGCGGTTTCGTGAGCRTGACGTTCCCGACGTCGAACGTCGGACCGCTGACGCGCTTGGCGCACTGCGTCCACGGCTGCTGGTCGGCGCGGCGGCGTCCGGAGCCGACCTGGTGGTGCTGGCGGCCGCGCGCTCGAAAGGGCTCCCCGTACGCGTGGTGCTGCCCTTCGACGTGCCCACGTTCAAGCAGACGTCGGTCGAGGACAGGGGACCGCAGTGGTGTCTCCGATACGACCAGCTGATCAGCTCGCTGAAACCGGACGAGCTGGAGATTCTCGACGAGATCAGGGACGCCGGCGTCTACCACCGGACGAACACACGCCTGCTTGAGCGCGCGGCGCGGTTGCGGCAGACCGCTGACGAGGAGATCGTCGCACTGGTGCTGCGCCCGGTCGTCTCACATCGGGCGTCGGTGACCGACGACCTCGTCGACAAGGCCAGGCACGCGGGTCTGCGGGTCGTAGAGGTGCCGACCCTTGGCTGAAGGCCCCCTACCGGGGTCTGTGCCACGACCTGTGCGGCGGGCCGGCCTGCGTCCGGGGGTAAGGCCGCCCGCGGCCGGGCTCGTACCCGCAGGCCGCGGGCCCCGGCGGCCACGCGGCCGGCGGCCCGGTAGGTCGATGGAGCGTTGTCAACCGCGATCGAACTGACCTAGATCATATGGACTCGTGTCGGGGTGCGCTGTGCATAATGGCTCCGTGACCATGTGCGCGCCACAGCTTCCCGAGCTGCCTGCCGGGGCTGCCACGTGCACGAACGCGGGATGCTGTTGTCCGCGCCCTCGCGTGCGCTGACGTCCGCTTTCTTCTCCTGACGTCCATGACCGCCTTTGCGTCRCCGGTCATGCACGCGAGGGTCCATTAGTCGGAGAAGTCCAGTTCGTTTCGGGAAATCCTGTTCGTGCCGGTCGCAATTGCCCGATCCGATTGCTGTGGCTGTCCTTGCCCAATGTGCTTCAGCATACGACGCGGTTGCTGAAAGCCGGGCCTGTCGGCAGTACGGACGTCTCTCCGTTACTTGTTCCGCCGCCTGTCATCACCAACGTGAGCGCAAAGGGGCGTCACAGTGAGTAATGGCCACCGCGGTCAGCGGTACAGGACGACGCCGGGCGACCCCGGCCCCCGGGAGCCGACGTTCGAGGAGTGGACCTCGAGCCTGCGGGCCGCCGGGTTCCGGCTGTGCCCTCGTAGCTGCGCCGTACCGGTGGAACTACGCGGACTGCGTCCGGACGGGGTCGGGTTCCATCTACGGTGCCRTGGAGTGCGGGTGGAACTGTTGTTGTTCCGCCCCGGCCGCGCGATGTGGCAACTGCCGTTCTGGGATCCACGGTGGGTCCCAGAAGAAGGCTTGTCGCTCTGGGTAAACTACCCGCTGGACGGCCCCTCATCCGGGCGCTGGCCCTTCGGACATTCGGCTCCCCCTCTTCCGAACACGGATAATGGTACACATACCGGTGGTCCGGCGGGCAACAGTCATATTCCCGACAGCGTCCGCATGGTGTTCGACCGCGAGGACGCACCGGATTTCCGGGTTGTCCTCGACGGCGACCGAGAATACGGCTGGCGCGKCCACGAGGCAGGACTCCTGCGGCCCGCTGCCGCGGCAACGTTCTTCGCCCGGCTGATGTGCGAGGCGGACCCGGYCGCCGGCCCTACCCTGGCCCCGCTGGTACCCAGGGCGCGGAAGGGTGAGGCATCCCCGACACCGGCCGCGGCGGGGCAGGAACTGCTCAGCGGGGGCCGTCCACCACATCCGTCCGGTCTGCTGTAAGCTGCAAGAACTCCAGGGGGTGTAGCTCAGCCTGGTAGAGCGCCTCCCTCGCACGGAGGAGGCCAGGGGTTCGAGTCCCCTCACCTCCACCCCGTCCCACCAGGGCTTTTTGCTCCGGTGTTAGTCGTCGGTCAGGGGCGATGGGCCCTCCGGGTGCACATCCGGGTGCACATCGCCTTCCTGATCATGGCTTTCTGTCGTGTCTTCGTCCTGCTCCACGTCGGTCGTGCCGAGGATGAGCCCGGCCACGGCGCCGGCCGCCGCCGCGTCCATCCCGGGGATCACGTGGCTGTATGCCCGCAGCRTGAACGCCACGTCGGCATGCCCGAGCCGCTCCGACACGATCTTCGGATGGACGCCGGACTTCAGCGCGGCCGTGGCGTAGCTGTGTCGGACGTCGTGCAGGCGGATCACCGGCAGACCGGCCGCGCGGGCATGGCCTTGGAACCAGTCGGTCACCGAGTCCGGGTGGATGTGCGCCCCGTCCGGCCAGCAGAACAGCAGGTCGTTGGTGTGCCCGGTGAGCTCGCGTTCCTGCTCCCACCGGCGGATGTGGACACGCAGCGCGGCGAGGGTCGTCCGGTCCAGCGTTCGTGGACGCTGCCCCGACTCGGTCTTCGTCTCCGACTCCGCGGCCAGGCCGTCGACGACAACGCGCGGGATGGCCGGGACCACCGTGCCGGCCGCCACGTCGACGTCCTGCCGACGCAGCCCGACCGCCTCACCGCGACGCATCCCGGTCGTCACCAGCAGCAGGTACAGCGCGAACAACCGATCCCCGCGGGTGTGCTCGACGAACGCCCGGAGCTGTTCCGGTGTCCACACCGTCGGCGGCCGGCGTCCCACCGACGGCGGCCGGGCATCCTCCGCCACGTTGCGCGCCACGTACCCCCAGCGCACCGCGTCCGCCAACGCCCGGCGCATCACCCGGTGCACCGTGGCGACCGTCGCCCGGGACAGTCCCGCGCTCTGCGTGCCTCGCCGGTGTACCCGCCCCTGCGTGAGTAGGTGCCCGTACAACAGGTTCAGCCGCACCGGGGTCAGTTCCTGCAACAGCGTCGCCCCGATCACCGGGATCACGTAGGCGTCCTTGCACAGTCGGTACTTTTCCAGCGTCTTCGGGCGTACCGACGCCGTGACCGCGTCGCACCACTCGTTGAGGAAGTCCGCGACCGTGCGCCGCGACCGGGTCACGTGTCGGCCCTTCTCCGCTGCCGCGATCGCGGCCCGGAGCGCCTTTTCCGCTTCCTTGCGGGTGGCGAACCCGCTCTTGCTCGCCTGGCGTCGCTTGCCGGTCAGCGGGTCCGGTCCCAGGTCGAACCGGTACGCCCAGCCGTCGCCCTTGCGGTAGGCGCTGCCCTTCATGCGGCCGCTCCGTCCGGGGTCAGGATCGCGCGCAGACCGGCGGTGACGATGAAGACCCGGCCCCCGAGCCGGCGGGAGGGCAGTTCCCCGGACGAGGCCAGCCGGTAGGCGCCGGCCCGAGAGAGGCCCAGGAGTCCGGCCGCCCGCTCCACCGAGATCAGCGCGGGCAGGCCGTCGAGCGGGTCGGGGCCCGCCGGTGCCGTGGTGGCTGGGACGGCGGCCAGGCGTGGCCGGGCCTGTTCCGTCAGGTAGGCGTCCAGCCGGTCGGCGAGTGCCCGAAGCTCCGCGGGCAACGTGGCGATGTGGTCCGGTGTGGCCTCACCGGTGGCGGACTCCCGGAGCGGGATGCGGAAAGGCATTCTGGGTGTGCTCCTTGTCGGGGAGCGCGCTCCCGGCGCGGTTGCTTGGTTGGCGGGTGCGTCGGGGCGCGACGGCGGAGATGTCGTCGGGYCGGCCGGTAGGCGGTAGATCATGCTGCCTGCCGGTCCGTCCGGGCGGCTTCACGGCGTGACCGGGAGGATTCACGGTGCGACCGTGCTTGGTCGGCGGCCATCTCGGCGAGCATCCGGTCGCCGGTGCGGGCGTAGCCGGACGCCTGATACCGCCAGGACGCAAGGGTGATGACCTGGTCGTCGTCTTCGGGCCGGCCCCAGGCGTCCAGCGGGGTGCGTTCCTCGCCGGTGCGGGTGTGGGTGCGGGCCCAGGTGCGGCGGCGTTCCCGGCAGGCGGCGAACGTCGTGGAATACGTCCGCGACTTGGTGATCCAGTGGCCGTTGAAGCCGAACTGGTGGGCCCACCGGTGCAGGCCGAGTGCGTGGAAGACCGGCCAGGCCGCGAGCCGCCAGGCGGTGGTGACGATGGCGGCCTGATGCGCCGGTAGCAGGAGCCGGCGGGTGTGCAGGTCGTCGGCGTTGCGGATCCGGGAGTCCAGCGCCCCGGACGCGGTGACGGACTTCGTGACGTATTTGGCCAGGTAGTTCCCGACGGTGGCGGGGGTGAGTTCCCCGCCGGTGACGGTCAACGGTTTGGTGTCGGCCTGCTCGCCCCAGCGGACCACCGCTGTCGGTCCGGGGGTGCCTCGGTCGGGGGTGTGGCGGTGGGGGTTCGGGCAGGGTTGGACGGCGCGGCGGACCGCCCAGCGCCAGCAGGCCGCGAGCAGGTCGGCGGTGGCCCAGTCGGGCGGGGGTGCCCAGATGCCGGGGTCGGTGCCGGCGGCGTCGAGGCGGAGCACGGCGTGGAAGTGGATCGCGCCGCGGGCCTGCGCCTCGGCCACTTTGATGTAGCTGATCCGGATCTGTTCTCGTAGGTGGTGTTCGCTGACGCCGGTCAGCCGGGCGAGGCGCCGGTAGGTCAGGTCGATGGTGCGTTTCCACAGCCGGGGAGCGAACCGGTTCCACACGACCAGGGCGGGGGTGTCGTGGCAGTCCGGGCAGGTCGGCGCGCCCAACCGGGGGTCGTCGTCGGGGTGGACGAGCCGGCAGCCGCGGGCCCGGCCGTGGGGGCAGCGGCCGTGCCGGTCGTTGCAGATCTGGGCGGGGCCGTGGTTGGCCCGCCGGGAGTGCACCGGGCCGAACGAGGGGGCGGTGACGGTGACGAACAGCCCGGGATGGTCGGCGACCGTGTCGGGAATGGTCAGGCCACCGGCGAGGCCGGCGTGGACGATCTGCCAGGCGTCCCCGGCGTACAGGTAGGAGCAGGACGGGCAGACGGTGGCCCGCCGGTTCCCGCACGGCACGAGAATGGTGCCGTCCGGCATCGCGGCGGAGTCCATCACCCGGCGGATTTCCCCGGTGGTTTTATCGGCCTGGTCGATGCCGCCGGCAAGACGGATCGGATGGGCGCAGCCGCTGATGCGGGTGATCTGGTCCCACAGGGCGGACAGGGTGCCGTCGGTGATCCGGTCGGCCTGGTCGACGGCGAACGTGTCGGCGGTCACGGGAACTCTCTTCTACGCCACGGAGAATGCGGAGATCCGCATTCCCTTTTCCTGTTCCCGGACCAATGCCGCTAAGATAAGAACGGGCGCCGACAAGATCAATATCTGCTTGATCGTTTCAGTGCGGTTTTTGGCGTATGCACTCGGGCGGTGC
>NZ_MOME01000053.1:0-36596 GCF_001983005.1 Protofrankia sp. BMG5.30 | reverse complement strand
GCGTTGAAATGCCTGTATCTTGTGACCCGCAGCCTGGATCCGACCGGGACCGGCCGCGCCCGGTGGGCTGTCCGGTGGAAACCCGTGATCGACGCGATGGCAATCACGTTTAGTGACCGCTGGCCGTCCGCTGAGACCTACTGATCAAATCCGCCGGAAACACTGATCACGAGACACTCCCCCGGGCAGCGCGCGCCCGCCTCCCGAACCGGGCGCGGACGAACACGACGCCAATTAGCGAGCGCTTCAGACAGTTGAGGAGCATTTCATCCCGCCGAAGGGAGTTTCAGGCGGCGCCGATGACAACAAGCACCCGCGGGTGGGACACCCGCGCGGGCGAGGGAAGGCCACGGAGGATACGGCCGGAGGCCCTCGCGTTCGTGACGATCGTGTGACGGGGGCGGGATTGGGATCCCTGGCCATCATCGGGAAATGGTTCCTGCTGTCCCTGGCAGGACTGACGGCGATCTGCGGGGCCGGCTGCGCGCTGCTCGCGCGTCGAGAACGGGCCGTGTCGGTCGGCCTGGGAAGTCTGGCGTTGCTACTCACGCTGGCGACGGTGGCGGACCTGGTCAACGCCCACTACGGCTACCTGCCGCGGTTCGACGACGTYATCGGGGTGCAATCCTGGCCGACAGCGTCGGCACACGAAATAGTCGGCCAGGCGCCGCGGCCGCATCCCGACGGCTCGGTCGTCGGCCTGCCGGTCACCGGGGTCCACAGTGGGTTCGGAACTCAGGAGGCCCTGGTGTATTTTCCGCCGCAGTACTTCACCGAGTCGCATACCCGGTTCCCGGTCGTCTATCTGTTACACGGGTCGCCAGGCGTTCCGGTCGACTGGTACCGGGGAGGCCAGGCCGCGCAGGTTGGTGCGATGCTCGCGCACGACGGCCAGCCCGCGATCCTCGTCGCCCCGCGGTTGAGCCACGGCTGGCTCGACGACAGCGAATGCGTCGACCGCCCTGGGGAACACGTCGAAACCTACCTGGTCGACGACGTGATTCCGACGGTCGACGCGCGGCTGCGGACCATCCCGGATCGGGCCGACCGGATCCTGGCCGGGATGTCCGCGGGCGGGTACTGCGCGCTGAACCTCGGCCTGCGGCATCGCGACCTCATCGCGACGATCGTCGACATGTCCGGGATGACCAGACCGACCCATGACGGAGGAATGGCCGGGCTGTTCGGAAACCGGCCGGATCTCGCCTTCGTCGCCGCGGCCAACACACCGGCGCTCTACGCACTCGCGCTCCTGCCGGACCCGCCGATGCGGGTGTGGCTGGACTGTGGGCGCGGCGACCGCGAGTCCCTGGACGACACCAGAAACATGGCACTCACCCTGTCGCGGCGCCCCGGATTCACCACCGTTCTGAGGCTCAGGCCCGGCGGCCACGACTTCAACGTGTGGCGACCGGCGCTCCGCGACGGCCTTCAGTGGGCGGTGCCGACCGCCTCCCCGGCATCGACTGACCGTCATACACGTGTGCTCCAGCACCTTCACGCCAGGGTGGCGGCCGCCTGAGGGGCAGCGGGGCGGAAGGTGGAGAGGCAGAGGGCTGTTGCGTTGTACAGGGAGAAGGCACATCCCGTCCATTTTGTCGGCAGGGCAGGCCGGCCTGTGCGAATTCGCTGTCCCGATACGACAGTGTTGACGGATCCCGGGGCTCACCCGAAARGGGGTAACAAGGATCGTGAGCATCTTCAGCGGCACCAACACTTCGCCAGACCCGCCGAAGCGGCGGGAGTCTCCTGCCGAGACAGCTGATCGGATCTCCGGCAATCGCCGCGGATGGCCACGTCCGCGGTCGCGCTCCGACCTTACTGGTAAGCCGTTACGGATCCGCCCACGTCCAAGCCGCCCGGCGCGGCAGAAGCCAGGCAACCCGCCGCGATCGAGAGACCCGGCAGCGCCTCTGAAGACAGCGAACGCGAATACGAGGACGGGTCCCTCGAACGCCCCGCGACGCGCCGCATCCGGCTCCGGGCCGCGTCGGTTCGGGCTGTGGGCCTGGAGGCGGCCGTGGGTGCCGCGGATCGCCGCGCTGTTGACGCTCGCCATCGGCCTGATGGACATCGGGTCCTCGCTGACTCCGGAGTGGCATTCGCGGCTGGAGGACCTACAGGCGCTGCTGCCCATGGCGGTCTCCCGGCAGGCCTCCGCGTTCACCGTCGTGGTGGGGATGCTGCTGGTGCTGCTCGCGGCCGGACTGCGGCGACGCAAGAGGCGGGCGTGGCGGGCCACGGTGGTTCTCCTTGGGACAAGCGTGGTCCTGCACATAGTCAAAGGACTGGACTATGAGGAGGCAGCCGGGTCGGCCGCGCTGTTCGTCGCCCTGCTCCTGGCTCACCAGGAGTTCCGAGCAAAGGGCGACCCGACGACACGCTGGCGGGCACTCGGGATCGGTCTGTTGCTCACGGTGGTGTCGATTGGGGTCGGCTTTCTGCTGCTGCACCTGCGCGAGAATCGGATTGCCGGCCCGCAACCGCTGTCCGCCCAGCTGGAACAGGTCGTCCTGGGGCTGGCCGGTATCCCCGGGCCGCTGGAGTTCACCTCCCACCGTTTCGCCGACCTGGCCTTTCKGACGCTGCTGACGATGGGTGTGCTGACCATTGGGACCACCGCCTATCTCGCGCTGCGCCCCCCCGAGCCGCGGCCGAGGCTGACCGACGAGGACGAGGCCCGGGTGCGTGCCCTGCTGGCCCGACACGGTGATGCCGACTCACTGGGGTACTTCGTGTTGCGATCGGACAAGTCGGTTGTCTGGTCACCGACAGGGAAGGCCTGTGTGGCCTACCGTGTCGTCTCCGGTGTGATGCTTGCCAGCGGCGATCCGCTCGGTGACCGGGAAGCGTGGCCCGGCGCCATCAGGGAGTTCCTCCGCGAGGCGGCCGACCACGCCTGGACGCCGGCAGTCATCGGCTGCTCAGAGGCAGGGGGCATCGCCTGGACCCGCGCGGGCCTGTCGGTGCTGGAGTTCGGGGACGAAGCCGTGCTGGAGACGACCGGCTTTACGCTGGAAGGCCGGACCATGCGCAACGTCCGCCAGGCTGTCGCCCGGGTGGAGCGCGCCGGCTACACAGCGATCGTCCAGCGGATCGGCGATCTTGAGCCGCGGGACGTCGCGCGGCTCAGGGCCCAGGTCGCGGTCTGGCGAGGTACCGAGACCGAGCGGGGGTTCTCGATGGCTCTCGGCCGGATCGGCGATGCGGCAGACGGCGACTGCGTCGTGGTGATGGCCTTCTCCGCGGAACCGCACGGCGCGGAGCCCCGGCTGCGCGCCGTGCTGCACTTCGTGCCCTGGGGGCGCACAGGCCTGTCGCTGGACGCGATGATGCGCGACCGGGCGGCCGACAACGGACTCAACGAGTTCCTGATCGTCAGCGCTGTCCGCCGGGCCCGGGATCTCGGTGTCAAGCGGCTGTCGCTGAACTTCGCGGTCTTCCGGTCCGCGCTCGAACGTGGCGAACGGCTCGGYGCGGGGCCGGTGCTGCGCTCGTGGCGCGGTCTGCTGATGTTCCTGTCCCGCTGGTTCCAGATCGACAGCCTGTACCGGTTCAACGCCAAGTTCCAGCCGACCTGGCTGTCCCGGTACGTCTGCTATCCCGCGTCCGCGGACCTGCCCCGGATCGCGCTGGCCATGCTCGAGGCCGAGGCCTTCCTTGTATGGCCACGCTGGGTATGGTCACGCTGGCGCGGGTACCTGCCCCGCCCCAGCACCCGTCTACGCGGCGGCGCCGCGCGGACAGCTTCGCCTGACCGCCACCAACGACGTTCTTGACCTGCTGTGGCCCGCGTTCTGTCTCCGCGCCGGCGTCGGCATACCGTGCGCCGCTGGCCGCACCGGCTCAACACCGCCGGTGTCGGCGGCAACAGCCGTCACGCACCCCGCCCCTCAGATCTCGTCCACCTCTCAGATCATGAAACAAGATCTGCCGGAGTCACGTGGACGCCCCCTCAACGCCGGGGAGCGCTCAGAGCGCGGCCGGCCCCGATCGCCCGTTTGGCGTACACCGTTTTCACATGATCCTAATCGTGAACCGACCCGCCGCTCGGCGGGCAGACAGTCGCGGCCGGACTGCCCCGTCGGGAATCAGGCGGGCCTGACGCCTCGCCGAAAGAAGGGAAAGCRCCGATGGGGCATTTCGGGTTCGTCGAGACGGGCACGATCGGTCTCCTACAAGGGATCACGGAACTGTTTCCGGTGTCCGGTCTCGGGCACAGCGTGCTCGTCCCCGCGTGAATCGGTGGGAGCTGGGCGCGGGACCTGGACGTCTCCCGCGCCGGAGTCGCCCTACCGGGCCTTCATCGTCGCCGTGCGCGTCGCTACCGCGATCGCTCTGATCACGTTCTACTGGCGCGACTGGGTCCGGATCACCAGGGGTCTGGCGATATCGGCACGGGACCGCCAGGTCCGGACATCCGACCAGCGACTCGGCTGGCTACTGGTTATCGCGACGGTTCCGGTAGGAGTCAGCGGTCTCCTGCTGGAGCACACTTTCCGCGCCACGCTCGGCAAACCGTTGTCGGCAACGTTGTTCCTGACCGTCAACGGTGGCGTGCTGCTCGCTGGAGAGCGGCTGCGGCGGAGGAACACGGCGCCCCGCGGACCCGGGTCCGCGCCCGCTCCGGTGACGACGGCGCCGATCACCGGCAGGTTCACCGCCGGGAGACCGACTCCGACGCCCGCCACGGGCGCTCCTGAAGGCACCACCCCGGGATCGGCTGGCCCGGCGCCGCTGTCCGTCGGTGCCGCCGCGGGCAGGATTCGGCCGGAAACAACGGAAGGAAGTCCCGCGCTGTCCGCTCCGGTCGTACGCAATATTCGTTGATCCAGTGGTTTTGTTCCGGCTGTGGGCGAACCCGGGCGAAATCTTCGGGGGTTCGGGGAACCGACCGGACGGCGCGGATGCCCCGTCCGGTCGCCTCCAGCCATGCGGGCGGTGTGCCCGGATCACCGCTCTCACCTGGGCCTCCGCCGGCCCGGGGGGTGGGATGGTCTATCGGGCGACCAGCCGGCGGACGTCCGCTGCCGACGTACCCAGCCCGCTCGGAGCACCGAAGGGCCGCCGGTCCACGGCCGGGTGGTAGCGCAGCTCGGTCTCCTCGTAGCGGTGGGTTCCTTCGTGCCAGCGCAGGATGCCGGCCAGCCAGTTCTGCAGTTCCCGCACGTAGCCGAGCAGCGCGCCGCGGACGTCGCCGTCGAGCTCCAGCTGGTCGAACAGCACCGGCAGTTCCTCGGCCACGATGTGCTCGAACTGGCGCATCCGGGCGGTCATGAGATCGTTCACCACCTCGACCGCACGGTCGCGGCCGCAGCCGAGGAAGTTCTCGACCACCAGCACGCAGTTGTGGATCTCGCCCTCGAACTGGATCTCCTTCTGGTAGGAGAAGACGTCGTTGAGCAGGCAGGCATAGTCGGCCGCGGCGTTCTCCAACGACCGTATCGGCCGGGTGCGGAAGATCTCGGCCGGCACGGTGTGTGCGCGGGCGAGCCGGCACAGGCTCATCGTCAGGTCGGAGCCGAACGTCGCGCGGCGCATCTCCAGGTAGTCGACGGGGTCGGGGATGCGGTTGACCGCCTGGTTCGCCAGCTCCCACAGCCAACTGTCGATCATCACTTCGACGGCGTGGCGGAAGACGGCCCGCGCGGCGGGCTCCATCGGCCCGGCGGTGCGTTCCCACAGGTCGGCGAGGCCGCGCTCGAGGGCGTTCGCCGGTACCTCGATGGCCGGGCCGTCGAGGGGCATGAAGGCGCGCAGCCGTTCGTTGCTCAGCCGGGCCCCGGCCAGGTTCCTGCTCCGGCCGAAGACCACCGGATAGTAGTCGTCGCCATAGGTGCCCCAGGTCAGCCAGCTGGTGGTGAGGTCGAGTTCCGCCGCGGAGGCGTCCGGGTGGATGCCGGCCGAGCACAGGGCGAAGTCGAACGCGACCAGCTTGTGCTCGTCCCAGATGCCCGGGACCGGCTCCAGCATGCCCATCGCACCTGCCCAGCGGACGATCGAGCGTCGCGAGGCGTCCAGGTGCGGGCTGCGCCCGGTGGTGTATGGCAGGTAGAACTCGGGCAGCCGAGTCGGCCCGACCACCCGGAACGGCACGTTGGCATGGGACCGAAGCCGCCGCGGCGCGGTGGCGAGCAGGGACGGCACGACCCGCACCGCCGAGGTGCCGAGGCTCGGCGTGCCGGGCAGGCCGGGCAGCCCGCCCACCCCGACGGGCAGCCCGGGACCGGCCGGGACCGCGTCGAGGGCTACCTCGCGGTTCATGTACCGGCTGGAGCGCAGATGCCACTCGTGGCCGCCGGACTGCCAGTCCTGCAGGCCCTTGGCATACGCCAACGTCGCGAGCCGTCCCGCCGGGTCGATGCCGTACTCGTCCAGGACGGCCGGCAGCTCCACGACCGCCGTGTGCTCGAACTGGTGCAGTCGGGAGGTGAGCAGGTCGTTGACGGCGTCGGCGGCCTGCTGCGTGCCGATGTCGAGGAAGCGTTCGACGACCAGCACCCCGTTGCTGAGCTCGCCCTCCTCGGTGACCTCCCGCTCGTAGGAGAACAGGTCATTGCGCAGGTGGACCGCGTCGGCGAAGGTGTCGCGCAGCACCCGCAGCGGGCGGGTGGCGGCGACGGCGGCCGGGACCTCGGCGTCCGCGGCGTGCTCGACGAGGTTCGCCGACCAGGGCGCACCGCCGACCTTGCGGCGCATCTCGACGTACTCGATCGGGTTGGCCAGCCGGCCGGCGTTGATGTTGGCGAGTTCCCAGAGCGACTCGTCGAGCAGGTTGCGGGTGCTCACCGCGAACCGTGCCCGCCAGTCGGCGGACCTGGCCGGCACGGTCCGCGCCCACAGGTCCGCGAGCCCGCGCTCGACCGGGTTCGTCGGCTCCTCGGTGATCTCGCCGTCGACCGGCATGAAGGCGGGCAGCCGGTCGAGATGGGCCCGCGCGCCCGCCATGTCGTGCGTCCGCTTGTAGAGCTCCAGGAAGTAGTCGTCGAAGTAGAAGACCCACACGTACCAGTCGGTGACGAGGTTCAGCCGCTCGGCGGTGGCGTCGGGATGGGTGTAGGCGCACAGCAGGGCGTAGTCGTGGGCGTCGAGGTCCCGCTCGGTCCAGATCGCGGTCCCGCCCTCGGGCGGGTCGATCATCTCCATGGCCCGGGCCCACGCCCGGCTGTGTTCCCGGGCGACGTCCAGATGGGGGCTCAGGCGCGCCGGATAGGGCACGTAGAATTCGGGGAGGGTGAAAGGCTGCATGATTCTCCGGGAAAACCCTTCTCTGCCGCTGGTGCGGGCGGTCGCGCCCGGAGGGCGTCACCGATATCGGCGCGTCGCCGCGGCGCGCTGACCGCGGCGACGCGCCGGTGGGCGGGCTCAGCGCCCGATCTCGACGCTCTCCAGGATTCCGAGCGCGTCCGGAACGAGGACGGCGGCGGAGAAGTAGGTCGTCACCAGGTACGAGATAATCGCCTTCTCGTTGATGCCCATGAACCGGACGGACAGCCCCGGCTCGTATTCGTCGGCGAGGCCGGTGTGGTGCAGGCCGATCACACCCTGGTTCTCCTCCCCGGTCCGCAACGCGATGACGGAGGTCGTTCCCGTGGCGCTGATCGGAATCTTGTTCAGCGGCAGGAGGGGGACGCCGCGCCAGGCCGGCACGTGCTGGTCGTGGAACAGGACGGTCGCCGGGTAGATGCCCCGCGCGGTGCATTCCCGGCCGAAGGCCGCGATCGTCCGGGGGTGGGCGAGCAGGAAGTGTGTGCTGCGCCGCCGGCTGAGCAGTTCGTCCAGGTCGTCCGGGGTCGGCGGGCCGGAGCGGGTGTGAATGCGCTGGCGCAGGTCGGCGTTGTGCAGCAGGCCGAAGTCGGAATTGTTGACCAGCTCGTACTCCTGGCGTTCGCGCAGTGCCTCGACGGTGAGCCGCAGCTGCTGCTCCAGCTGGTTGATCGGCTCGTTGTACAGGTCGGCCACCCGGCTGTGGATGCGCAGCACCGTCTGGGCGACGCTGAGCTCGTACTCACGCGGGGCCAGTTCGTAGTCGACGAACGTGCCCGGCAGGTCCGGCTCGCCGCTGTGCCCGGCCGCGATCGCGATCTCCGCCTCGCCCTGCCGGTTGCGCGGCGGCTGCGGGCGGGAGCGGTAGTCCGCCAGGTGCCCGCGCAGCGCGGTGTCCCGCTCGACGACCTCGGCGAACTGCTCGCGGGTGAGCACGAGCACGGTGGCGGCGGTCAGGGCGCGGGCGGTGTACTCCCAGGTCAGGTCCGACTCGACGAGGACCTCGTCACCGAAGTACTCGCCGTCGGCAAGCACCCCGAGGGAGYGCTCGTCACCGTACTCACCCGGGCCGAATTTCCCGATCTTGCCGTGGGCGACGAGGAACACCGCGTCGGCCGGCGCGCCGGTCTCCACCAGGACGTCGCCCGGCGCGTACTCCCGCTGGGCGAAGCGGTCGGCGAGACCGGCAAGCGCGTCGCCGTCGAAGCCCCGTAGGGCGGGCAGTTCGGCGAGCTCGCCGGGCACCACCCGCACCTCGGATCCGGTGGAGGTGAACGTGACGAGTCCGTCACCGAGTATGTAGGTCAACCGCCGGTTGACCCGGTAGACACCGCCGGCCGTCTGGACCCAGGGCAGCACGCGCAGCAGCCACCGGGAGGTGATCTCCTGCATCTGCGGGACGGACTTGGTGGTCGTCGCGAGGTTGCGCGCGGCCGCCGTGCTCAGGCTCAGCCGGGGGTCCTCGCCGGTCACGCCGGGGTCGGTCGATACGGGCTCGGTCATGCGGGCTCCACCTCTCTGTGGTTCTTCCAGGGACTCTCTTGTGGTTCTTCCAGGGATCGGGGCAACCGGGCGCGGCGGTACGCCGTGCCCTTACCGATGCACTGTCCGGTCGGTGCCCCCGCGGGGGTCGCGGGACGGCCGGCCGGATTCGTCAGGGCTGTTCCGGTACTTTCCCGAGAATTTCTGGCCCTCAGCGGCGCCGGCGCTGCTCCGACAGCGCCGTGCCATCTTTTCCGAGGACTCCCGCGGAACGCGGGAAAGACAGTGGCGGGGATTCTCGTGGCATCCCTACGGCCGCGGTATCGGCATTGGAGACGCGGCCGGGCCAGCAGCCCGATCAGATCTCCAGGAACGCATACGGATGATCTCCGCCCCCCATCTGTTCGGATGATCGCGCGGTCGGCAGCTTCATACCCGTGAACCCCCCGGCATGTCGCGCGGTTCGGCGACACGTGCTTTGTTTGCCGTCGGTAAGCGCGTGGCCGCGCATCGGCAGCTTCCTCCATCGGAGCCACGGGCGGCAAGCACTTTGCGGAACTACTCGAGGACTGGCCCGGAAGGTGGCCCGTCTAGTCCACTGACCGATCTTGTCGGTTACGGACAGTAAATGGTGATGAAGCCGCGACAGGAAACGTCTCCGGGCAACGTGCCGCAGCCAGCTCGGCCGGCCATCGGAACGCGATCATTCAACCAATTCCCCCCGCCACATCGGCGGCGACCGGCATGCGGCCCCATGACGCGGCCGTTCCGGGCCGGCCGGCGAGTGGGGACGTTCACCGGGCATGCCTGCAACGGCAACCCGAAAGTCATAGCGATACAACTCACCAAGGCTTCGGAGGATGCCGGCCACCCAGCGCCCGACACGCCCTCAAGTGATCAAAAGTTAACTGTGAGTTACAGAAGCGCCAGCGCTACTAGCAACTAATATCCACGAGACACTCCCACCCTCCAGTCATTTCGTACTAGTTCCCCAGCCCAGCTTTTGCAGTTTATGTGCGTTGGTTGTGTTTTTATAAAGATCGCAAATGATCGGGCTGACATGACGGGCAGGAGGATGCGGGCGCCGCGGCAGCCACCTACTGATCGCCTCTGGTCGTGCGGGCCGCTAACGATCAACCGGCGGCCAGAAGGCCCTCGCCGGCGACCTCGGGACGAAGATCCGGGATCTTACCGCCCCAGCCCCGCGGGCCCAGCAAGGAACGGGCATTCCCGCCACCGGGATACAGCCGGCCGCCTCCCGGCGCGGCTTCCGGCGGCAGGCCGCCGCGCAGTGCCAGGAAAATCCCGCCCGAGCGACGGAGCGACGGCTCGGCTCGGCTCGGCTCGGCTCGGCACCCTCCAGCCGGCGGGCCCGAAAGTCGCGACGTTCGTTGAATTTCCGCCGAACACCTGTTGAACACCGTCCGACATCTCGACGTATGCGAACGCGGAAATCCATGACCTCCGACGTCGGCGCGGGTTCGTACGTGACGGACGGCGAGTCCTTACCATACTGGGCATGGGGCTGATCCTGAAGATTCTCGGCTGCTTGTTCACAATCGGCTTCGGCGCGCTGCTGATATTTTCCGCGATCGCCGGCACGAAGGCCTCGCTGGAACGCGTCTGGCTCCGGATACGGGGGCACTACACGACCGGGACCGTGGTCGACGTCGACGTCGACGAAGATCCCGATCGTTACACTCGCTACACCCCGACGGTTGATTTCGTCACCCGAAGCGGCGACCGTCGGGTCGAGCGGCTGCTGTACCCGGTGGGGATTCAGCACGACGTAGGCGCCCGCATCCGTATCCTGTACCGGCCGCACGACCTGAGCCACGTCGTCACCCCGGATTTCTTCCAGGGATTCCGGAGTATCATTTTCCTTCCGTTCCTGGCCATGTCGGGGTTCGTCTTCATAGGCGTCGGCGTCGTGCTGCTGATCGGCGTCGACCGGGTCGAGCTCTGGAATGGCTGGGTCCTCTCGACCGGCTAGGGGCCGCCGTACGGACGGTTGTCACACAGCCAACTGACAGTCCCGACGTCCCACCGGACGCCAAGCCGGAGCGGGAGCCGACAGGCATCAGAGATCACACGAACGCATGCATACAAGCAAAAGTATGAACTTGAGGCCATACCAAGCTGACGCTGATCGACTGCTCCCGCGAGTTTCGACCAGTGGCTCAGCGGAATCGAGGCGCAAGACGGTCCGCCGAGGCCTTGCCAACCTCGGCGGACTTCTCAGTGTCTACCAGGCGCCGTTGACGACGCAATACGCGGTCTGCCGCGCAAAAACAGTCTGCCGCGCAAACGCCTCTATCGGCATTGTCCGGATCGCGGCCCGTCCACGATGTTGCCGGTCTGCCGCAGTTCTGGTTCGTTGCCGCCGCAGATCAGGGGGCCGGTGACATGGTTGGCCTCGAATTCGGGCACAGCGTCCTCCGGTAGCAGGCCGCTGCCGCTGTTGGCGGTGATCCGCGCCGGTCCCGTGATCGTGTTGGCCGAGGCTTCGAGACCTCCGCTGTTGGCCTCCAGGAGCAGCGGGCCCTGGATGGTGTTGCCCATGCAGGCCGTCACGTCGTCGTGATCAGCACCGATCAGGACATAGCCGCTGCTCGTCCGGATGGTGACCGGCCCGGCCAGCGTCGACCGGCAGACGGTGACCGCGACGGCGCCGCTGGCGGACAGGGGGCCGGTGACCTCGGCGCCCGACACGGCCAGGGCTCCACCGGGTTGTATGGTGACCGGTCCGTCCTGCTGGCCGCCGGCTCCTATGCACAGCGACTGGCCGGTGGCCACGATCAGAGGACCGTGGTGTGGTGTCGTCGTGCACGGTTGGCTGAATCCGACGGTGATCTCGGCAGGTCCTGCCGTGGTGCTCGGCGCGAAACGCGGGTCTCCGCTGTAGCTGGCGGTGATCGGATGGGATCCGGGCTGGAGTGCGCCGGTGCTGAAGCTGGCCTGACCACCGCTGACCGGCACGGTGGCCAGGGGTGTTGTCCCGTCCGAGAACGTGATCGTGCCGGTCGGAGTGCCCGCGGCCGGGTGCGCGGAGCCTACGGTGGCGGTGACGGCGACGGCGTGCCCGAACAGCGGGGTGGATGTACTCGGAGTCAGCGTGATCGTGGTTCCGTACCGGAACGAGATGATCGCTTTGCCGTTGCCGTGGTTGACGCCCGAGATGAGGGAGACGTTGGTCGCTGTTGGCGTCGCATACCCGCTTCCGCCGCCGCCACCTGCCCCGAAGAAGCCGCCGGGCTCCCCGCCGCCGGAGCCGCCGCCACCGCCGAAGTAGCCACCCCCTCCCCCGCCGCCCCCGTTGCCGCCGCCGCCCCCGTTGCCCCCTGGGCCCCCGCTGCCCGGGTTGGGCTGGCCGGTGTTGGGGTCGATGTCGCTGCCGGGGGCGCCAGGGCCGCCGGCAGCGGAGTTGGGGCTGCCGGTCCCGGGGGCGCTCTGGGTTCCGCCGCCGCCGGCGACACCGGACCCCGCGGGTCCGCCGCCCTGCCCGCCGGCCTGCCCGGTGGGACCGCCGCCGTCGCCTCCGTGCAGGAGGGGCCCACCGTTGCCGGCCCCTCCGCCGCCGCCCGCGACCAGGAGCCGATCGGACTGGCCGAAGGGGGCGAGCCGCACGTCCGAGCCACCGCCGCCGGACCCGCCTCCGCCGTGCGCGCCACCGCCTCCGGCTCCGTGGCCGATGCCGCCGGGCCGGGCGAACTCGCCGTGCCGGGAGGTTCCGGGGATTCCGGCGGCGCCCACGGTGATCTGGAGGATCTGCCCTGGGCTGACGACCAGAGTGGCGCGGGTCTCGCCGCCGAGCCCGCCGGCTGCGCCGTCGTTCGGCGGGTGCGGAGCGACGAAGCCGGCCGCGCTGCCGCCCTTGGCGCCGAACAGGTCGACGCTCACGGCGGTCACCCCGTCCGGGACGGTGAAGGTGTCCGTCCCCACAGCGGTGTAGGTGCAGGTGGGCGGGGATGCGGTGAGGACACCGCCCGCGCCGCAGGGTTCGGCCGCGCCGGCCGGACCGGCGGCTACGGCGAGGGGCGTCCCCATGACGGCGGCCAGGAGGCCGGTCGCGCCGGCGGCCGCGATCGCCACGGCTCTGGACATGATGAAACGACGGTTCACGGAAATCGACGGCGCCTTTCCGGGCCTGCGGAGGTGGTGGAATGCTGAGATGGGTGATCCGCGGGCAGGCCGTGTTCGGCCCGTGCCCGCCCGCGGGCCGGTGCTGCCGGTTTTCAGACGCCGTCGTCGGCGCACAGCACCCAGACGTCGGAATAGGTGTTCGGCGAGCTTGTGCCCCCGGTGTGGGTGAAGGCCGTCCAGTATGCCGCCGTGGTGGTCCCGTCGCTGACGGGATTGCCGCTGGAATCGCTGGGGAAGCTGCCGTTGAGATGGTCGCCGCCCGAGCCCGGTCCGGTGAAGTCGGTGGTCGTCACGCTGCCCCCGCTGATGGCGGCACCTCCGCTGACCAGTTTCCCGTCCTGACCACCGCAGCCCACGGTCGCTGTCTSCCCTGTGGTGGCTGAGGCCGGGCCGCTCACCTCGCTGTACCGGACTTTCACGGTGACTCCGCTGACATCGATGTTGTTCCCGCTGCAGACCGCGTAGGCGTAGGTCGTGTTGTTACTGTTGCCTCCGCCGCCGTTCCACCCGACAGCGGTCCAGGAGTCCGGATTGGTCTCACCGTCGGCCGCGGCTTTCTGCCCGTAGTCGTGTCCGGCGTTGTTGAGGGTGGGGAAGCTGGCGATCGGCTTGAGGCTGCCGATACTGGCCGGTGTGGTACGCGCCCCGCCGCCGAGCAGGACCGTGTTCGCCGGGCAGGTGGCGGTGACCAGGCCCACCGTTGAGCTGGACGTGGGCCCGGAAATCTTGTTCATGACCACCTGGGTGTGGTTGATCAGATTGCTGGTGAAGCACACCGCGTAGGGAGTGGTGGAGAAAGAGGCGTTGACCGCGCCCCCGCTGCCACCGATACCAAGCCAGTGCGTCACGTCGGTACCGACGACCCCGCTGGAACCGGTGTATTCGGTGCTGCCGTCGGAGCTGGGCTCGGTACCCATCACATGGTTGCCGTTCGACGACGAGCCGGTGCCGATGGCCTGGTTGATCCCACCTCCGGAGATGAGGCCGCTGCTACAGTCCGCGTGGGTCGAGATCTCGGAGAAGGCCGATCCGGGGCCGCTGGTGGCTCCCGGGGTTCTCACGGTGACGCCCACCGTGTTGGCGTACGCGATTCCCGGCACCGTGACAGCCAGCAGCGCACCTGCGATCAGCGCTTTTCCTAGGACAGGATGCCGCAGCGGCTTCATCCCCATCGGATCTCCCTTTCTGACTTCGACGCAGCGGACGTGTGCGCGTAACTCCGTCGAGAAACGGCGCGCGCTGAAGCAGGAAATGACTTCGGCACCGGGTCCGCGGCCGCGGGCGCGGGCGTCACCCATGCCCAGGCGAAGGCCGCCGCGCAGAGGACGGCGGCCGAGCCGCTACCGACCGATCTCACGGACACCGTACGTAAAACGGTGTTCCCCACCGAATCCTTACCGATCATCCAATCACCCTTTACCGACAGAGCACGTGATCTGGTGGAGATGCGGCCGCGTCCCCGGCTCCCGGCCGCGAGCACCGACCGATGACCACAAGCCGCAGGAGCCCCCACGAGCCGCATTCCGCGCTCGCGGCCGCATCTGCGCAGGAACCCGACCCACCTGGCATGACTACGCAGACGCGGACATTATTAGGCTATCAAGTACATATCTACGGTTTTTTTCGCTTCTTCGATCAGTACCTTCGATGCAGGCAGGCTCCCGGTCTCCATGCACCGCCCCGCCCCGAGCGACGGCACGATCATCGGTAGGGTCACTCAGCGGAACGTCACCCAGCGGAACGTCACCAGCGGCCCGCCCCGAGCGAGCGTGGCAGCGGCGTCCTCGGACCGGCGGTCCGCCGGCCGCAACGCCCTGTCGGATTCCAGAACCCCGCTTCAGGCGTTGACCTGCGCGTCTGCCCGCGGGACGGAGCCTGCGGGCCGAATGGCCGAATGGCCGAATGGCCGAATGGCCATGATGCGCCCTGCGCCCTGCGCCCTGCGCCCTGACAGGCAACGCTCTCGGGCCGATCGATACCGCTCCGCGTGCACGGGCCACTTCGAAGAAGACGGAGCCCCTCGTCCTGCGGCGGCACATGGCGGTGCCGCGACGTCAGGTCCACCGTCCGGCCCTGAAACCGGCGGACCGGATGATCCTTACGGCGTTGCCCCGGCCGTTACCCCGGACTCACCGAGGCCAGCCGGCCCGTCGCCGGCGGTCGCGGCTGCTGCCGTGGTTGCCGCAACAGCCGTGGTCGCCGTGGCTGTGGCGTCGGCGGGGGTGTCCGGCGCCGGGACGGGACGGGCGGTCGGGAGGTGTTCTGTCTCCCGGCTGTGGCCGGTGGCGATGGCTCCGCGCGGACCGATCACCAGGTAGACGGCGAGCGCTCCGGCGGCGAGGAACACCGCACCGGCCAGACTCGCGACGTTGAAGCCGTGCACGGTCGCCACCCGGACCAGTTCGCCGGTCGTGCCAGTGCTCACACCGGCCGCACCGCCCACCCCGGCCGTCCCCGCTCCGTGGGAGCCCAGGTAGTCCGCGGTCGCGGTCCCGGCGATGGTGCCGAGCAGAGCCAGRCCCAGGGACGCGCCGATCTGCTGGGAGGTCATCACGGCGGCACCGGCCACCCCGGCGTCCCGGCCGGCGTCGAGTGTGGCGATGCTGTTCGCCGGGATCATCACCCAGCCTATCCCGAACCCGACGAGCGCCAGCACGGGCAGTGCACCCGACCAGTAGGAGCTGTCCGCACGCAGCAGACCGAGCACCGCCAGCCCGGCGGCGATCGAGAGCAGCCCCGGGGTGAGCATCACGCGGATCGGCGCCCGGGTGATCAGCCGGTCGACCACCCGCACCCCGATCATGATTGCGATCGTGAACGGCAGGAAGGCGAGCCCGGCGTGCGCTGGCGAGTACCCGAGGACCGCCTGCAGGTAGTAGGTCAGGAAGAAGAACACCGCGAAGACACCGATGCCCAGGCAGAGCACCGCGAGGTAGGCGCCACCGCGGCCGCGGTGCGCGACGACCCGCAGCGGCAGCAGCGGCCGCGCGACCCGCGCCTCCACGACGACGAACGCGGTGAGCAGCGTCACCCCGGCGGCGAGCGAGGCCAGTGTGACGCCGGTGCCCCAGCCGTACGTCTCGGCCCGGGAGAATCCGAAGACCAGACCCATCAGGCCGACGGTGGCGAGCCCGGCGCCCACCATGTCGAGCCGTCCGCCCGCGCCGCCGGCCGGGCTGGCCGGGGCACCGGCGCCACGGCTGGCCGGGACCGAGCCCAGGATCCCGACAGCGGCGACGATGGCGATCGGCACGCTCACGTAGAGGCTGTAGCGCCAGCCCAGGTAGTCGGTGATCAGACCGCCGAAGAGCAGCCCGACACCGGAGCTCGATCCCATCACGGTCCCGAAGATCCCGAACGCGCGGGCCCGTTCCGCCGGTGTGGTGAACGTCGTCCCGATCAGCGCCAGCACCGCGGGTGTGAACAGCGCGCCGAAGACGCCCTGCAGGCCACGCGCGGCCAGCAGCATGGCCGCGTTCGTCGCGGCGCCGCCGAGCGCCGACGCGGCGGCGAACCCGGCGAGGCCGACGAGCAGGCTGCGGCGGCGGCCGAGCAGCTCGCAGACCCGGCCGCCGAGCAGCAGGAAGCCGCCGTAGCCGAGCGCGAACATGGTCATGACCCACTGCCGGCTCGGGTCGGACATGTGCAGCGTGCGCTGCGCGGACGGCAGCGCGATGTTCATGATGGTGAAGTCCGCGGCGATTATCAGCTGGCCGCTGGCGACCGCCGCCAGTGCCCGCCAGCGGCGCGGGTCAGGGGCGGACCCCTCCCCGCCCGCGTCCGTCGTGCCCTCAGGAGTCATCGTCGTCACCCTCGATCCGCTCGGTCCCTGTGTGAGCTGGGCGTCTCCAGAAAAGTTGGCTTTACCAACGTTGGATCGACCAACAATAACAAAATTCGTGGGTTCCACCAACGAAATTGCTAGGCTGATGGCATGCAACCGCCGCTGGACGCCTGCTCCGATCCGACGCGCGGGCTCGGCCTGTCCGCCGTCGAACCGGGTTGGCCGTCCAACGAGGCGCCGCCGACCCTGTTGCGCACCGCGCCCAGCTGGCTGATCAACAAGACCGCCCTGTACTCGCACCGCATCATCGGCGAGGCGTTCGCCGCTATCGGCGCGCGCCGTTTTCACGTCGGCCTGCTGGCCTCGCTGGTGGAGTTCGGCCCATCCAGCCAGGCGAGCCTGGGCCGGCGCTGCGGCTTCGACCGCAGCGACGTCGCCGAGATGATCAACGAGCTGGCCGAGGCCGGGCACGTCGAGCGCACCCAGGACCCATCCGACCGTCGTCGCAACATCATCCAAATCACCGACGCCGGGCGCATCCATCTCGAGCGGCTAACCGCCACACTCGATGCGGCCCAGCAGGAGCTGGTGGCACCGCTGTCGGCGGACGAACGCGCCGATCTCGCGCGCCTGCTCGGCCGGGTCCTCGACTACCAGGTGGGCCGCCACCCGCTCTGAGCACACCCGCACCGCGTCGAGCACGGCCTTCTACCTCAGCCCGGCCTCACTCTCCGCGCTCGCGGCGCACAGAACCGTTCGATCTCGATGGAGGGCCTCGAGATCCCCATCCGTCCGGTCGCCGCGCGGGCACTGACCAGGGATGACGTCCAGTGAGCGTCGGGACGAGCGCCCCGACACCGACTTCGAACATACGTTCCGCAAACCTGGCAGCTGTGGCGCCCACGAACCGGACGACGACGATCACGGGGATCGTGGCCGGCTCGACGTTCACGCCGCGTCACTGGTTCCCTGTGCGCCCTTCCGCGTCAACGGSCCGGTGCCCATGCGGCTGGCGAGCCGTGACCGTGGGCGAGGTTTTGTGGAGCCAGCCGGTCGCACCCGACCCCGCACCCAACTGTGCCCTCGCAGTTCGACGGCGCCATGGATACGTCTCGAGCGGCCCGCTGATCGGACCGGGGAACCGCGTGACCGTCGGTGCCAGCGTGCAACGGGGGCATCCGGCCCGGAGTCGGCAGGTCTGGTCGTAGTCCCGGCGGCACCCTCGCGCTCGTTCTACGCTTCGTAGAAGACAGCTGGGGGTGCGGCGATGACCATGGACGTGCTGGTGGCCGGATTCGGCCCGGTGGGCGCCGTGCTCACCGCACTGCTTGGCGAGCGGGGCGTGTCGGTACTGGTGGTGGATTCATCCGTGTCCCCCTATCCCCGCCCCCGAGCCGCGGGTCTGGACGAGGAGGTGTTGCGGCTGCTCGTGCGTCTGCCTGGGATGGCCGGCCTGCTCGACGAGGTCCGGCCCTCGACACGGGCGACGTTCGTCGGGCCGGACAGGCGCCTGCTGCTTGCGGCCGGCCAGGGGCCGGCGGAACTCGGCGTGCCCGTCGGCGCATTCGTGCACCAGCCGTCGCTGGAGCGTGCCCTGCGGGCGGGCATCGCCGACATGGCGTCGGTTGGCGTCCGCCTCGGGGTGGGGGTGAGCGGGCTGCGTGAGGGCCCCGAGGCGGTGCAGGTGGACCTCGACGACGGCAGCGTGGTCCAGGCACGCTGGGTGATCGGCTGTGACGGCGCGGCCAGCACCGTGCGCTCGCTGATCGGCGCCAGCTACGAGGGCACCACCTTCGCCCAGCCCTGGCTCGTCGTCGATGTTCGCTCGGCCAAGYCACTGCCCGTGCCACCCGACATCGCCTTCGTTCTGGACCCGCGCCGRCCGAGGGTGACCATGCCGATGCCTGGCGGGCATCGCTGGGAGTGGATGTTGCTCCCCGGCGAGGACCCCGAACAGATGACACAGCCGGAGACCGTMGCGGGGCTACTGGCGCCCTGGATCGACCCCGACTCGGTCGTGGTCGAACGCCGGGCGGTGTATACCTTCCATGCCCGGATGGCCGGCTCGTGGCGAGTGGGCCGGGTGCTGCTCGCCGGGGACGCTGCGCACACCATGCCGCCATTCGCCGGGCAGGGGCTCGCGTCGGGTATCCGGGACGCCGCCGCGCTGGCCTGGCGACTGACCGAAGTCGTCGGCGGACTGTGCGGGCACCAGGTGCTCGACGACTACGAGCGGGAGCGTCGGCCCCAGGTAGCCGCGATCACCGCTCGGGCCATCCGCGCCGGTCGGATCGTTCAGACCACCAGCCCTACCCGGGCAGCGTTGCTGAGGGTGGCGCTGCGCGCTATCGCCCACACCCCCGGCCTGAGCCAGGCGCTGCGCTCCGGCGCCGCGCGGCCTCGAACCCGCCTGCCTCGGGCCGCTCGCCCACAGCGGGGCGGTGGCCGCTGGGCCGGTCGGGTCCTGTCGAACCCGACGGTGCGCACCCCCGACGGGGGGATCGGCCGCCTCGACGACCTACTCGGCCCGTCGTGGGCTCTTCTCGGACTTGGYGTCGACCCCGCCGGTGACCTGCCCCCGGCTGTCCAGGCATGGGCGGACAGCCGGGGCGCCACCCTCCTGACGATCATCCACCCTGGCCAGGCAGGTCACATCCTCTCCTCCTGCCCGCTTGTCGAAGATCTCGACGGCACGGTGCTGCGGATGGTGAGCCGACACAACCGCCAGAGCTTCGCCGTTGTCCGGCCAGACCGCTACCTGCTCGGCGTGTTCCCGACGCCGCGCCTGCCAGACGCACTGACCAGCCCCACCAACCCTTGATTCCGCTACCGACGGGGTATTCTCAAACATCTTCTTTACGTTCGGGCGCTATCGTGACTACCGGCTGATGATCACTCCGTTATGCCGTATACGCTGCACGCGCTCGGTGACCGCAGGAGAGGACATGCCGGCCTGGCGGGCCAGCTCGGACATCACATGATCTGCGGACCGGCGTGCGGCTCGGCCAGCAGTCGGGCGTTCACCTTGTCGATCGGCCGTCGCTTTGATGGCCAGTCACTCAGATCGTCTGAAATCCCCAAGGTATTGCCCGGCGACTCCTTCAATAGGCCGTGGAAAACACGTCGCTGGGCCTCAACTCTGCTTACCCACCCCACGCGGCGTCCGCCGGCGTTGTAGTGGCCGTGCTGGCGGCCCGGTATCCGGCCGAGCGTCCATCGGCCTACCCGGCCGGGCCGCCAGCCGGCCGCCTGACGTCCTGTCCGACGTCCCGGTCGGCGTCTCAGTCGACCTTGAGGACAGCACGGCGGCGTCGGATGCGCCCGTCGAGGTAGCCTGCGGCCAGCTCGCCGACCGCGTGCCAGCTGGCGCGTGGGTGGTCGGCCGGGGTGAGCTGGCCGGCCGCGACGAGTCCGACCAGCTCGCGTAGGTCGTGGCCGAGCGGCCAGCGGCCCCAGTAGCCCTGAACCCGTCTGCGTGCCGGGTTCGCGAGGGCGTCCGGCGCGAGGACCGTCGGCTCACCGGAGATCGCGCCGACGGCGATCGCCACCCCACCCTCGCCGAGCAGCGACACGGCGCCGGCGAGGAGAGCACCGCCGACGATGTCGATCACGAGATCGACCGGCCCGGCTACGTCCACCAGGTCGGTGACGACGGACGCCGCACCAACTCGGCGTAGCGCGGCCGCGTCGGCGGGGTCCCGCAGGAGAGCGGTGACCCGTGCACCCGCAAGGGCGGCGAGCTGGACCGCGTACCAGCCGACGCCGCCGGAGGCCCCGGTGACCAGGACGTGCTGGTCCGGTCGAGGGGCACCCTCCCGGAGCGCCTGCAACGCGGAGACGCCGGGCAGGGCCAGCGGGGCGGCGGTCGCCGCGTCGACGGAGTCGGGTAGCGGCGCGACGTCGGCGACGTCGGTGACGACCAGCTCGGACCAGGCTCCCGGCGCCGGCAGCAGCGTGACGACGCGTGTCCCGGGGGCCGGTGCGGGGGTGGAGGTGGGAGCGGCCGGATCGAGCTCCGCGCTCACGACCGTCCCGGCCGCGTCGAAGCCCCACACCCCGCCGGCGCCGACCATCCGTGGCGCGTACTCGAGGTCGCGGTCGACGAGAGAGACCGCCTCGACCTGGATCAAGACCTGACCGGGGCCGACGGTGGGCTCCGGGCGCTGCTCGATACGCAGCCCGGCCGGCACGGCCGGGTCGACGACGAGTGATCTCATAGCGTCATCTCCGGCCTGTGGTGGGCCTTTCTGGGCTGAACAGTCATCCCGGCTCACTTCCCATATGGTTCTGTGTATTGAACTAATAGGTATATCATTGCGGTCTGCACCATAACATGGAGTCATGGGTGATGATCCCGGCGAACAGCATCGCCACACTCGACATGATCGGTCCGCGCGGAGCCATCCCCACCGGCCACAGCCGGGAGACAGAACACCTCCCGACCGCCCGTCCCGTCCCGGCGCCGGACACCCCCGCCGACGCCACAGCCACGGCAAACACGGCGACCACGGCTGTTGCGGCAACCACGGCAGCGAGCACACCGACGGGGAYGGTGAGCCACTCGAGYCACGGCTCATGATCGAACCAGCCGGCGGCCAACACCGCGGCCGCGGGCACAGCGGTCAGCGCAGGCCCTCCCGCGGAACGGATGCGGAGCCCTGGCGCCCCCTTCGAGGTGGGAATTCAGGACAATGATCTGACTGGTACAGACCGCACGGCCTCCAGCGTCAACGCAACCCGGGGAAAGGGGCGGCATGGGGCCAAGTAGGCAGTTCGCCCTGCAGCTGGGGCCTGTCCATCCTGCCGCCCGTGAGATCGCGCTGAAGATGGACCTCGACGCCAATGCCGCCTTCATCACCGAGCAGATCATGGAGATCGTCATCCCGGACCGCGCAGACGACGAGGGCTTTCGAAAGCTCATGGCGCGCAACGCATATGACAACCTCAACGCGATGTGGCGCATCATCGCCGGGCTCGACGAACTGGAGGTGACCCCGCCGCGGGGGGCGATCGCCTTCAACGACAAAGCTGCCGAGGTCGGCGTCCCCCTGGGTCAGTTCGAACGGATCTACCGCGTCGGGGTGGGGCTTGTCTGGACTCTCTGGTTCCGTGCCGCCAAGGCATACGCCCAGGAATCCGGCACCGACACCGGCATCGAGGAACTGCTTGCCGGCCCTTCTATGATCATCCATGCTTACATCGACGGGCAGATCTCCACGCTGCTCGAGCGTTTCGAGACTGCCCAGRCCGAGCATCAACGCACCCGCGAGCAGTTGCGGCTCAGCATTCTGCGGCAGGCTCTGGATGGACCACCGGCGCTCACGGGGCCCGCAGTCGAGCGGGCTCTCGGCATTGTCCTGGATGCGGAGCACGTCTCCGTCGCTCTGCGCACGGAGTCCTTCAACGCCGAGAGCCCGCTGGCCCGCGAGCTGTGTGGCGCAACCGGCAGTAAGCGGGTCCTCCACTACCGGTATGACGCTGGCCTCTGGGTCCTGTGGCTCTCGCATCCGGACGGGTTCGACGACGCTCGTCTCGCAGCTCTGGAGAGAGTCCTGACCGGGTCCGGGCTGCGGTGCGCCGTGGGTGATCCAGCCTGGGGAGCCTCTGGGTTGACGTCGTCCTCGGGGGAGGCTCTGGTGGCCATTGATCTGCAGGCCAGGCTGGGTGAGGCGGCTGCGAGCGTGGTCGCGTTTCGCGATCTGCGCCTTGAGTCCCTCCTGCTCGCCGAGCCGGTCAAGGCCAGGCACTTCATCCGTGCCGAGCTCCGCGACCTCGATGCCGGCGGTGCTCGTCGCGCGCAGTTACGCGAGACCGCACAGGTCTGGCTGGAGAGTGGCTCGAACGTCAGCACCGCACAGATCCTCGGCGTCCACGAGCACACCGTGCGTAATCGCATCACGACGATCCAGAAACTGATCGGCCGGCCGTTGACGTCTCGTCGTACCGAACTCCTCGTGGCTCTTCGGTTGAGGCGCCTTCTTGGTGTCAGCTCCTGAGCAGGTGGATCGTGACCAGGGTCGCGGGTACCCCGACGACCCAGYCCGTAAAAGCGATCTTGAGCAGGACGGGAGCGCCGCGCAGATCCATGAAGTGCCGGCCGACGAGGTGTACCTTGGCGAAGGCCACGATGATCACGCCGACGGTCGCGAGCCRGCGTACGTCGTGGTCGTGCCCGTGCTGGGTGCCAATGGCCCATGAGGCCAGGGTCGCGGCCATCAGCGTGCCCCACACGGCGGTGAGGCGGTCCCAGCGAGCCGACATCGACGTCACCCCATGAGGTAGAGAAGAGCGAAGAGGACGATCCAGAGCAGGTCCACCATGTGCCAGTAGCTCGCTCCGTTCTCCAGGTTGCGGACGTGGCGGACGGTGAGCTCGGGCCGGCCGGCGAGGCCACGCATGTAGATCAGCGCGCAGACGCCGATGGCCAGGTGCGTGAGGTGGATGGCCGTGTACATGTAGAAGTACATGTAGAAGTGGTTGGTCGAGATCCYGTGCCCGGCCTGGGCCTGGTCGGCGTATTCGACGACCTTGTCCACGGCGAAGGCGAGGCCCGTGACGATGGCGCCCGCCAGCCAGCGACGCGCGACGCGTGACCGCCCGTCCTTCACCGCGTTCAGCCCACGGACCACGAACAGCGACCCTGTCAGCAGAAGCAGGGTGTTCAGCGTCCCCAGGGTGATGTTGAGCGTGTCCCGCGACGCCTCGAAGAKGTCCGGGTGGTCGTCGCGCTCGTAGACGAAGACCGTGAAGAACAGCCCGAAGACCGCCATGTCCCCGAGAATGAAGATCCAGATGCCCACCTCCCCGGGGAGGCGGACAGCTGGATCCTGGTCGGCCGCCCTCAGCCGAGCCAGGATGTCCGTGACCGCCACTCCGCCGGCGCCTTAGCCGGCGTTGGTCAGAGGCGCGACAGGGAGATCTCGACTGCGGACGGCGACCTCGTCGTCCGGATTCGGACCTGCGGGTGCGTCAGGGTCGTGGAAGGTGTGGAACCGGCCGCCCTGGACGTTCCTGATTGTCAGGTACGACGTCACGATGATCCACACGAAGAAGACGCTCATGACCATCCACAGCGTGAGCAGGCCGTTGTAGGCGAAGACGCCTTCCTTGAGGAACGTCAGCCCGGTGGCGGCGGAGAAGAGGAACGCCGTCCAGAAGCAGACGTAGGCCGACCAGCGGGGGTAGACGGTGTTGCCCGACCCGAGGATTGCCATACCCATGGCGATGGCCCACACGCTGAACGGCTCCCAGGCCCAGAGGAAGAAGTGCCAGCCCAGGTCGACGGCGTAGCGCGAGAACTCGGGCGAGAGCTGACCGGGACGGTAGGCGCCGGCGGCCCAGACGACGCAGCCTGCGCACGCGAGGGCCGAGCCCACACCGATACTGGCGATCTGGATGTAGGAGAGGACACCGAACCTGCCCTCCGAGCCACGCAGCTGGGCGGCCACGACCGTGCCCCAGGCGGGCATGATCGACATCCCGATCAACATGAACGTCAGGCCGACCCGGATACGTCCGGATCCGTGAATCATGATCGACTGTGCGTGTGCGGCGCTGGCGGTGGGGGAGATCTCCGGGGGGATGAACCGGGCGAGCCCGAGCGCCCCGATGCTGAAGATGACGCAGATGGCGGGGCCGCACCACGCGGCGATGATCTGAGCTCGACGGTTCACAGGACCCTCACTTCGTCGTGGCGCGGTCGCTCGCGCAGAGCAAAGCATGAGGCCCGTTACGTGACATCAGGGGACTCCGGTCGCCGCACGGGTTGTGTCACCGTACAAACGCTTCTTTCGAGTGGCCGCGCCCTCGCACCGCAGCTGTCAGGTTCTGGCAACGACGTCCGTGCTCTTTGACACAAACAATGAGATCACAGGTCGCTGTCGAGAAGAAACAAGACGGCGACGGATCGCCTTTGGTGAGTCGTCCAAGGAGCGAATGCCCGCGCTCCACGTCAGCCGTTGACGGCTGCCTATGATCCGTCCCCTGGCATGCTGCCGCGTTCACCGATCCAGGAGGAATGAACATGAACCGTTTACAGGGCAATGTCGCCATCGTCACCGGCGGCACCATGGGGATCGGCCGTGCCTGCGCGCTGCGCTGCGCTCAGGAAGGAGCCGCGGTCGCCGTCGCCGACATCAGTGACGACGACCGGACGGTCAAGGAGATCCGGGCCGACGGCGGCCAGGCCAGGCACATCGTCATGGACGTCAGCAGGCGCGATGACTGGCAGAACCTCGTTGCCACGACGATCGCCGAGTTCGGCAAGGTCGATCTGCTCGCCAACGTCGCGGGCGTGGTCAACACCCTGACCCCCGACAACGTCATCGACCTCACCGACGAGGCCTGGGACCGGGTGATGAACGTCGACCTGCGCGGCGTCTGGCTGGGGATGCAGGCCGTGCTCCCGCACATGATCTCGATCGGCGGCGGACGCATCGTCAACATGGCCTCTGAGGCAGCGCTGAAGGGCTGTGACGACCTGGCGGTCTACTCCGCGGCCAAGGGCGGCGTCCTGGCGCTGACCCGGCAGGCCGCGCTGACCTATGCCAGGGAGAACATCACGATCAACGCCATCTGCCCGGGCACAATCGACACCCCGATCCTCCAGATCGTCGGTCCGGACATCCGCAACGCCTGCGCCCAGTCACACATGATCAAGCGCCTCGGTCGGCCCGAGGAGATCGCCGGGATGCTCGCCTTCYTGTTCTCGGCGGACGGTGCCTTCTGCACCGGCATGGACTACGCCGTCGATGGCGGCTGGTCGGTCAACGGCCGAAACATCTGACGGCACTGTGCCATCCGAACGCCATTCATCGCGCTGACCAGAACCGGAGTTCACCCATGACCACGACCACGACCACGACCACGACCACGACCACGACTGGTTACGCCAACGTCGTTCCGCCCGCGTGGCGTCCCGATCCCAGTGATGAGCGGTTACACCAGCCGACCGGAGACTCCGACTGGCCCTGGAAGGACACCTGGTTCTTCTCGATGCGCGACGAGGCGAGCAACCAGATGCTCAACATGCACATCACCATCAGCGCCAACCGGAACCCGCCCACCCGGGTGAGCGTCACCGTGGCCGACGGCGTGCACGCGGTTACCCACGTGCGGCGCGACGAGGGTCACAACAGCCACGACCACGTTGGCAACAGCCTGGCGAGCCTGGACCTCGTGCACCTGTCGGGCGACAGCGATCACGAACTGCTCTGGCACGGTGACCTGCCCGAGGTCAGCTTCGAGATCACGGTCAGGGGCAAGCACTTCGCGTCGTACTGGGACGAGATGTTCCCGGCCTACTACGCGGTGGGCAAGGACGGCCAGAAGTACTCCCACTACGAGCAGGTCGTGACCGGCACCGGCTGGATCCAGTGGAAGGGCCGCGACAAGGTCCCCTTCGACGGCATCGGCTGGCGCGACCGCGGCTGGGGCCGGCGCAAGACGGAGAAGATGTTCAACACCGGCTTCGATCTCCTCGCTGGTGTRCTACCCGACGACAGTGTGTTCTCGCTGATCGCGTTGCGCAGCCACGAGGTCGCCCAGGAGGCCCCGATGCCGATCGCCGGCTGGCGCTCCGACGCCACCACGCTGGCGCCGGCCACGGGCGGGCTGTACTGGAAGGACGCGATGGCCTGGCCGGCCAGGCTGCGGCTCGACTTCCTCGACGGATATCACCTGGACGCGACCCTTGTACGCCTCTCCCCAAGCATGCAGATGGCGTGGCACGATGCCGAGCCCGAGCCGGAGGGCTCCGGGCTCGCGCACGCCGTCCGTGACCACTACGCCGTCTTCTCCGACGCCGAGGGCAGGCCGTTCACGCTGTTCACCCAGCACGGCTACATCCACAAGGTGGACGTCTTCCGCGGCGGCGAGTTCAAGTACGTCCTGCCGCGCGCGGAGGCATGATGACCACCGGCTTCGTCCCGGACGGCCTGCTGCACAGCGTCTCCCGCGAGGACCAGTTCTGGGGCACCGCCAACCTCGGTGAGGCCATGCCCGGCGTGCTGACGCCCCTCGGCTGGTCCATCTGGGGACCGGGCACCGAGCTCGCCGTGCGCAACGCCTTCGTCGCCATGGGCTCGCTGCCGCCGAAGCTCGCGGTGATCCCCCATGACACCAGCGAGCGCTTCATCTCCATCTTCTACGGCCGGGTCGCCGGGCGTATCAACTTCCTCTGCGAGATGGGTGACCGCCTACCCGGCTCGAGCGCGGAGATCATCGCCGGGCAGATGCTGGGCGAGGTGCCTCCGGAGATCACGTCCAGGCGCGACCTCTCCCGGCTACCGGCGATTGCCCACCGCCTGCCCGTCCAGATGATGACCATCAGGAAGACCGTCGTGGCGGGCACCGCATCCACCTTCGGCTGGTGGACCGACCGGYTGCGCACCGTGGACACCCTCGACCTGACCGGGGCTCAGCGGATGCTGGGCGAGGCCTACGACAAGTTCGTGGCGATGGTGTCGTTGCAGGCCAGAGGGTTCTTCATCGGCGTCCAGGGCATCTACGACCAGCTCCTGTCACTCATCTTCGCGTCGGACCTCCCCGCGGACTCCGCGAACGCGATCATGGCCGGGCAGGGCTCGCACGCGGAGACTGAGATCATCGTCGACCTCTGGGATCTCGGGCGCGGGCGCATCACCCTGGAGACGTTCCTGACCAGGCACGGCTATCACGGGCCCTTGGAGGGCGAGGTCTCCGGTCGCRTGTGGCGTGAGGACCCGACACCGGTGATCCGCATGGCCGCGCAGTACGCCGACCGGCCGGAGAGTGAGAACCCGACGGCCACAGCCGAGCGCCGGATGGCAGAAAGGCTCGAGGCCGAGACCCTTCTTCTGTCGAAGCTGCCGGCCCACAAGCGCCCGGGTGCCAAGCTCGTGCTCAGGCTTGCCGTATCGCGAATCCCCCTGCGCGGCATCGGCAAGGCCGCCTTCCTGCAGTCCCTGGACGTCGCCCGGGCCTCGGCCCGTCGTATGGGTGTGCTCCTGACCGACGCCGGGGTCCTCAGCGATCCCGAGGACGTCTTCATGTTCACCAGGGAGGAGCTCGGCGCCGGCCTCGGATCCGATGCCAAGCAGATCGCGGCAACCCGGCAGGAACTGCGTGCCGAACTGCAGACCCTCGACATCCCGTCGTCGTGGAAGGGCAACCCGACACCCTTCGCCGTCGGTCGACCCGCCGAGGATGACGCCACCGTCACGGGCATCGGTGCCAGTGGCGGCACTGTCGAAGGGGTGGTGCGGGTGGTGCACGACCCTGCCTTCACCGACGTCGAGCCCGACGAGATCATCGTCTGCGCGACCACCGACCCGAGCTGGGCATCCGTACTCTTCCTCTCCGCCGCGCTGGTCGTGGACATCGGCGGCAAGCTCAGCCACGCCGCCGTGGTGGCCCGCGAGGTCGGCATTCCCTGCGTCATCAACACGCTCAACGGCACCAGGGTCCTCGCCACCGGCGACCGCGTCCGCGTGGACGGCAACGCCGGGACCGTGGAGATCCTGAGCCGAGCGCGCCCGATCTCGTGAACGGAGCAGATGCCCCTCAAAGCCGTCGTCTTCGATGTCGGTGGGGTTCTTCGCACCATCCGGTCGACGAATTCGGCAAGGTCGACGCCGAGTACGACATCCCGGACGGGACGGTCTGCGCCGCGCCCGGGGTGCACAGGGAACTGCTTCGTGCGCGCCGGCCACCGCGGCGGCGGTCCGGACGGCGACTGGAGAGGGCGCCCCGCCATCACGATCAGTAGGCACATCCAGTAACGATTTACCCCAAGCCACTACGCAGCGCAGCAATCAAGAGCCGGAGATTCGTCTCCGCAGTMCTCCGCACATGATTCGTATCTCTGTGCAAGAATCGCAGGGCGGCACACGGGAGCTCTACGGACCTGGAAAGCGGCGTATGGAGCCCGTTCCACGAAGCTGGGAGAAAGGAGCGTCACTGCCCATGGGAACTATCACCACCACCGGCAGATGGCAGCGCGTCAGCGTGGACGACCTGCAGGGCCTCACGATTCAGAACACCGATGACAACCGGAGCGAGATCAGGTGGGGCGAGCCCGTCGGAGGTGGAGGCCAGAGCGGCTATGACTTCGAGGGCTACACCGCCGATGYGGTCCTCGACGGYACCGACTTTCTGCTGGGCAAGTACACCCATCACAACCAGGTGATAACCCTGAACCGCTGGCAGTTCTGGGTTTTCCTGGAGGTCGATGTCCACTTCGACGACGACGACATCGATCACACCTTTGTCGTCCGCTTCCGCCACGACGAGACACCCAACCAGGGAGATCACCCGAACGACAGAGTCAAGCTCCCGACGATCCACGAGAACGACTCCCTATACGTCAACGGCTCCGAGTACAAGGTGACGATCACCGGCTTCTGGCGGCGCCGGGTGAAGACGACCTTCTTCGACATCGCCGAGGGCGGCTCCGCCAGTGCCGAGATCTTCGCCAAGCTCGAACTGGTGGAGGCGCCGACGTCCTGAACCCGCCCCAGCGGCGACGGCGGGCCTGAACTCTTCGGTGACGCCATCGAGGACAAAGGGGCGGACCGCGCAAAGCAGCCGAAGTCCGAATCACAGTGTCGCCTTCTTCCGCCGGGGCGACTCACCGCCGCCGTCCTGGCTTGACGGAGCGAGTCGGGAATGCTCTTCCAGGAGTTCTCCACCACGATCGCGAGCATGAGCGAGTCTGGATCCGGATAGGAAGGCGAGGGCATGTCAGCCGAAGTGGCTTCGTCCTCGACCGGGACGGCCGCCGCGGCGTCAACGAGCGACTGAAGTTCGTGTTCGGGGAACTCCCTGCGCCGCGTCGGCGTGGGCGATCCGAGTCGCAGTGCGGCATCGCGCTCGATCTCCTTGAGGAGTTCGTTGGCCTCCTCGGCACTCATGTCGAGGTCCGCCGCTTCCGCCATCCTGCTCAACGTTGCAGCTGCTCTGGAGATCCGTCTTGCCATTGGGAAGTTGGCTCCGTCCTTCCCGATCGTCAACCGTGTGACGATTCCGGCTGGGTTTCTGGCGATCTGAGTCCCGGACGGCGGCACGCAGCGCGGTGAAGGTGCCGGGTGCGCTCGGGGACGGTCGCGGTGAGGTCGTCCATCCTGGCGGTCCAGGCTGACGCCGCTCTGAACCTCGCGCTCGCCCACGCCCTCACGTCGTCGCTGTGGCCGGCCGCGGCGACGGCGAGCAGGCAGCACGACGTGGCTGCTGTTGCCGGCCTCTACCCGGACGAGATACCCCGACCACGGCGCGTCATCGGCGAATCCGACAGGCTGAAGACATGATCAGCAGCGTACTGTGGGGAGGCGGACTCGTTGCGTGCCTTCCGGACCGTTGACGACGCCGCCGCCGTCGCGGCTGGCATGGTCCCCGCCGACTCCCGTCTCCAGGACGTCTGGCGGCACGCCGTCGTCCAGCTGCTCGACGACTACACCAGCGTGCTGCGCCACCAGGGCCTTGAAGCGGCGCAGGCAATGTAGACCGACCGTCCACGGCCGTCCGGCGACCGGCGAGTGGACGCCGCTCTCGCCGCGCTCGGGGAGCACCTCGCCCGTCGTGACGGCTGGCCTGCCCCCCCAGCGGGTGCGCGACCCCGCACTCGAAGCGGTGCCCTGGTGGTTCGTCACCGCGCTGAAGGGCCTGCATCCCAGGGCGCTGGTCGAGTCCCCGCTGTCGTTCCGCAAGCGCGGCGTCTTCATCACCAGCGGCGCGCTCCAGCGGGCGTGACATGAACGACCCGGGTCTCAGCCGCGAGTCGATCAGCTGTTCGCGTCCCGCGTCGAAGCCGATGCCGAGGACATCGCGTTCCTCTACCGCACGCTCGGCTACATCACCGTCGACGAAGGCCTCGACCTCGTCCAGTCGGTCTATAGCGGCCGYCCGATTGACGCGAAGGTCCAGTTCCTCCTCGAAGAGGTCGTCGACTCTCTCCGCGGCCGCAGCAACCGCGCGGGCCACTGCTGAGGATTCTGTCTGGCCTGATCGCAGGACGACTTCGGCCGGCCGGCCGGGCATGAAGGAGACCTCGCGCGCTGCCTTCCCTTCTACGAACTCGCTGTCGCCAGTGCCGGTCGAACCATCTGGTCCGAGGAAGGCCCGGTCGCTCGACGCCCGCGGACGACCGGGCGTTCCTCAGCGACACAGCCCCCCGTCTTCACTTCAACGGCGTTGAGGTCTGCGACAGACTGGACGCGGCCGTCAAACCATTTGCGAGGACCGCCATGCGACTCAGCCAGGAGCGTGTGCTCRCCGCCGACCAGGACTCGAACCCACGACCGACGGATTATGAGATGACGTGCGCTTCGTCCGTCTATGTTCGCTGACGTTCGTCGACGCAGGTCACGGGCCTGACCTCGTCCGTGGATATACGCCGACGTCCGCAGTCATCGGCCGGCTTGGCTGCCAAGGTGGCTGCCACTTCTGCTCCTCGGCTAACGGCGTCGGCGAGGCTCGCAGTGGCTCGGCGCCGGCAGGAGACAGGGGCCTGCTCGCCTGAAGGGATCTTCTCCCTGGTGAGAGTAACTCAGCGTCAATCAAGCTAGATCCGTATGGGGTGTGCCAGCGGTCGCGAGCTTGGCTGGACCACTGCGACGTGGGGTGTCTTGGCTGGGCGACCCGGGACCGCGTATCGTTTAGTCCACAAAACATCTCCAGGGGGGTAATCGTTGGTGTTTGTCAAGGTTTTTCGATGCCGTGCGCCGATTTCAGAAAGCCGCGGTTCTTATAGGTGGTTTCAGCGATGACGTTGACACCGACCCTTCCGAAGGGTGCAAACATCGCAGTACCTAGCACCCGCCTGAGAGCTGCTATTTCCTGGGAAGGCGGTCAATCTATCGACGTCTGCGCATTGCTATTGACACAGCTGGGAAAGGTAAGGTCGGACGCGGATTTCGTGTTCTATAACCAGCCTATGCATTTCTCTGGCAGCGTTCGTCTTGGCACCGTCGCGAGCCYGGTTGCAACTCTTGATGTGTCTCTTCCAGACTTGGAGGAGGAGATAACCAGGGTAGTCTTAGCGGGATCCGTGGACGAGGGGACTTTCGATGATCTCTCGCATCTTCGCATAGCGCTGACTGACGATACCGGCAGACCGCTTACCGAATTCCGAATGAATGATCGGGCCGGAATCACCTGCCTCGTATTTGGTGAGCTTTACCGCCGAGCTGACCAGTGGAAGTTCCGTGCGATCGGGCAAGGTTGGAATACTGGCCTCGCCGGTCTCGCAACGGACTACGGAATCTCCGTCGAGGAGGACAGTCCTCAACCCGCCGAGGTGGTTTCTACTCCACAGGCCCGTCGAGCCGACTGGTATCCCGATGGTAACGACTTTTCAATCTTGCGGTGGTGGAACGGAGCGGCGTGGACTGAAGAGTCCACGCCAGGGTATTCCGAGACCTCCACAAAGTGCGGAAGGTGCGGCGGACGCAAAAAGAAGAAGCTACTTTCATCGGACCCCCCAACTTGYACTCCCTGCGAGGATACGGCAAGATTCGTACTTGCGAACTGGCGTATAAAGGTTGAGGAGGCTCTGCGCGACCAGGAACCTTCGGGGCAGCGATGGGAGGCGCTCTGGGCTGAGTTGCGCTACCATCGAATCGCCGAGTCAAAAGGGCAGGATATCTTCCGCACTCTCGCGTTTGCTCATCTAGAACGAATAGTTGCCTTCGCTTTCGCCGACGGCATAATTGAGCCGGCAGAGATTGCCGGATTCGAAGATGCCGCACGACAACTGCAACTCTCTGGGAGGGCTGTCGACTTAATGCGCGCACGTCTGCAACGCGGGTTGGTGCTGACACGTCTCCGAGAAGGCGAACTACCGAGATTACAGTCCGAAACACTTCACCTAGAAATAGGTGAAATCGTTCACTTGGATACTTATGCAATCCACGTCCGACAGCTGGCAAGCGGTCCCAAGCATACTCGTGGACGCCTCGTTGCTACGAATCGGAAACTTCGCTTCGTAAGTGAGAGCGGCGGAACTGARCTTGCCTGGACAAAAATTATGGAAGTTGCCTTCCAACGCGGAAGCCTTGTAGTTTCCACGACAGCTTCCAGGGGTGGCGGTACCTATCACGTGGAGGATGCTGAATACGCAGCAGAAGTTCTGTCAACTACGTTGAAAATCGCGAAACGGCTAGTGATCGCACCGGGGAGACGGGACTCACGGGCGATTCCCCCCGCCATAAAGGCTGAGGTGTGGCAGCGAGACGGTGGGGTCTGCGTCCAATGTGGCGCCAGCGAGTATCTTGAGTTTGATCATATTATCCCGCATAGTCGTGGTGGAGCAACCAGCGTGGGCAACCTGCAACTCCTATGCCGTCGGTGCAACCTCGAAAAAGGTGCTCGAATTTAAGCCCGCCCGGCGGTTGTTGAGAACGGCAGCAAGCGTGAGGACCTTGCATACCGACGAACCACCCGATTACAAAGGACCGCCCCGGCCACGCATGTCCGCCGGYTGTGCCGGTGCGGGTAGGGAGCTAGTGCCGCATCAGGCTATGTTCGCCCTCTCGACGAGCCGGCGTAGCTGCTTGTCCTGAGCGTGGCGGTTCCGCCAGCCGAGGTAGCGGCGGATCATCGATGCCTGGGCGCGGTGGTTGCGGTGGTCGGTGCCGTCGATGGCGAAGTAGCGCAGGGCGGTGAACTGGGCCTCGATCCTGTTMAGCCACGAGCTGTTCGTCGGGGTGTAGGCGATCTCGACGTTGTTCGCTGCCGCCCATGCCCCGACCCGCCCATCGACCCTCGTGGTCAGGTGCGGGCTGTAGTTGTCGCAGATGATCGCGATCCGTACGTCGGGTGGGTAGAGGCCGCGCAGGTAGCGGCAGAAGGTCAGGAACACGGTCCGGTTCTTCGTGGTCTTCACATGCCCGTACATCCAGTCCCGGCCCAGGTCGTAGGCGGCCATCAGATGCCGCACCCCCTGCGTGCGGGTGTAGGTGGCGCGCCACCGGCGCCGCGGGTCCCGCTTCGGGTCGGTCTTCGCACCCCCGCCCCGGCCCACATCCGCCCGGGGCGGGGCTGGAGGTTGAGCGGGCCGAACTCGTCGACGCAGAACACGACCGTCGGCTCACCGGGCTCGGGGGTGACCTGACCGTCGACGATCGCGTACAGGTGTTCGACGCGGGCCTTCTTCGGTTCGTACTCCGGATCCGAGCTGGCCTTCCGGGTCTTCAGGCGTTGAAAGGACACGCCATCCTCGCGGAGCAGGACCCGCAGGCCCTCGTGGCTGATGTCGTCGACCACCCCCTCGGCGACCAGGAACTCCGCCAGCTTCGACAGGCTCCAGGTCGAGAACGGCAGCTGATGCTCAGACGGCCTCGACTTCGCGATCTTCTTGATCTCCTGGCGTTCCGGCAGGGTGAACTTCCTGGGTCGGCCGCCTGCGTACTTCGAGTAGAGGGAGTCGAACCCGTCGGTGTTGAAGTTGTGGATCACGTCGCGGACCCGGTCCTCGGACGTGAACATCACCTCGGCGATCTTCTTGGGGGTCATGGCCTGCGCGGAGAGCAGGATCATCTGCGCCCGCCGCCAGGTCACTACCGACCCCGAGGACCGTCRCACGATCCGCAGCAGCCTCTGTCCCTCGTCCGGATCGATCTCCCGGACCCGTACCCGTTCCGCCACACAACGGATCATCAGCCGGACCGCCGGGTCAGGACGGGACCCGCCCCGGCGCGTCCTCACAACGGGCGAACCTTCGCGGATGCGRCACTAAGAAACGGAGCACCCTACGGCACCGAGTAAGCCCCTACCCTCCTCCGGAGTGCTCATGGGCGAGGGCCTCCTCGCTGATGTTTCCGGCTTGCTGCGAACCAGGACCAGCATGCGGCGGCGCACAGGTCGCGACCCGTGACCGGCTGCAGGCCGAAGAAACCGTCGTCTTGTCGCACACCGGTAGACATCGGACATCCGGCGTCTTTGGGGCGTGCAGCCCGCGTCGCCGAACGGCTGCCAGTCAGACCTCGGCGAGAGAGTAGACCTTCAGGTCCACCTCAACCTGCCTCATCTCATCTTGGCGGGTAGGACGCAGCCACGCAGACCTGGCCACGCGCAAAGGTCAGCCGGACAGGATCCGCTACGCCCGATCCCAACGGCTCGCGGCGACCGCGCAGTGTAATACGCCGTGTTACGATGCGGGAATGGCGAACATCCGGTTCACGATCTCGACGGCCTCAGATGTCCAGGCCGCGATCAGAAGGCACGCGGAGGCGGCAGGCATGGACGTGTCCGCATACATGATCGCGGCTGCCGCCGCGCAGATGGCGCGCGACGACGCCGCCACCGCGGCCTTCGCGGCACTGGACGCACGCAACCAGGCTGCCCTCGAGCAGGCCGCCGACCTCCCCGAGGCGGACCTGCCGTCATTCGACACCCTGACCACGGAAGAACAGGCCCTCGTCCACCGGGTCCTGGCCAGCGCACTCGGATCGGACGCCGCGAGCGTCGCGTGACCGCCCGCACCGTCGTCTACGACGCCGGGATGCTCGTGGCGCTCCTGCGCGACGACCCAGCGGCACGGCTGCTCCACCACGGCCTACGCGCCGCACCGCACCGGCCGGTCATCATCGGCCCGGTCCTCGCCCAGGCCTGGCGACCGGACTCGAAAACGGTGCACGCTTTCAGCCAGTACCTCAAGGACTGCACCGTGCCGCAGACTCGGGACAGCACCCCACCCCTACGCGGCGCGGCCAGCGTCCCCGCCGGCTGCGTCGCCTGCGCGCGGACCTTCACCCTTGACTCGTACAAACGGGCAGGCGCCATGCTCGCCGCGGCCAAACTTCCCACGAAGAAACGGCCCGACGTCATCGACGCCCTGGTCGTCATCACCGCCGCACTTCACGGCCCCGCCCAGATTCTCACCAGCGACCCCGACGACATCACCGCCTACGCCGCCACCCTCGACCGCGCCGACATCGCCGTCGAGCCCATCTGAGCCGTCCCCACCCARTCGCTTCGCGTCCTCAGCCACATAGGCGAGTCTCCGCAAGCAGGACGACGATCCACGGTCAGCGCTCGAGATCTTCCGCCGCATGGCTCCCGGCAATACCGCCCCTGTGGGACGTCAACTCGTCGAGGATGCCCTGTACCTGTTCTGCCAGGCGTGGGACGTCGATGCTCGCGGCCGCCCACAGAATGTCGAGGTCAACCGCGAAGTAGTCATGCACCACACGGTGACGCATACCGACGATCTGCCGCCACGGCACCTGCCGCTACCGGCTGGTGAGCTCCGACGACAGCCGGGACGATGCCTCGCCGATCACCTGTACGAGATGAGTGAGCACGATCTGCACGTCCTCGTCGGTGTCGTACCGCTCCCGGCCGCGCCGCACCCGAACCGCGATCTTCTCCGCCGCGTCCAGGATGTCCGCCAGCCGCTCCTCGTCCCGCCGCACAGACAGCCGTTCAGACCGGCACAGCCTCGGCGAGCACCCGGTCACGGATACGCAGTTTCAGCCCGCCCTCGGTCGCGACCTGCGTGAACACACCCAGCAGGTCCTCCACCGCGAGCGCGAAAGCCGCCATGTCGAAGTATCCGTGACCAGCCCCGACATCGATCAGCAGATCCAGATCACTGGACCCCRTGGCCTCACCACGAGCCACCGACCCGAACAGCCGCACATTCCGAACCCCGAACCGACGCCCGACAGCAAGAATCTCCTCACGATGCACACGCACCTCATCCAACGTCGCCGGAGACCGCTCCCCCGCTTGCGGGCATCCCTCCYGGCTCAGACGTCACTTACCTCCTGCCCGGACGGTCCGCCGGCAAACCGGGCAATACCGCTTTCGTGAACAGCGGTATTAAGCTTCACTGCCCATAGGAAATCAAACTGGGAGTGTCTCGTGATCAGTGTTTCCGGCGGATTTGATCAGTAGGTCTCAGCGGACGGCCAGCGGTCACTAAACGTGATTGCCATCGCGTCGA
>NZ_MOME01000052.1:0-37365 GCF_001983005.1 Protofrankia sp. BMG5.30 | reverse complement strand
AAAACCGCACTGAAACGATCAAGCAGATATTGATCTTGTCGGCGCCCGTTCTTATCTTAGCGGCATTGATACGTGGACCGCCGCTCCGTGATTGCGGGTATTGTTGTGGCCCCGCTCGCCACCACCACCGTCCTGTCGACGGCTTCGGCCGCCTCGGTAGGTGTGGCGTCCGCCGGCTCCGGTGGCAACAGGCGCCAGCGGACGCTGGTGATCGGGCATCGCGGCGCGTCGGGCTACCGCCCGGAGCACACCCTGGCCTCGTACGAACTGGCCGCCCGGCTGGGCGCCGACTTCGTGGAGCCAGATCTTGTGCCCACCAGGGACGGCGTCCTGGTCTGCCGACACGAGCCGGAAATCGGCGGCACCACCAACGTCGCCGACCACCCGGAGTTCGCCTCCCGCAGAGCGACCAAGATACTGGACGGTGTACCGACCACCGGCTGGTTCACGGAGGACTTCACACTTGCCGAGCTGAAAACGCTGCGCGCCAAGGAGCGGCTGCCAGCCGTTCGGCAGGAGAACACGATATATGACGGCCGGTTCGAGATCCCGACGTTCACCGAAGTGCTGGAACTGCGCCAGCGACTTTCCCGCGAACTCGGTCGTGAAATCGGAGTCTACCCGGAGACCAAGCATCCGAYGTATTTCCAGAAGGCCGGTCTGCCGTTGGAGCAGCGGCTCGTGGACGCCCTGCGCAGGCATGGCCTGAACAACCAGAGCGCCCCGGTGTTCRTGCAGTCGTTCGAGACGAAGAACCTGGGTCAGTTGCGCGGGCTCGGTCTGCGCACCGCCCTGGTGCAGTTGCTCAGTGCCACCGGCGCCCCGTTCGACCTGGTCGACGCCGGTGACCCGCGGACCTACGCGGACCTGTCGACGCCGGCCGGGCTGCGGCAGATCGCAAGCTACGCGAACGGCATCGGACCGGAGAAGACACAGGTCATCCCGTGGGCCGCGGACGGCACGCTGGGCACACCGACCGCACTGGTCGCCGACGCGCACGCCGCGGGGCTGGTGGTGCATCCCTACACCTTCCGGGCGGAGAACAGCTTCCTGCCAGCGGACTACCGGCGGGGTACCAGTCCCAACGACTTCGGCCGGGCGATCGACGAGCAGGTGAGGTACCTGAAAGCCGGCATCGACGGGCTCTTCACCGACCAGGCGGACATCGGCGTCATCGCGCGGGACGACGCGTCCGCGAAGCCGTCCGGCAGCGCGTGACAGGATCACAGCCTCTCCCGGCACGGGACGCGCCGTTCGGTGCCGGAGACCGTCGTCGGCCGGCGATGTCGCTACGGAACGTCGCGCAGAGTTTCCCCGCCTGGACTCCACTCCAGTGACCAGCCGTAACGCACGGCGACGTCGGCCTGGGCTCCCTCGAGAAAGTCGTTCTCCCGCCGGATGATCACGTCGTCCTGCGCGACGTGGAACGACGCGACGACACAGATCCGAGCTCTCGGTGGCGCGTCACCCAGGCGGATTGTGAGTTGCTCGCCGGTCCGGGCTGCGACGGTGAGCACCGGTCGCAGCAGGGACCACTCCGGCCCGGTGTGCAGCCCGTAGGCGAAAACGAAGAAGCGCCTGAACGTCAGGAGCGCACCCAGGTCAACAAAGATCGTTTGCCCTTCCAGCTCGTCGCGGCGGCCGAGCCGCAACACCTGGCGGGGAGCCGCGTGCCCAGGGGCGCTGACGGTGTCGCCGAGGTCCTGCATGAGGCCAGYCGCCGCATCGTTCGCCTGCCAGAGACAGCCGAGGTGGATGTTGCTCGGGCGGGGCAGTCCCGTCTGGGTCTTCAGCAGCGCCCACTGCAGAGTCACGGTCATGGTGCCCGAGCCACGTTTCTCTTCCGTCCAGGCAGTGGCTGGATGATCGTCATCGAGCACGGTGACATGTTCCATACGCTGCTTGTGACGCGAAGAATGCTCGCCGTAGTTGATGCGGGTGGATGACGGCCGTGCCGAGGCACGGGTGGCCGTCGCACGGGCCACGGCTGCCGCGGTGGCCTCGTCGGGCCCGCTGAGGTCGAGCAGCGAACGGGTAGCTGCCGGCACGGGCGTGGCCGGTGCCGCAGGTCCGGCCGGGGGCGCGGGTCTGGTCGGGGGCGCGGGCCTGGTCGGCGGTGTGGGCAGCCGTGCCACGGCAGGGTCCCGCTCGGCGGGCGGTGCATGCGGGGGCTGCGGGCGTGGGGGCGACGAGGGCACGATCACCGGGGGCACCCTGGGTGGGTCGGTGCGCGGCGGGTGCAGATGCGCGGCCACGTTCCGCCGGGTCCGGGCCGGCGAGGCCCGCGTGAGAAAGGCGGCCGCCCTGCTGGGATGCGCCGTCGCGATGTCCCCTCCGTCGGCTCCGGCGAGTCCCGGAAGWCCGGTAACGTAGCCCTGTCCAACGGCCCGGAACTTCCATCCCCTCAGGTGACGGTAGATCTCACCGAAGATCATTGCCGTCTCCAGCCCGATTCCCGGATCCAGGCTGTAGCGGGCGATCTCGACATTGTCGGCGTGGTTCAGGACTCGAATGTAGGCGTGGCGCACCAACCGGAACGTCTGCCCGCGCCCGGCCGCGTCGTAGATCGCCATTCCGAACTGCAGGTGGCTGACCTCGGCCGGCACGGCGGCCAGCGTGACAACAAGTTTCTCCACGTCACCGACGAGCGGGCGCGGCGGCGGGGAAGCGCCGACCCGTTCCGTCGGGTTCGGCACCTGATGGGCCAGGAGCACCTGGGATGACGTCGCACCGCCGTTGTCGAGGACGACAAAACCGTCCAGCTCGACGGCGGCCGAGCCGGACCCGCCGCTCCAGCCGAGGCCGATGCCCACCCGCTCGATACCGGGTGCCTCGTCCGACAGCAGCACGTTCCCGCCCCTGGGCAGGATGACAGTCATGAATCGAGGTCCGAACGGCGGAACTTGGCGTCCAGGAAACGCGCCTGGATCGCCAGCTTGGCGGCGTCTCCGGTGTAGACGAGGTCCTGTAGCTCGTTGGCGCCTTCGTCGAGCAGCTGGAGCTGGCGGATCAGGTCCTCGGCGGGCGTGGTGCCCGTGACACCGGGGCGTTCGGTGTACTGGACCGGCAACGCGGTGAAGTCGCCGAGAGCCTGCGGGAGGTACTCGTGGATTATGGCGGTGAGATGCCTCATCTCCTCCTCACTCGCAGACTGGACCTCGATGTAGCTCAGTAACGGCCGCAGGACGTCATCAATGTCGCGCACGGTCGGCACGGCTCCGGGCGGCAGCCGTCCTCCGTCCGTGTTCGCCCTCGCGACGATCCCGGCAAGCTCCCGTTGCAGCTGCTGGACCTCGCGGACGACGTCGGCCGTGTCCCGCGGCTCGGAACCGGCCGCCGAGGCTGCCTGGTTCCTGGGTTCCTCAGCGGTGCGGGAACGCCGTCGGAAGAACACGGCACCTCCTGTCCGTGCCGATCGTATGACGAGCGTCGCTCAGCCCTCGCTGGCGCGGGCCCGCTCCAGGTACGACTTCGAGCGTCCCACCTGGGTCTCGAGAGCGGTGACGGTCGCCGCCATGCTCTCGACCGCCTTCGCCCTGTACGTGTCGATGGCGTCCATCGTCGCGAAGATGTTGTCGAATGCCTTCTGCAGGGCCTCGACGCTGACCGTGCTGGACGACGCCTGCTCCTGGAGCTGGCCCGACTGCTGGCGCAGCAGTTCACTGGTCGACATGATCATATTGTTCGTCGTGGCGTTCAGCGCGTTGATCTGGTCGAGCACGAGCTTCTGGTTCGCCAGCGCCTGAGCGACGATCACCGCCGTGCGCAGTGCGGCGACGGTCGTCGTCTGCGCCCGGTCGACGCCCTTGATGAGCTCGAGGTTGTTCTTGCGGACGAGGTCGAGGGCGAGATAGCCCTGCACGCTCACCGCCAGCTGGGTGAGCAGATCCTGCTGACGCTGGCGGATGGGGAACAGCGCATCCGAGGTAAGCGCGTCAGCGGTCCCCGGATCCGCGGCCCGCAGCCGATCGATCTTCGCCGAGACCGCGTTGTCGAGCGCCTTCGCAAGAGTCGCGTACTCGGTGAGCTTGCCCATCGCGACCCAGAGCTCCGCCTTTTCCTGCTCGATGGCGGCGTTGTCCTTGCGCAGTTCGTCCTGGCCGGAGTCGAGCGCCCTGATAATGGCGTCGAGCTGCTTCTGCGCCGACTGGTAGCGCTGAAAGTAGTTGGAGATCTTGGTGCCGAACGGCACCACGCCGAGTAACCTGCGGGCACCCTTCAGATCGGCCCTCGCCGGGTCGAGCTCGGTCACCGTCTGGCGTAGTTCGACGAGCGTGCTGGTGACTCGCGCCTGGGCATCACCGCCACGGCCACCGCGGGTGCTGCGCAGCGCCGCCGCCGGACGCTCGAGYATCCGGTTGGACGTCCGGGCACTCGCGACGATCTCCCGCTGGCCCATCGACGCGATATCGTTGATCTTGTCCTGGAACGCCGGGCTTCTCGGGTCCTGCGCGGCGAGGTCGTCGGCGAACGCCACAGCCCTCCTGCGCAGCTCCGCCCGGGTCGCTTCGTCGAGCGGAATCATGCTGTCCACCCGATCGTCGGCGACAACCGGAACGGGCGTCGGCGGGGAGAGCTCGAGCGCGCCGCCAGCGGCTCCTGTCACGGCGGCCCCGGCCGCGGGCGGCGTCAGCGGCCCGCCCAGGTCCAGCGAATCCGACATGAACGTCACCTCCCAACCCATGCCGCACCCAACTGGTGTCCGCGCTGCGCAAGGTGTCGGCCACACTCGACCCTACGCGGTATGTCGGGTGGATCGTCAGCTGTGTGGATGGCAGCGGGCCAGACAAATCGGTGACATCACCGCGCCGCGACCGAACGCGAGGGCAGGACCGACAACCGCACGCCGCAACGCGAGAACGCCCATACCCATCGCGGGTTTCTCCGAATCCCCGGCCCGCGCGTGTTCCGCGGGTAAAGCGGCTCGAGGAGGCCGGCGGCCCCGAGAGCACACGACCAGTGGCCGACCGCGGCACCCTGGCCGCATGCACGACCGTCACATGACGACCGACGGAGGCGGGGTGCGCGCTGGCTACGCGGGTGGAGTCGGTTCTGGCGACGATCACGCGATCGGCCCGGTGATTGGCGGTGCTCCGTCACCGATGCGGTGGCGGGAGTACACCACTGGCCGCGATCCGCTCTCACCTACGATATTCATGCGCGAATTTTCGGTGAGAATGCCGTAACAATCCGTGTTCGCGACGAACGGGGGGAAGATTCTTGACCAGGCRCACGGGCTCGCTGGTCGCCGGACGGTATCGGTTGGTCGAGTCCCTCGGCGCCGGTGGGATGGGCACCGTCTGGCGGGCGGTGGACGAGGTGTTGAGCGTCGAGGTCGCGGTCAAGGAGCTGAACGTGCCGTCCGGCGCCACAGCCGTCGAACGGGAGCGCTGGATCGGCCGGGCACAGCGGGAGGCGAAGAACATCGCCAAGCTGCGGCACAACCCGCACATCGTGACAATCCTGGATGTGGTCGTGGACGACGGCATGCCGTGGATCATCATGGAGCTGGTGCCGTCGGCGCGGACGCTCGCCGACGCCGTCCGGACCGGGGCACTGCCCGCGCCGGAGGTGGCCCGGATCGGGCTGGCCGTGCTGGACGCGTTGACCGCCGCGCATCATCTGGGCGTCACCCACCGGGACGTCAAGCCGGCGAACATCCTGCTGACCCCGGACGGCCGGGTCGTGCTCATCGACTTCGGGCTGGCCCTGCACGACTCGGATCCCACGATCACCCAGAGCGGGTTCGCCCCGGGCACGCCGGCGTACATGGCGCCGGAGCGGTTCGCGGGGGAGCGCCTGCTGCCGGCCAGCGACCTGTTCTCCCTGGGTGCCACGCTCTACCACGCGGCCGAGGGCCGCCGTCCGTTCGAGCGGTCCAACTGGCCGGCGACGATGCACGCCGTGCTGTACGAGGACCCGCCGGTGATGCGGACCGACGGCAATCTGGTCGCCGTCGTGCTCGGGTTACTGGTCAAGGATCCGGGCGAGCGCATGTCCGAGTCGGACGCGCGCCGCCGGCTGGCCCGGGTCGGGGCGCGGTCGACTCCGGCGGCGGGGCGAACAGCGTTCAGGCCGCCCACCGGGCTACCGGACGAGGCGGAGCCAGCCGAGCAACCGGCGCCGCGGCCGCGGCGGCCCGACTCCCCACCAGCCCACCGCTCCTTCCCCGGCAGGGCCGGCGGTGGCACGGCAGCCGGCGGGGACTCCGACGAGGACGGTTTCCGGACCGGTTTCAAACCGAACTATGACGACCTCGGCGGCGGCGTCATCCTGACGGCGCTTGGCGCGGCGCCGTGGCTGGTGGCCGTCTTCGCGGTCGGTTTTCCCTGGTGGATGCTGGCCATCGGGGTGCTGGTCAGTGGGTTCGGGCTGCTGGGCCTGCTCGGTTGCCTGATGAACTTCGGCGAGAGTTTTCCCGGCAAGCCCCAGGCCAGCTATCTCGCTGCCGCGGTGTTCCTGCTCGCGGTGGCCGCCGCGCCGTGGCTCGTGGCGGCGTTCGTCGTCGGATACGCCTGGTGGCTCGACGTCATCGGCGTGATCGTCGGCGGCATCGCCACGCTCATCGCCATCGCCTGCGTCGTGCTCTTCTTCGAGGATCCGTCGAATCCCGACTATCTCGAGCTCGATGCCGGCGGGCTGACCCTCCAACGCGACGACCAGACCTACCGGCTGAGCTGGACGGACGTGAAACAGGCGTGGGTCGACCCGGGCAGTCGGCGCCTGCAGTTGGCTCTCGCCCGGGACGAGGTGGCTTTCCCCTACCGGAACCGGACGAAGGCGCCCATGATCAACAAAACCACGGGTGCGCTGACCTTCTGTGAGCTGGATCGGCTGCGGGTCACCGTGCCCGCGCTGGACCAGGCGCTGCGCAGGGCAGCCGGCCCCGGCCGGTGGCGCCCGTCCTGACCGCCCCGGCGGTGGCGCCCGGTGACGTCAGTGGTCAGCGCGCCAGACCGCATCGGTCCCGCGGTGGCCCGCGCCTGCGCTCACGCCCGCAGCCCGGCTCGGGCGGCCGGGCGATCCGGCCGCTGCCCGTCCGCCACCTCACCAACCCACGACCCGGCACGACCGACAAGTCGGACCTGTACATGCGGCTCAGATAGCTCGTCACGTTGCATGGTGGGCCGCCAGGGGCCCGAACCCGGAACCCGCGGACTAAAACACGTGTCGGAACATTGAGCCGTTCCGGGGTGTCTGAAGCCTCCGTGATTTGGTTGTAGGAGTTCCTGCCGACGGGAAGATCCATATCCAAGATTGCTGGTAATCGACGAGTGCAACAGTGCCGTGTCAGTCCACCCACGGGCCGACGCCGCCGATCCGCTCGACCGCGATCCGCACGATCATTCCCGTTTCGGAGCCGCGGTTCCCGAAGGGGTAGACGTCGGTGCCGAGATAGCGCCGGGCCAGGGTGTCCATGAGCGCGGTGAGCTCGTCCGGGATCCCTGGGCCGAGGAGGGTCGCTCGGCCCCGCACGGTGAGGTACTGGGTGAGGCCGTCCGCGACTCCGTCGGCGGTTCGCTCGTTGTCGTGGATGATGACTGTCACTCGCGGGTCCCGGCGCAGGTTGCGCACTTTCCGGCGATGCTCCTCCACGCCGAAGACGAGGCTGCCTCTGTCGAGGGCCATCCACACCAGCGAGGCCTGCGGCGTACCGTCAGGGTCGATCGTCACGACGGTTGCCTCCCGGTCCGATGCGAACAGCCGGCGGGCGCTTGCGGGCAACGCCGGCATCCCTTTCCCGTCCGAGTGCTCTGTCGTCGCCTGGCCGGTCATCAGCGCTGCTCCTCGTTCCACGAGTTCACGGTTCCTGAAGGGCACCACGACGCGGACAGGGCCGAACTGTCCGCGTTGCGGTAACGCGGCTCCTGTTCGGCGATTACCGCGAGGCCGGTGGCTTCGACCGTCCGTCATGTCGGACGTCGATGAGTACCTTCCCGACCGCGCCGCCCTCGACCGCGTCGTGCGCGGCGGCCGTCTCGGTCAGCGGGAAGCGTTGCACCGGCAGCCCGGCGTCTTCGCCGGCCCGCAGGGCGCCGGCGGCCACGGCGGCGCTCACGTCCCCGATGGCCTGGCGCTTCGCCGCGTCGGGCATCGTGTAGACGAGCACGAACTGCAGGCGGGTGTTGGCGAACATGTGCGCCCTGAGGGGAACGGTCAGCTGCGAGCCGCTGGTGTCGGCGTAGATGGCGACAACCCCGTTCGGGGCTATGACCTGCTGGTTGAGCTCGGCGTTCACGACGGGGTCCACTTCGACCACCATGTCGACGCCGTCGGGGGCGGTCTTGCGTATCGCTTCGGCCGCGTCCGGCGTGCGGTAGTTGACGACATGGTGCGCGCCGGCCGCGGAGGCCAACGCCGCCTTCCGCGGAGAACTGACGGTGGAGACGACGTTCGCCCCGGCCCAGCGCGCCAGCTCGATCGCGGCGTGCCCGACCGCTCCCGCGCCGCCGGCGACGAGCACGGTCCGGCCGGCCAGCGCCGACGGTCCGAGGACGGACGGACCGTCCGGGTGGACGGTGAGGGCACGATGCGCGGTCAGGGCCGGGATGCCGAGGCTCGCCCCGAGGTCGAACGAGGCAGCCGGGGGCAGCGGCACCGCCTGGCGCGCAGGCAGCACTATCGCCTCCTGCGCGGTGCCGTCAGCTCGTTGCCAGGCCGCTTCCCAGATCCACACACGTTGTCCCACCCGCGCGGGATCGACTCCCTCGCCGACCGCGTCGACGGTGCCGGCGCCATCCTGGTTGGGAACCTGACCTGTCGGCGGGAGCGACGAACCCAGCGCTCCCCGGCGCACCTTCCAGTCCGTCGGGTTCACCCCCGAGACGGCGACGCGGACACGGACCTGACCCGGCCCCGGCTCGGGCTCCACCCGCTCCACCAGCCGCAGCACATCGGATCCCCCGACCCGCTCATACACGATCGACTTCATGCAGCGTTCCTTCCAGGAGAATCAGGACAACCAACGGAAACGTCGACACGCCCCCGTCTCCGCCACCCCTACGCGGGGAGCCGAACCACCACGCCAGGATGACCCGGCACCTGATCCGCCGGAAGTGGCCCGTGAGACACCATCCGATAGGATCTGGCCATGCATCGGGTCGCTGTGCTCGCCCTGGACGGAGTCATCCCGTTCGAACTCGGCATTCCAGCGCGGATCTTCACCGCCGCCGTCGGGCCGGCCGGTGAACCGCTCTACGAGGTGGTCGTCTGCACCGTCGACGGCCGGCCGGTCCGCACCGACGCGGGGTTCAGCATCGCCGTCGACCACACAGCCGAGGTCCTGGCGGCGGTGGACACCGTCGTCATCCCACCCGTCCATCCACTCGAGATCGGCCCAGCCGGACAGTTGCCCGAGCCGGTAGCCGGCACGCTTACCCGCATCCCGACGGGTACACGCATCGTGTCGATCTGCACGGCCTCGTACCTCCTGGCCGCCGCGGGCCTGCTCGACGGACGCCCGGCCACCACCCACTGGCTGGAGGCCGACCGCTTCCAGCGGATGTTCCCCCGGGTGAAGGTCGACCCCGACGTGCTGTTCGTGGACGACGGCGACGTGCTCACCTCAGCGGGTGCCGCCTCCGGCATCGATCTGTGCCTGCACCTCGTTCGCCGCGACCACGGCAGCGAGGTCGCCAACCGCGCGGCCCGCCGCTGCGTCGTGCCGCCGTGGCGTGACGGAGGACAGGCCCAGTACATCGAACGTCCCGTCCCGCCACCATCGGCCGCCAGTACCGCTCCCACCCGCGCCTGGGTACTCGAACGCCTGTCGGAACCGCTGTCCCTGGCCGAACTCGCCGCCCACGCGAGCATGAGCGTACGCACCTTCACCCGGCGGTTCCGCGACGAAGTCGGCCTGACCCCCGGCCAATGGCTGACCGGACAGCGACTGGAACACGCCCGGCACCTTCTCGAAAACAGCGACCTGCCGATCGACCTCGTCGCCCGACAGGCCGGGTTCGGTACCGACATCTCCCTCCGACAGCATTTCCGCACCTCCGTCGGCGTCTCACCGGCCGCCTATCGGCGTACCTTCCGTGCCCGGAACCGTTAACCCACCCTTCCCACGTGCCGGTGAAATTCGTGATACCTGTGCTACGTCATGTATCGATCAGAAAGAACGAGGATGCCGCACTTCATCAGCCCTTCAGGAGACGCGGAGATCGCATTCRCCCGGCCGCACGGAACCGGGCGGACGCTAGTACGCTCCCGGGCCACCGGATACCAGCCTCAAGAACGAGCCCCCGAACGGGCCCAACCACCGGGGGCTTCGCGGTTACACCGCCGATAGCGGATCTACCCGGCGACCAGTCGATCTGTCGTTTCAGGCGCTCGGCCTCCTGGAGATGGGCGCTTCCCGGGTGCCTATCAGTGTGCCGCCCTTGAAAACGCCGAGTTCCACGGTGGCGTACTGGATTCCGTTCGAATCGACGGCGTACGTGTTGTAGGTGTAGGTCGTGCCACAGCCGGTCGTGTAGCCGTGCCAGGGCCAGTAGTGCTTGGCGCCGCGGTTGGGGACGGTCACCAGCCGGACGCCGATCTTATAACCGTCGCATCCATCGTCGGCCCCCTTCAGCGTGACCGCGGTGAGGCGGTTCGTACCACCCCACTGGAAGAGGGCCTCCGAATGGGCATAGGGATCGAAGGAGCCAACGGTGCTCGTGATGTTGCCAGCGGCCTCTGCCTGCCCGGCCATCAGCGGGACGAGCGCAATCGACGAGAGGACGACAAGGGTCAACAAACGTAAACGTTTCCGCATGAAGCCTGGTCTCCAACTGTCCAGTCGGTCGAGGGCTTGCAGGACAAAGTCCAGCATAGTGGATTCCAGAAGATGCGCGGTGCGGATGAGGTCCCGGTCGGGGTCTCGTACCGCGCAAGTCGGGATGCACTCCAGATCGATACGTGGTCCTGTGAGCCATGAACAACAGATTACATGATCGCATTTATCAATGCGCTGACCTGCGACAATGTGCTCATGTATAGAGAATGAAACCGACGGTTCTTGCTCGGGAGAAGCCCACACGATCACGTCGCTCAACATCCACGGGAGACGAGTCGATTTGAGAGATAAGACACGGCTCTCATGCGATCGCGAGGAGCGGCGTCACCACCGCAGCTCGCGGTGCCGGTGCGGCTTGCCGGCAGCGACAAGGCCGCGGAGAAGTATTGCTGGCCGGCCTTCTGTGACAGGCGCGTAGACAACCCACCCGGCTGCCTACGGTTCTCCGCATCGCCACCGCGAGCCCGCCGTCCGCACCGGATGTCAGTCCCGTTTGAGTGCCTCCCGGCGCAGCAGCTGGAACAGTGTGGGGRCGCCTTCGGAGGTTGTCACCGCGGCAGCCCTGCGCACGAACCGGGTATCGGTCGCCTGTTCGAGCAGGCTCGCGGCAAGGTCGGTGCGGCYGGTGAAGACACCCRGCGCCTGGTCCTCGCGAAGCTCGTAGCTCGTCACACCGGGCGCATCGAAAAGGCCCGAGGGACGCATGATCGTCCAGTCCAGGTCGCCGCCGCGCAGGAATTCCTCCATACGGCGCATGTCGGCGTAGGTCGTCTTTCCGATCGTCGCTGTGATCAACGGCTGGAAGACACGGTTCAGCAGGAAACCGCCGTCCGCATGATGGTGCGGCTCGGCGGCGCTCGAGCTCACCACGACCACGCGCTTGACCCCGTGCCGCGCCATCGCGGCTGTGATGTTACGGATGCCGTCGCTGTAGATGGTGACCGGCTTGCGGGTGAACGGCACACCGAGCGCCGAGAGTACGACGTCGGCTCCTTCGACAGCTCGGTCGACGGCCCGCGCGTCATGCGCGTCGGCCTCCACGACGTCGAGCTGTTCATGCGTGATCGGGAATTCCGCCGGTCGCCTGGTCACCGCGGCGACGTGCTGACCGGCGGCCAGCGCCTGTCCGGTCAGCAGCCGGCCGGTCGGCCCGTTGGCGCCGAAAACGACGATCCTCATGGTTACGCTCCTTCCGAATGATCCGTTCATGCGGTGGTACCCGCGGTGCGGTAGTACTTGGGCGCCCATATCCGGTGGTAGAGGAACCTGGCGGGCGGCGGCAGCATCCCGAGAATTTTGGCCTGTGTTCCCTCGGATGTACCGTCGAGCAGCCACGGGAGGAATTCCGCGCCCCCACGCAGGCCCTGCGTTTTACGAATCGTCGTGGTGAACRCCGCCCATCCGTCAGGGCCGAGATACGTCTCCACCAGTGGCAGGGCTTTGTTTTCCTCGTGCCGCATGTGGGCGGTCAGACTCGTGGTGAAGGCGTCGATCCTCCTGACGAGTCCTGCCGTGTTGTCCGATACGAGGGCGTCGTCGATGTGTTCGAGATGYGGCCCGATCTGCGAGTGCTCGGCCTCCATCGCGTCGAGAACGGTGATCTCGTCAGGCCGAAGCGCCTTGTCGCGCAGCAGGGGCCACAAGATGGCGTCCTCGACCTGGTGGTGGATGTGGAGCTGCCTGGTGAACGCCGCCCAACGCGCGCGTGCTGCCGGCGTCCGGAGGTGGCCACGTTCGCATGCGAGCCGCAGGCGCTGCAGGTCACGGGTGAAAGCGGCGTGTGCCACATACATCATGGTGAAGTCGACCGTGCCGGCCGGTGGCGACGTACGGTTGTTCTCGGCGTTCGTATTATTGGTCATCTGCGCTCCGAACGGGTAGTTGGCTGGTCAGGGGATCGCGCTGCCGCCAGTCCTGATTGATCTTGAAGGTGTCGGTTACCGACATGCGACCCCTGACGATCGTCCGGCGGCATGTCGGGAGAAACACCCCGACGGCGGACGCGAGACCGCCGACCCCGCCCCGGACCGGACTCCCAGCGCCTTGTGGCGGCCGGTGCCTTCCGTGAACGTCGTCGTCAGGATCGACAGTGCCGCCGGCAGCATCAGCGCGACGCCGAGACCCTGCACGAGCCGCGCGCCGACCAGGACACCGGGGTTCCCGGCAAGTCCGCCGATCAGCGAGGAAATTCTGATCAGGCGTTCGACCCCTGCGCCACTGGCGACTGCGTCCAATTCAAGATCCCTCCCATGTGCGGCCGCCGTGGCCGCCGGCTCGGAGTCAGCCGCGTTCGACTGTCATCTCTCTGTCGGATCCCGATGGGCGGATGTGACTGTTACCCTCGTCACCCCGTGGGCGCCGCTGCCGACGACGTTCAGGACCCGGGACCGGTCGGCCGGGCCGGTGCGGCCGGCCCCGTCACATCGGCGGTGCCGGATTCGTCATTGCTCAGGAGGGGTTCGATCGAAGGAGCGGTGATCCGTGGACAATGCGACGTGGCAGGCCGAGCAGTTCGAGCGACAGCGCCCACAGTTGCACGCGGTCGCCTACCGCATGCTCGGTTCGCGCAGTGAGGCCGAGGACGCGGTCCAGGAGGCGTGGCTGCGTCTGAGCCGCTCCGACGACGGTTCGATCGGCAACCTCGGTGGCTGGCTGACGACAGTCGTGGGACGGGTGTGCATCGACATGCTGCGTGCCCGCCAGGCCCGCCGGGAGGACTCCGTCGGCACCTGGCTACCCGAGCCGATCGTCAACGTCGACGACAGCGACGACCCGGAACAGCAGACGCTGCTCGCCGACTCCGTCGGCCTGGCCCTGCTCGTCGTGCTCGAAACGCTCACCCCGTCCGAACGGCTCGCGTTCGTCCTGCACGACATGTTCGCCATACCGTTCGAGGAGATCGCCTCGATGCTCGAGCGGACACCCGCCGCGGCCCGTCAGCTCGCCAGCCGCGCCCGACGCCGGGTGCAGGGCAGCCCGACCGTCCCGGACGCCGACATCGCCACACAGCGTAGGGTCGTGGCCGCGTTTCTGGCGGCATCCCGCGCCGGCGACTTCGACGCCCTCGTTGCGGTGCTGGATCCCGACGTCGTGTTCCGCGTTGACACCGGCTCACGTACCCGGCCCGTGCCCGCCCTGCTCACCGGTGCCGCGGACGTCGCACGGCAGGTCGCCGCCCAGGGCCCACGCTTCGCGCGRCACTGCCAGCCGGCTCTGGTCAACGGCACCGCCGGGATCGTCGCTCGAACATCGGCCGGCGTCATCGCGGTCGCCGGCATCACCGTGATCGAGGAACGTATCGCCACGATCGACCTGATCCTCGACCCCGACAAACTCCACAACCTGCTCCTGACCGACTAGACGAGTATGTAAGTCCGAACCCTGGGCTGGTCCGCCAGCTCATCGAGTCGGTCAACGACACCCTCAAAGGGCAGCTTGACCTGGAACACCACAGCGGACGCAGCTGCGAGGGCGTCGGGATCCGCGTCGCCCAGCGGATCCTCGCGCTGGCGGCCGCGATCTTACTCGTCTAGGTCAGGCCGTCCCAGGCGGCCATCGCGCCGTCGATGATTGCTTCCAGGGTGTCGTGAGGGGCGCCGTCCCGGGCCTGTAGAGACAGGCCCTGCAGGACGGTGGTGTACAGCGCTGCCATGGCGTTGGTGTCGGCGTCCGCGGACAGGTCGCCGTCGGCGACCCCGCGGCGCAGTCGGGCGTGGATCGCTTCGTGCATGTTCCGGCGTCGCTCGGCAAGGAACGCGCGCACGTCGTCGTTCTTGGTCGTGCCGGCGGCGGCGAGGACGATCATGCAGCCGGGCGGTGTCGCAGGGTCGGCGAAAGAGTCGGCGTTGCTGCGTAACATCTGGCGCACCGCCTCGCGGGCGGTGGGCGCCTCGTCGAGCGCGCGCCACACCTTGTCGCCCTCGGTGGCGCCGTAGAGCTCCACGGCCTCCCGGAAGAGCTGCTCCTTGCTGCCGAAGCAGGCGTAGATGCTCGGCGAGGCGATGCCCATCGCGGCGGTGAGATCGCTCATCGACGTGCCCTCGTAGCCCCGCTCCCAGAACGTCACCATCGCCCGCCGCAGGGTGACGTCCCGGTCGAAGCCACGTGGCCGTCCGCGCCTGCCCATCACCCACCTCAATTCTGTATTGATCGTTAAATATATCTTGACCCCCACACGCGCGTCCTGGTAGGTATTTCTGTGTCGATCGACATAGAAATAAGGTGGCAGACATGACAGAGCTTGCGGGCAAGGTGGCGCTGGTGACCGGGGGCAGCCGAGGCATCGGAGCGGCGATCGCCCGGCGGCTTGCCCGCACGGGCGCGGCAGTCGCCCTCACCTACCTACGCGACGCTGACGCCGCCCAGCGGGTCGCCAGGYAGATCGAGGCCGACGGGGGCCGCGTGCTGGTCATCCAGGCCGACAACGCCGACCCCGAGGCGGTGACCGGCGCGGTCGCGCGCACCGTGGGCGAACTGGGCCGCATCGACATCCTGGTCAACAACGCGGCCATCTTCGCCGCCGGCCCCCTGGATGAGACCACTCTGGACCAGGTGGACCGAACACTTGCGGTCAATGTCCGCGCGGCATTCCTGGCCGCCCAGGCGGCGGCCCGGCACATGACCGAGGGCGGCCGAATCATCACCATCGRCACCTGCCTGGCTGAACGTGTTCCCGGCCCCGGCACGACCCTGTACTCCATGAGCAAGGCCGCTCTGACCGGCCTGACCAAGGGCCTGGCCCGCGACCTCGGCCCGCGCGGCATCACCGCAACCGTGGTCCACCCCGGCCCGATCCACACCGACATGAATCCCGAAGGGAGCCCCACCGCCGCCTTCCAGCGCAGCCTCACCGCACTCGGCCGCTACGGCACCGCCGAGGAGATCGCCACGACAGTCGCTCACCTCGCCAGCGACGCGGCCCGCTACATCACCGGCACCGCAATAGCCGTAGACGGCGGCTTCGCCGCCTGACAGGGAGGATGCCCCGCCCCGGTCACCGTCACCAACCGGACCGCGGGTGCGGGAACTACCAGGTTTACGGAACTCATGTTCGACTGCGACCACAGGACAGTTGGACCAGCGCTCACTGGCATCATCCCTGGTCAGCAGCTGCAGCGCGACCGGACGGATGGTGATCCCAGGGCCTTCGATTAAGATCGAATAGTTCTTGGGGGTCGCAGACCAGGGTCTGTTGCTTTGGCGAGGTCCGCCGTCTCGACGTCCAGCCAGACATGATCAAATAATGCGTTGACGTCCCGCCCGTCCGCCAGTCCCGGCATCGGAGTTTGTCGATTTCCCGGCGGGCGAGCCCAGGCAGGGCGTTAGTCACGCTACGTCATCAAAATGAATCAAGGTACTGAGCCCGCACGATCATCCGACGAATAAGATCGTGAGATTTGAGTCCGCGTTGAGCCCGCAATCCTCTAACGATCTTCCTTAAAGAATCAAAAAGACGAGACCACCACAGGCTGGACGTCCATCACGCTATGCGGTGGGCCGCCAGGGGATCGAACCCTGAACCCGCAGATTAAAAGACCCCAGAAACACATGTCGGAACATATCTACCGATATCAAAGAATGCCCGAACGCGCAGGTCGCAGCGACCGCAGATGCCGGAGGGTGCTATTGACCGTCAGACAGTTCCGCAACGTCCGCAACGTCCGCACCCACAATGAGCACACAGAACCCATCGTTTTCTCGAGCAACAAGCAATCGCGTACGTTACCCACAGTATTTAACAATCCCTTCCAGCTTGATCATATCACGGCGCTGYTCGACCACATCGGTCACGACGCTGAAGCTCAGCCTTACCACGACACGTTCATGCAGTACCGTTGCATTCGCACACACTGGCGAATCTTGATCGTAGGTCTTCCGACTCGGATCGCTAAAGGTTGTTTCGTAACTTGGTTGAGCGCCAAGATTGATATGGAGCAGCCAACCCGCGGGCTGACGGTGGAGATGGAGTACGGGGACTGCRAGATCAAGAACGTGYGGCTGCTGGACTTCTTCACGGGCAGTAACCAAGCTCGGATCAGCCGGACGCCGGCGGCGGTGCCAGCGCGGGTGATGCGGGCGGAGTTCGAGAGGTGGGTATTGCCGCGAGCGGGGGTGGTTTTTGCGTGGGAGCTGGCGCGTGAAGGCGGGAAGGACCACGAGAAACGGCGGTGGCCCTGCTCCTCTTGGTCGCGCGTGCATTCAGGTTCAGCGGGCCAGGCGGCGTTGCAGTTCGACATGGCGGAACTGGTAGACGGCCCCCACCTGACGCAGGACGCCCCGCTCATGCGCGTCCGCCAGGAAGCCCATGAACCGCCACGACACCTGGCCGGACGCCGCCAGGCGCAGGCGAGCCAGCGCGAACCATCCCCATACCGCCTGAGACAGCCCGCCGGTGAGCACTCCCATGAACCCGCCGGCGAGGACGAACACGAGCGCGACCGTGAGCCCGCCGTCTGCATACCCGCCCACGAGCAGGATCATGAGCCCGCCGCCGAGCCCGTACGTGACCGTGCCCGAGAGCCCCTGCGTGAACCCGAGAATGCGGAAGGCCCGACGGTCTCGTTCCAGGACCGCCTGCGGGCTCGCCGCCGTCCGCAGATCGGCTGCCGCCCCGGTGAGCCCGAACGTGAACCCGACCGTGAGCCCGTATGCGAGCCCGGCCGCGAGCCCGCACGCGAGCCCGGCCACCGGCCCGTACGCGAATCCGGCGGTGAGACCGTATCCGAGCCCGTATGCGAGCCCGCCCACGCGTCCGATCCGGAATCCGGTCGGGTTCGGTTGCCAGCGCACTCCACGGGACGGTTCCGCCCGTGGGCCGCACACGCGCGCGAACCTGTCCCCGGCCACGAGCCCGGCTATGACCCCGAGCTCGGGGGCGATCTGGGGTCCGAACATGAGCCTGGCCAAGCATCCCATCGCGAGCCCGAACGTGAGTCCGAAGGCGATTCGGACCGTGAGGTCGAAGAACGGCCGCGGTGCGGCCGCCGGCAGTTGCCACCAGGCGAGGTCCGGCGTGCCGTGCAGGTGCTCCTCCAGGTGGCGGGCAAGGAATCGCAGCCGCCGCTGTGCCCCGCGGTGCGGGTGCGGACGGTAGGCGGCCGGGATGAACTCGTCGAGCAGATGCTCCCGTACCTTGGCGACGGTGGGGAAACGGGCCGGGTCGAGAAGATCGACCGGTTCGGGCACGCCCCGCAGGGACTCGCCGCGCCGCGGGTTGTAGACGGTGTGCGCCAGACTGGCCATCAGCGGTGTCGTCAGAACCCGCGCCACCGGCGGTGGCGAGGTAGCGGTGAAGGACGCCACGACCTCGTCCCAGCGGGCGGTAACCACCGGCCCCCCTGGGGCCTTCCGGAAATAGTCGGCGACATCGTCCGGCGTGAGGGGACGCAGCACGACCGCGGCGGCGCCTTTCAGTTTGCTTTCGGCCCCACCCCAATAGGAGGGACGGACCGCCCAGCGGAACGCCTGTTTCCGGCAGGTCAGGACCAGGCCCTGCCCGTCCGGCAGCATCTCGCTGATCTTCGCGAGCGCGGTGGCGCGCAGCGCCGGAGGAAGCTCGTCGAGACCGTCGAGGATCGGCAGGAGCAACCGGCGGTCCAGCAGCGCCCGCGCCCGGTTACGGTCCTCGCCGGTGGCGTCCGGAGCGGGAGCCTCCAGCCCGGAATGGTTGCGGATGAGGCTGGCCTCCAGCCATGCGGCCAGGTCCTGGTCGGCGGGGTTCCACGACGCCAGCGACAGCAGCACGGGCACCGGACCGCCCGGGGCACGGCGGGCGAGCAGAGCCAGCAACAGCCGGACAGCCAGGACCGTCTTACCCGCACCCGGCTCGCCGAGTATGACCAGCCGGCCGGTCGGTATCCGGTCGAGGACGTCGATGATTTTCTTGTCGCGACCGGCGAGCTGCGCCGGGCCGGTCGCCCACGGTCTTTCAGGCGCTTCGGGGGGCCAGGCCCCACTCGCGGCCTGCTGCCGGATCGACGACCACTCCTCGGTCAACGCCGCATCCGCCGGATCCCAGGCCACCGGCAGCGGATGCGGATCACCGATCTGCCGCCGTCTGAGCTCGCCGTCCCACTGCTTGAACACGGCATCGGCGATCTGGTCGGCAACGGTAGCCAGGTCCAGATCCGGGGGCTTCCGGTAGGCGGCCCAGGCCACCCATCCCCCGGCCACGGTCACCGCCAGGCCGATCCCGCCGGTGACCCCGGCGGAGAGCGCGTCGTCCCACGTCCTCCACACCACGACGGTGACCGCCACCGCCAGGACGGCGAGCCCCACCGCCACCCATGCCGTGCCGGTACCGCGCGCTCGCTGTCCCCCCATACCGTCACATCATCACGATCGCCCCGATCGCACTGTGCATCGACCCGTACCTCCCCCTGGTATGGGTGGACAGGTTGTCGGTGACCACCCGGATCGGGCCGCGGGGATTGGCCTGGGCGATGAGGGTCAACAGCTGTATCCAGCCGTCGCTGTTGCGTGATGGGGCGCAGGAGGTGACCTCGGTGCCGTCGCGGATGCGCAGGCCGCCGAAGACCCAGGTCTTCTCGCTGCCCCGGGAGTACTCCAGGGGTGCCTTGATGCGGTGGCCGTCGGCTGACCAGCCCGGTGCCGGCGGGAACGTGCGCGGGATCACCGGGCCCAGCTCGTCGACGCAGATCACCGTGGTGCCAGCGGGCGGGTGGGTGTAGAGCTCGATGGTCGCCGCCCTTGTGGGGCGAAGTCGGGGTCCTCGCTGTGCGCCCAGGAGCGGGTGTGCCGCCGGCGCACCTTCTCGGCCAGCAGGATGCGCCGAACCTGGTTGCGCTGGATCTGGATGCCCTCGGCCTGGGCGGCCTCGGTGAGGGTAGTTCAGGGTCCACTGCGGTGGGCCGGCCTCGTCCGCGGCACACAGCTGGCCGCCGGCGTCGCGGACCGGCCGGCCCGGGGGTCGGCGCGGACCAGGGCGATGATGCGGCCCCGCTGGGTTTCGCTGATCCGGCGTTTGCGGCCGGCTCCGGGCCGGTCACCCAGCCCGTCGAGGCCCTCGGCGTTGAACCGGGCCAGYCGTTCGCGCACGGTCTGCATGTGGCAGCCCAGCCGGGCGGCGATGGTGCTGGTGCGCTCGCCCTCCCAGCTGGCCACAATCATCCGCGCCCGCAGGATCCAGTCACCGGGAGCGTGCCGTGACCCGGCCAACTTCCGGATCTTCTGCTCCTCCTCCGCGTCCACGGGAGGGCGGGCATACACCAACTTCGGCGTGAAAGACCGCCTTCCCGCCAGGATCCACCGGCACAGACGATCTACAGCCGTAACGAGGAACGTTGCACTAGCCAGTCTGGAGGTCGTCCTCAACGCCGTGGTCCTGGTGGAACACCCGCTACCTGGACGCCGCAGTCGCCCAGCTGCGTGCCGAGGGCCACGACCTCAAGGAAGAGGAGGTGGCCCTCCTCTTCCCGCTGAAGGACCGGCACATCGACTTCCTGGGCCGCTACCACTTCGAGTTCCGCTCCAGCGGGCCAGGCCAGGGCCTGCGCCCGCTGCGCAATCCGGACGCGCCCGAGGACGCCGACGAGGAATGATGCCCTGCCTCGAACCATCTCCGTGACACGTTCCTCGGCACAGATACCTACAGCGCTGCCGCGATCCGGTCGGCACCTGGCCCGGGCGCGCCTGCGAGCCCGGCGGCTCGCCCCGTGGCCAGCAGCAGATCACCCGCCGGCCCGCGAATTTCCTCGGGCCCCTCACCGGCCGCCCAGGCCAGCACCTGCGCGTCGCAGCCGCTTCCGGGACCGATGCCGATCGTTGGGATCGCCACGCGTCGGCCGCGTGTGCAGCCGCTCCTCCTGACGGGCCGGTGAATTCCTGCGGCGTGCTGCCCGACACCGTGTCCCTGATCAGCTGGTTGCCGTCAATGCTGCGCGCGCGGCGGTGAGGATTTCCTCGGAGAGCGGGGAGCCCTGGGTGGCCCGGGCCAGGACAAGTGCGCCGAGCATGGTGCACAGCCGGGCGATGCCGTCCTGGTCCTCGGTCGCGAGCCACTCGACGAAGTCACTCACTCCCTCGGTGTAGACGCGGCGGGCCTCGCGATCTCCTGGTTCGCGCGCTATGTCGGTGGCGAGTGCGGCGGCGGGGCACCCGTCTGCCGCGCTGTCGCGGTGCTCGATGGAGAGGTAGGTGTCGATCAACGCCTGCTGGGCGGCGTCGCGCTGCCCGGCGTGCTGCTCGAGTCCGTCATTGCGGAGCTGGGTGAGTTCGTCGAACGCGTGGGCGGTGGCTTCGTCGACGAGCGCCTCTTTGGAGGCGAACTGCTTGTAGAAGCCGCCGTGGGTCAGGCCGGCCGCCTTCATCAGGTCGGCGACGCTGACGTGGGTGCCCTGCTCCCGGAACAGCCGGGAGGCGGTTTCCACGACCCGCCGACGGTTCTCCTCCGCTTGCGCCTGCGATACGCGGCCCATCAGCCACCTCCCGATTGGATGTCGATTGGCATCTATCTTAGGCTAGAGTTTAGATTGTCATCGTGATCTAACTTGTGCGGGCCCGCTTGGCGCCCGCAACGCTGGGAGCAGGCATGGAACTGAAGGACGCGGTCGCGGTGGTCACCGGCGCCAACCGGGGGCTCGGGCGGCATCTGGCCACCCAGCTCGTGGAGCGCGGAGCGAACGTGTACGCGGCGGCCCGCCGCCCCGAGACGGTGGACCTGCCGGGCGTCACCCCGCTGCGGTTGGACGTGACGGACGAGGAGTCGATCCGGGCCGCGGCCCGCACCGCATCCGACGCGACGCTGCTGGTGAACAACGCCGGCATCTCCACCGCCACGCCGCTGATCGCGGGCGGCCTGGACGCGGTGCGCCTGGAGATGGAGACGAACTTCTTCGGGCCGCTCGCCGTGACGCGGGCTTTCACCCCCGTCATCGAGAGCAACGGCGGCGGCGCCGTGCTCAACATCCTGTCGGTCCTGTCCTGGCTGCACCCGGCCGGCCTCGGGTCCTACGCCGCGGCCAAGGCCGCGGCCTGGGCGCTGACCGACGCGGCCCGGGAGGAACTGGCACCCCGCGGCATCATCGTCTCGGCGCTGCACGTCGGATACATGGACACCGACATGGCCGCCGGCGTGCCCGCCGATCAGAAGACCGACCCCGCCGAGGTCGCCGCCCAGGCCTTGTACGGCATCGAGACGGGCCTGCCCGAGATCCTCGCCGACGAGACCACCCGGTACGTCAGGCAGAGCCTGGCCGCTTCGCCGAATGCGGCGTGAGGCGCACACCGCCGCCTGCCCCTGTCGACCCTCGAGGAAGGACACTTGATGCGATACACGACCTTCGGACATCGGACCGGACTGCGCGTGTCCGAGTACGCGCTCGGCACGGCGAACTTCGGCACCGGCTGGGGTGCCGGCGCCGAACCGGACGAGGCGCGCCGCATCTTCGACCGATTCACCGAAGCAGGCGGCACCTTCCTCGACACCGCGGACACCTACCAGTTCGGCGAGTCGGAAGAGCTGACGGGGAAATTCGTCTCCGCCGACCGGGACCACTTCGTCCTGGCCACCAAGTTCACCCTCGGCGCCGCGCCCCAGCCGAGCGTCTCCAAGACGGGCAACAGCCGCAAGAACATGATCGCCTCGGTGGAGGCCAGCCTGACGCGCCTGGGCACCGACTACATCGACCTGCTCTGGGTGCACTTCCCTGACGAGCTCACGCCCATGGAAGAGATCCTGCGCGGGCTCGACGACCTGGTGAGGTCCGGCAAGATCCACCACGCCGCCCTGTCCAACTTCCCCGCCTGGCGTGTCTCCCGCGCCGTGACGCTCGCGGACCTCAGGAACTGGGCGCCCATCGTGGGCATCCAGAACGAGTACAGCCTCGTCGAGCGGACCGCCGACCGCGAGCTACTGCCGATGGCCGAGAGCCTCGGACTCGGTGCCGCCCTGTGGTCCCCGCTCGGCGGCGGACTGCTCACCGGAAAGTACCGCCACAGCACCGAGGGGCGGCTGAGTGACCTGGGGGCGGTCATCCACACGGAGAGCACCGACCAGAAGACCGCCGTCGTCGATGCCGTCCTGGCCATCGCCGAGGAGATCGGCGTAACGCCTGCCCAGGTGTCGGTGGCCTGGGTGCGGGAGCGCGCCGCCCGGTCCGCGACCTCGCTCATTCCGATCATCGGGCCGCGCAACCTCACCCAGCTCGACAACTACCTGGGCGCACTCGACGTCCAGCTCACCCCCGAGCAGTTCGCCCGCCTGTCGGAAGTCAGTGCGGGGCCCCTCGGAGTCCCTCACGAGGCGATCGCCGGATCCCTGGGCGTCATCCAGGGAGGCGACTCCAGCCGCGTCATCGCCCCGGCCGCACCGGTGGGCTGACGCCCGAAGGCATTGCGGCTGGTTCCCGTTAGCGGCGCTGCTCTTGAGGCCCGCGGCAGATGCCGCGCCGGTGATGGCCGCCCGCCGCATCGGCGAGGGGCTCCAAGAGACCGAAGCAAACGCCACAAAGTGTCTCGTACTGGGAGAAGCCCAGGATGAACAGAGATCCCGCCCCTCGCGGACGGGCGACGGAGACGACGATGAAAACCTTCATGATCGAGCGGTACGGCGACAAGGCCGGCGTGCGCGCCGGTGAGATGCCCGACCCGCAGGTGAGCGCCGACGACATCCYGGTCCGGATCCACGCGGCGAGCGTCAACCCGCTGGACCTCAAGCTCCGCGACGGGGACTTCAAGGCGATCCTGCCGTACCGTCTCCCGCTCATCCTGGGCAACGACCTCGCCGGGGTGGTGGTCCAGGTGGGATCGGCCGTCACGCGGTTCGCGGTGGGCGATGAGGTCTACGCGCGGCCMGACAAGGACCGCATCGGCACGTTCGCCGAACTCATCGCCGTCCACCAGGACGACGTGGCGATCAAACCGGCCACGCTCACCATGGAGGAGGCCGCGTCGCTTCCCCTGGTCACCCTGACCTCGTGGCAGGCGCTGGTCGAGCGGGCACAGGTGCAGCCAGGCCAGAAGGTCCTGATCCACGCGGGCTCCGGCGGCGTCGGCACCATCGCCGTCCAACTGGCGAAGCAGCTGGACGCGCACGTGGCCACCACCGCGAGCACGGCCAAGGTCGACCTGATGAAGGAGCTCGGCGCGGACGTCGTCGTCGACTACAAGAAGCAGGCTTTCGAGACCGTCCTTCACGGCTACGACGTCGTCCTGGACACCCTCGGCGGCGAGACGCTCGAGAAGTCCCTGCAGGTACTCAAGCCCGGCGGGAAGGTCATCAGCATCGCWGGCCCTCCCGACGCGGCCTTCGCCCGCGAGCTGGGCGCGAACGCGATCCTCCGACTGGCGATGAGCGCGCTGAGCTTCAGGACCCGGCGCCGCGCCAAGCGCCGCAACGTCACGTACTCGTTCCTGTTCATGAAGGCCAGCGGCGACCAGCTGCGCAAACTCACGCCGCTCATCGACGCCGGGAAGATCCGTCCCGTCGTCGACCGTGTCTTCCCGTTCGAGGAGACCCGGGAGGCCATGGAGTACGTCGAGAAGGGCCGCGCGAGGKCTGGCAAGGTCGTCGTCGCGATGACGTGAGGGCGTGATCCCCGTGTGCCGTGGTCTCCCGCRCCGCCGACTTCACCAGCCCGATCACGCCCCACTTCGTCGCGACGTAGTGGCCAAGGTTCTACATGCCCGCCCTGCCCGCCATCGACGCTGTAGCGACGATCCACCCCGACCCCTGCGCGATCATCGTCGGCAGCACGGCCCGCATGGCGTGGAGCACGCCCGTCAGATTGGTGTCGATCATCTGCTGCCAGGTGGCGTCGGTCATCTCGGCCACCGTGCCGAAGGACATGATGCCGGCATTGGCCAGCATCAGTCAGGAGTTCCTCGATGTCCCGGTACGACAGGGCGTAGCGCAGGTACCCGCGGACCGCCAGCACGATCACCTCAGGTGGGAACCGGAAGCCGGTGAACTGAAGATGCCGGGACTGGCGGACGGGCGGGACGTCGAYGCATTACTCGATCATGCCTGRCTGGACATCGAGACGGCGGACCTCGCCAAAGCAACAGCCCCCCGACCATGCTGCCCTCGCTCGACGAACCGCTGCCCGCCCGCCACCTGCTGCCCCACCGCAACCGCTACTTCATCGGTGAACTCGACCCCTGCGCCTCAGTCGAGTTCACCCGCGGCTGCCCGTGGGACTGCTCCTTCTGCAGCGCCTGGACCTTCTACGGCCGCAGCTACCGGCGTATGTCACCGGACGCCGCCGGGCACGAGCTCGCCTCCATCCGCGAGCCCAACGTCTTCCTCGTCGACGACGTCGCGTTCATCAAACCCGAGCACGGCATGGCCATCGCCGACCAGATCGAGCGCCGCCGCATCCGCAAGCGCTACTACCTGGAGACCCGCGCGGACGTCCTGCTCCGCCATCCCAAGGTCTTCCAGCGGTGGCACCGGCTCGGCCTGACCTACATGTTCCTCGGCATGGAGGCACTGGACGCCGAGGGCCTCGACCTGTTCCACAAGCGCATCTCCCCCGACGAGAACATCAGGGCGCTCGAGCTTGCCCGCCGGATCGGGATCACCGTGGCGGTGAACCTGATCGCCGACCCGGACTGGGACGCCGAACGGTTCCGGCTGGTGCGGGAGTGGGCCCTGTCGGTACCGGAGATCGTCCACCTCACCGTCATCACCCCCTATCCGGGCACGGAGATCTGGCACACCCAGTCGCAGCGGCTCACCACCCTCGACTACCGCCTGTTCGACATCCAGCACGCCGTCACTCCGACCCGGCYCCCCCTGGACGAGTTCTACCGCGAGCTCGTCGCCACCCAGGCAGTGCTCAACCGCAAACACCTCGGCATCCGCRCCCTGGCCGCCACCGCCCGCACCGCCGGGAGCTCTACGTGCACCAGCAGCACAGCGGCCACCGCCGCTCGGCCTGACCCCGCGCCGTCCGCTCAGCCCTCRACGGCCCGGTGGCCGCCTCCACGCTGTCGGCCTCCGCCCCGTCGAGGGGAACGGACCGCGATGCCAGCCGTTCCGAACACGCCGGCGATCGCGGTGTCGGCCAGCCCGGCCGGGCGCCGGCGGGATCGGCGGGCGACAAGAAGAACCTTGGAATACCTGCCGAAACATACCGACCCGCACCCGAGAATACCCGAACGTGCAGGTTAGGATAATTTCAGTTGTTCGGGGGTGCCGGGCGCCGCCGGTCAGGTTCGCAACGCCCGCACCCGCAATGAGCCCACAGCACCAATCGGTTTCTCGGCTAACAGGAAATCGCGCGCGTCACCCGCAGTATTCGACGAATCTCTTCGACCTCGATCATCATCACACCGGAACACCGCTCGACCACCCACATCGGTTGTGACGTCACCGCCCACCCTGCCGCGACACGTTCATGCTCATGCCGACTCACGGAAGATACGTCGGGCGACCTCCTCGACCTGATCGACGGTCAGCACCGGCAATTCAGGATCGTGCACGGCTCGGGTGAGGATGCGCCGGATCAGTGCCGAGGTGGGTATGTGCTCGACAGCGGCTCGGGCCTTGAGGGTCTCGGCCAGGGAGGCAGGTACCCGCACCGACACCACGATCTGCTCGTTCTCCAGCGCTTCGACCTCAGCGGCTTCGGCTTCTTCCGCGGTGTGCTCGGCGCGAACGGCATCCCGCCGAGCGCGGGTCGCKCGACCTGTCATGGCTTGCCGGGTAGTCCCGAAGATCGACTCTGCGAATCTTCGACCGGCGATCCCGGCCTTGTCAACCGGATCGATGTGACCCGATCCGGGTTTCTGGCACCCGCAGGGTGCGCCGTCCCCATCACGGCGGTACAGAAGGCTTGTAGATCGTTCGTCGCGCTGACCCGTGGTGCAGAAGCCCTGGTCAGGACCCACGGACGAGTTTCGGGCACGGACAGTGGGAGCATGACGCGACATCCGCAACGCCCGCGAGAGCCGGCGATCGCGATCAATATTGCTGGTGGTGGTACCATAACCCTATGGCCTTGAAGAAGACGACCGTCATGGTCGAGGAGGAATACCTGCAGATCGTCAAGGAGGCGGCAGCGCGTGAAGGCCGGCCCGAATCCGAGTATTTTCGCGAGGCGTTCCGTATCGCCGCGCTGCACGCCCGCCGATGGTCCGGCGATTGGGACATACCGGCACTCGACTTCGGCGGCCCGCTCACCGAAGATGACGTCCGCGAAGCGATCGATGAAGCGGTCAACCGGAAAAACGGCACGACTGGCATTGCCACGTGATCGTCGTTGGTGACACCTCTGGCCTCATGGCCGCCTTCAACATTGGCAATCCGGAACACCAGGCAGCCCGCGCGGCACTGCGCGAGGCGTCCGTGACCCTGGTTTCCCCGCTGGTGTTCGCTGAAGTCGAGCACGTCATCACCCGCAACGTCGACCGCAAGGCCGCCTATAAAGTCAATGACTGGYTGTTACAACAGGAAGGCGCCATGCGCATCCTGGTCCCAGAGGTGGCAGCCGATACTCTCCGCAAGGCTCGCACGGTCCAGAGCCGGTACGCCGACCTGCGCCTGGACCTGGCGGACGCAGTGAACGTGGTGCTGGCGGAGCGGTACGAGACCGACAGCGTTCTCACGCTCGACCGGCGAGACTTCCGTGCGATACGTCCGCTCAGCAACCACAAGGCGTTCCGTCTCCTGCCGGACGACCTGTGACGGCACTGTTGCATTGGCGAAGTCCGCCGTCTCGGCGGGTCTGTTGCGTTATGGGAAAGCAAGACATGGYGGACCCTGCCTGAATATTGATCAGACAGCCAGGGTGAGCTCGGTGAAGGCAGCCGACACCCGCAGCCGCGGGTCGGTGTCGACGCCGAGTTCGTAGTGGCCGCGGCGGATGTTCTGCACGAACGCATGCCCCAAGCTGACCGTCTGGGCGAAACGGAGGCGTTTGAGTCCGCGCATCGGCCGGAGTCTGGCTTTGAGCTGGCTGTGGTCGGATTCGATCCGGTTGTTCGCCCGCCGGGCATCGACATGGTGGGCGGCGGGCAGCAGCTCGTCGAGGACCCTTGGGTAGGCCGCCGCCTGGTCGGTGGTCACCTCGACCGGGCGGTGGCCGTGCGACAATGCCTGGGTGAAGAACCGCCGTGCTGCGGCCAGATCGCGGTGGTCGGAGGCGAACACGTCGATGACCTGCCCGCACTGGTCGACCGCCCGGTACAGATAGATCCACTCTCCGGTGACCTTCACGTAGGTTTCGTCGACGAACCACCGGTCCCCGGGAATGTGCCGGCAGGGCCGGGCAACGTCGATCAGCAGCGGGGTGAACCGCTGCACCCACCGGTACACGGTCACATGATCGACGACGAGACCGCGTTCGGTGAGGAGTTCCTCGACGTCTCGGTACGACAGGGCGTAGCGCAGGTACCAGCGCACCGCCAGCACGATCACCTCGGGTGGGAACCGGAAGCCGGTGAACTCCGATGCCGGGACCGGCGGACGGACGGGACGTCGACGCATTACTCGATCATGCCTGGTCAGACGTCGAGACGGCGGACCTCAGCAACGCAACAGACCCCATATACGGGAGCACCGAGAGTCCAGATGACTGCTGCCTGACCTCGACCGGCCGCTGCGCGTACTTACCGCCAGCAAGGAGAGCGCGGGTTGGCGAAACCTCGCCCCGGTGCGTGGCATCCCGGAGCGCTGCCGTGCGATCTCATCCGCGAAGGACCGAATCCGACCTCGTCAACTCGCCGACGGACACACAGCGTCACAAAATAGGATCATGGCGTTGAGCCCACACCATCGCCCGACGAACAAGATCGTGCGGCTCGAGCCCGCATTGAGCCCACAAACCTCAGATGATCTTCCAAGGAAGATCTAAAAAATGGGATCACCGCAGGTCGCAGCCATGATCAAATGTGGGCCGCCAGGGGATCGAACCCTGAACCCGCAGATTAAAAGTCTGCTGCTCTACCAGTTGAGCTAACGGCCCGCTGGGCCTGATCGTACCTGCCGTGGCGAGCTCCCACGCGGGGTGGGCGCAGTGGACCCGATCTGCCCCCGTCTGTCGATGGCACGTAATAGCCCCGGTTTACTAGTACTACAGTGCCTACTACTACAGTGCCCACTTTGCGATCATCCTGCTCCGACGGGCCGGGGCGGCTCCCCCGGCCGCGGGTGGGGCCTGGTCCGGATGCCCCGCCAGCCCTGACGCGTGGCCGTCCCATGCCCGCCGCCACTATGCCTACTGCGCCTACTGTCGCCGTGCCCGCCGCCGAACCCGCTGCCGACGACGGGCGGGAGCCGACATGACGTTCGCGATACATGCGGATGGGCTGACCAAACGCTACCGGGGCCGGACCGTGGTCGACTGCCTCGACCTGCAGGTGGCGACCGGTGACCGGTTCGGGTTCCTCGGCCCCAACGGCTCGGGCAAGTCCACGACCGTCCGGATGCTGCTCGGGCTGGTGCGCCCGAGCGCCGGCAGTGTCCGACTGCTCGGCCGGAGTATGCCCCGTCATGCCCGGCAGGTGCTGCCCAAGGTCGGCGCGCTCGTGGAGGCTCCCGCGTTCCACACCTTCCTGCCCGCCCGGGTCGAACTGGCCGCTCTCGACTCGGCCGGACGCGGCGGTGCCCGGCGCTCGCGCCGCAAGCGGATCGAGGACGCCCTGGAACGGGTCGGGCTCGGCGACGTCGACGACCGGCCCATCAGCAGGTTCTCACTGGGGATGAAACAGCGGCTTGCCCTTGCCGCGGCGCTGCTGCGGCATCCCAAACTACTCATCCTGGACGAGCCGACGAACGGGCTTGATCCGCAGAGCATCCGGGAGATCCGTGACCTGCTGCTCGAGCTGAACGCCGCGGGAACGACCGTTTTCCTGTCCTCGCACCTGCTCGCGGAGGTCGAGATGCTCTGCACCGAGACAGCGATCGTCTGTGACGGCCGTCTGGTCGCCCATGACTCGCTCAAMGCGCTGTGTGGCCCGACCGGCCGGGTGACCCTGCGCACCCCCGATTCCGATCTTGCCGCGCACCTGCTCGAGCGTGTCCTGGAGGGCCGGGAGGGGCACTCCCTCATCGCGCGGACGCTGAACCCCATGGCGCTCAACGCCGCGCTGGTCTCGGCCGGTGTGCGCGTACACGAACTGGTGGTGGAACGACGGACGCTTGAGGACGTCTTCCTCGAGCTGACCGGTAGCGACGGGGGCGGCGGCTGGGAGCCGGCCGAGGACGAGCAGTGATCCGCGTCGAGCTGCGCCTGCTGTTGCTGCGGCGGCGAACGTGGGTGTCGGTGTTGATGCTCGCGGCGCTGCCGGTCATCGTCGCCATCTTCCTGAAGATCAGCGGAACTGGCTCGAAGCCGATAGGCCCGGCGTTCCTGGCCGAGGTCGTCCGCAACGGCACGTGGTTCCCGGTCGCGGCCCTCGCCCTCGTCCTGCCGCTGTTCCTGCCAGTGGCGGTGCTTCTGTTGGCGGGGGACGCGATCGCGGGCGAGGCGAGCGCCGGCACTCTGCGCTATCTGGTGATACGCCCGGTCGGACGGGGCCGGCTGCTGGCCGCCAAGATGATTTCGATCATCGCCTTTCTGCTGATCGCGGTGAGCGCGGTGACCTCGACCGCGTTCACGGTCGGCTGGGCGCTGTTCGGGCTCGCTCCCATCCAGCCGCTGTCCGGTGGGGGGCCGCCTTTCTCCCTGCCGGATGCGGCGATCCGGATCGGGCTGTCCGCGCTGTTCGTGGCCGCGTCCATGTTCGGGATCGCCGGCTGCGGGCTGTTCCTGTCGACGATCACGTCCACGCCGCTCGCGGCCACGCTCGGYGCGCTCGGCATCCTGGTCACCGCGGGTGTGCTCGATCAGATCCCGTCCGCCGAGGTCATTCAGCCCTACCTGCCCACGCACTACTGGATGGCGTTCGTCGACCTGTTCCGCGCGCCGGTCCCCTGGTCCAGCATCCAGCACGGACTGATGCTCGAGGGCGGCTACGGCATAACCATGCTCGTCCTGGCCCGGATCGTGTTCGCGACCCGGGACATCACAAGCTGACCCGGCACACCACCCGTCGCGCCCGGCCCGGCCCGGGGCTGCGACGAGCCGGTGACAGCCACCGGCCGGTCAGGCCGCCGGGCGTCGGGTGGCCGCACGCTGCGGTCAGGCCAGGGACRTCACGAGCCGGCACGGCCCGCGGCGGCGGCCCGGCGACTGCCGGCACGGGTCCGTAGCGGGTCCGGTGTGAGCACCGCCGCGAACCGACGCCGGTATTCGTACTCCAGGCTGAGCATCCGTGACGTGTGCGTGTCGAACGCGTCCCCGGTGCCGTGCAGGAACGTGTCGTGCCGGGTCGCGTGCAGGTGCTCCACCTCGCGGACGAGATCCTCGTCGGAGAGATCACCCGGCGGGACGCCTTCAGGACGATGCTTCATGCCGTCATCGATACCCACCTGACCCGCCGTGGCCACCTCACTGTCAGTCACCACCAGAACGGGTCGAGATCGTCCAGGACGGCGTTCGCGAGCGTCTCGAGATCATGCTCGACGTGGCTGTGCCGCAGGTGGAAGCCGAGGTCGGCGACGCGCCGGGCGTAGCCGCGGTCGGAGCACAACGGCCCCGGGCCGAGCGCGCGCCCCACCAGGTCGATCACCTCTGTCGCGCACGTCTCGACCGCGGCCCGCACCTGCAGGGCACGCCGCCGCGCCGAGCCGCCGGTGTCGCCCGGGTCGGCATCGATCTCCCGTGCGGCTGTCTCCAGGACGCAGCGCCCGGCCATCAGCAGCGCATCCACCCGGCCCAGATGGACCAGCGCACGCGCGTCCAGCGGCCGTCCCCGCCGGTCGGCGAACCAGTGGTGGCCGCCGGGCCCGCCGCGGCCGGTGGCCCCATAGCGGTTGGCGGATCCACTGACGGATCCATGGTGGACGGTCCAGTCTTCATGGTCAGAACGGCCTTCATGGTCAGAACGGCCTTCGTAGCCAGAACGGCCTTCGTGATCGGTTCGGTCGAGGCGGCCGGCGGCGAACAGCGGGCGGGCCACTCCGATCGCGCCGCCGAACCAGCACGCCGCGACCCCTGCCGCGGCGTGCCAGAACACGGGCCGGTCCGAGTACGCCGTGGCGGCCGTGGCGGAGCGGCCGGACGTCTCGGCGGGCCCGCCAACCGCCACGGCCCGTGCCCCGTCGAAGAGCACCGTCGCGGTGTCCGCGCCGGCCATCGCCCGGGACGCCCGCCCACCGGCCGCCACCGCGATGCCGCGGTCGTCCAGCCGCACGGCGAACAGCTGGCGCGCCTCCCCCGCCTCGGCGGTGGTGATCTCGGCTGCCACCAGCGCGTGGGTGAGTACCCGCGCCCCTGAACAGGCCGGCCTGGCGCCATGCAGCGTCCAGCCGTCCGGGCCCCAGCGGGCGGCCAGCGGGCTCACCGGGGTGTCGATGTCCCACACCCCCCACCGTTGGTCACGCCGCGGCACCGGTCCGTCCAGATCGTTCAGGATCGCCACCGCGCCGGCGTGCCCGGCTGCCAGTCGCGCCAGCGTGACGTCGTTGACGGCAAGGTCGGCAAGGACGCGCCAGCGGGCAGCGGTGGAGCCCGCGGCGGACAGCGGAGGATCGAGCCGGCCGGACTCGACGAGCACACCGAGCGCCGCACCGGTCCGGGTGGGATCCGACAGATCAGCGGGCAGCGCCCGGTCCGGATCCGCGCCCGGTGGGACGTCGAGCGGGATGTCGAACGGGCCGGCCGTCGTGACACTCGTTGCCATCAGGACCACCTCATGCCATGTGATGCGGTGTGCATGCCATGTGATGCCGTGTGATGCCGTGTACATGCGTGGACGGCCGCCCGACGCCGCCGCACATCCTGTCACCGCCAGTTGCGTTGCTGTTGGTATCCCCGATGCATCGGAGGGTGATGGATTTGTGTCCCGTTCCGCGGACACCAAACGTGACCCACCCCAGCGCTCTTTACTGTCGGCCACATAACATCCACACTTACCCAACACGTGGCGACAACACTACGCATGGCACCAGAACCAGCTAGCCTGCCGCTCATATCGGATGTGTCGGTCATAACCATGGGCGACGGACCAGGATACGCAGGATGTGGAGGTGCCGCACGATGTCGTGCGATGCCGCCATGGCTGTGGGCCGCCGTCACGGCAGTCTCGGCAGGAACCACGACAGACGCGATAACCGTCGCGCGTCGGGTCATCGCACTGTGCGACATGCGCCGAGGCATGCAACGCGGTATGTGCCCAGGTGGGCGTTCCCGCCGCTCTCCCGTGCCCGTCTGGAACACCGTAACAGCGGCAGGCTGGCCCTGCAGGCACTGATCCTCGCGATGACCGTCGCGGCGGCCGGGCCGGTCGCGACGTTGTTCAGGGACACGGATCCCACGGGAGCCACCCGAGAGCTCAACCCGATCATCACTGTGGACAACAGCAACCTCGGGGACACGCTCCTCGCGGGCGCCCGCTGCCATCCCGACGCGCCCCCCGGCGTTCAGGGGGCGTTCCACATCGGGTTTGCGACCCGGGCGGTCTCGTGCCCGATCGCGCAGCCCTCCCTGCCGATCAGCCGGGCGGTCCTGGCCCCGAACGCGGGAAGAACGACCACCACCCCTGTCCCCGCGCCGCCTTCCGGAACACCGGCAGCGGGGACAGGCCCTGGTAACGGCGGTGGCGGTCTCCCCGTCGCGGCATCCACGAAGACACCRCAGCCCCCACCGGTAGGCCTTCTGACCATCCGCCTGGCCGCCGGCCTGCGGGGACCCGTCGCGGCGACCCGCAAGGCGAACAAAACGGAGACCCTCGTCGGCGTCGGCTCCGATCGCTGAATCGTCGACTCCGATCACCAGTCGACGATCACCACGCCGGTGCTGGCGGGAACCCGGCCGCACAGCGGACGGCCAACTGCCGTCACCGTTAGAATACGCAAGGAATGAATGCGGGAGCAGCACACGGGGAAGCAGCACACCGGGAAGCACGGAAGCGCCGCTCTGGGAAACACAGCGCCAGGAAGTAGCACGCCGACCACCGACATGAACCATCGGGAACATGAACCGGTCGAGGATATGGACCATGACACCGGGGAGCAGCCATGGGGCCGGTCCGTATCCGGAGTATGGCGTCGGGCGCGGTGTCACTGCTCCTCGTCATCATCCTCTGCCTTACGGTCACGTCATGCTCGGCCGACTCGACGCGTGACGACCGTGAACAGGACGGTGGCGGTTCAACGAGAACCAGCCCGACAGTCGTGTCCGTGACCGGTGGTACGGTCCGCGGCGCACATACCGCCCTGGACACGTCCTTCTATGGAATTCCGTACGCGGCACCACCGGTCGGTGACCAACGGTGGCGGTCACCCCAGCCCGTCGTGCCCTGGCCGGGTATCCGGAATGCCACGAAGAAAGCGCATCCCTGTCTTCAGGGCAGCCCGGACGACGGTGGCCTGGGCGAACAGTCCGACGAGGACTGCCTCTTCGTCAACGTTCACGTCCCCGCCACGGACACCAACAGCGGCACGGACGGCGGCCTGACCAGCAGCCCCGGCCCGAACGGCGACACGGGCGGCGGGGCCGGCAACGACCGGGTAGGCGATGGCCGGCTACCGGTGATGTTCTGGATCCACGGCGGCGGTTTTGTCGGCGGCTCCGCGAACGAATACGACGGAAGCCTGCTCGCCGCCGCAGGCAGGGTGATTGTCGTCTCGGTCGAATACCGCCTGGGAATTCTGGGATATCTGGCGCTGCCCTCGCTCAACGCCGAGGGCGGGCAATCCGGGAACAGCCAGTCCGAGAACGGGCAGCCACAGCCGGGTGACTCCGGAACATATGCGGTTCAGGACATCACAGCCGCGCTGCGCTGGGTCCGCGACAACATCGCCGCGTTCCACGGCGACCCCGGCAACGTGACGGTCTTCGGCGAGTCGGCCGGGGCGATCGGTACCTGCGCGCTGCTTGCCTCCCCGCCCGCGGCCGGCCTGTTCCATCGCGCGATCGTGCAGAGCGGCCCGTGCTCATGGCCGTTCCTGGCGATGCCGGATGCCGAGCGGACCGGGACCGACGTCGCGCGCAGACTCGGCTGCGCCGACCCCGCCCGGGCAGCGRCCTGCATGCGTGCGCTACCCGCCCGGGACGTGCTCGCCGCGGCCGACCAGCAGACCGACATCCTCAGCCCGTTCCCGTGGGCGCCCGTGACAGGCGGGCGGACACTGCCGGCACCGCTGTCCACGGCCATTGCCACCGGCACCTTCGCGAAAGTGCCGGTCATCATCGGGACGGTGAAGGACGAGGGCCGCATTTTCACCGAGCCCTGGAGCGACCGGGCCGGAAGGCTCACCGACCAACAGGTGAACGAAATCCTCGACCAGCATTTCCACGACAGGATCGGCGCCGTCCTCAGGGATTATCCGCCAGGTTCGGCGCCGCCGACCGAACGGCTCGCCCGCGTCATCACCGACGCGCTGTTCACCTGCCCGAGCGTGACCTCGGCGTCCATGCTGACGCGGGCCGGTGTACCGGTCTTCTCCTACGAGTTCGACCTGCCCGGCAGCGCCCCGTACGTTCCGGACACACTCCCCGGTGCCTCGCACGGATGGGAGCTTGGCTACCTGATCCCGGACGCCGACCGGCAGTGGCCCGGCAAGGTCCACCGGGAACTGTCCGCCACAATGATCGCATACTGGACGAGGTTCGCGGCCACCGGCAACCCGAACACGCCGCCGGCCGGAGCGGCAGACGGGAGGAACGGCGTGGGCGCGGCCGGCCGGACGCTCCCCACGACGTCGCCGCCCACCTGGCCGGTCCGCACCACCGAGCAGGCACAGACGCTGACGATCACACCCGGTGACATCCATCCGATCAGCACCCTCGCCGACGACCATCACTGCGCAACCTGGCAGCGGTGAGCGGAGCCGGCTGCCGACTGCCGGTTTCCGCTGGCTTCTGCCCATCCCGTCCGGATGGGACCCTGGACGGACATACCGCTCCAGGCGAAGGCAGAAGGAGACATCGATGGTCGAYGCCCATGCCGCCGTGGACGGATTCCTGCCGAGCGGCCAGGCCCTTCCCTTCACCAACGACTTCCCCAGGCAGCCCGTCATGAAGATCAGGATTCCGGGTGTCGGTCGGGTGCCGATCGGGGATGCCAGCCGCGGGCTGTGCGGGGGCATGGTCTACACCACTCGCGATCTTTTCGAGGCGAAGCTGCCGCCGCCCACGTCGAAGGACGTGCCGCCGCCCGACTCGCCGCTGTACCGCTACCTCTCCCGCCGGCTGTTCGACAGCTTCGACATCCCGCGTGGCGTCGCCCGCTACTACCGGCTCATGTCCGCCCTGGACGCGGACACCACCCGGTCGTCACTGACGCTGCGCGGCGCCGGACGGATCACCGTTGTGGACGAGTGGCCACGGGTKCGCCTCGACCTCGACCGCGGCGTACTGTCCCCGCTCGGCATCATCACAGTGCGCTCCTACAACCCCTTCCAGCTTGGCTACAACCACCAGGCGCTCGCCTATGCCTACGAGCAACGCCAGACCGCGGTCACGCTGCGGGTCTATGACCCGAACACACCGCTGGAGCGGGCCGACACCGTGACGATGTCGTTCGACGTCACGTACCCGAGCGGCCCAGTGCCGATCACACACAACCTGGCCATCGGCGGACGCCCGGTCCGGGCGTTCTTCCGCACCCGGTACCACAGGGTGGACCCACGGCCCGCGCTCACGGCCACCTGACTCCACCGGAGCCGGACACACGGCCGGCCCCGCCCGAGCAAGCAGCCTGACCGCCCCGGCTCGCCTCGTCTCGCCCGGCTCGCCTCACGCCGGTCCGGCGAGCCGCGGACGGAAGCGGTTTGTCGTCACAGCCCACCATCCCCTATGCTCGGCATGCCGTACCGACGGCAGACGTTGCCGCGTCCGAGCTGTGAACCCAGCCCGATCGTTGCCGCCCGCCCCCATCGTCTAGCGGCCTAGGACATCGCCCTTTCAAGGCGGTAGCACGGGTTCGAATCCCGTTGGGGGCACCACGCAGACCCGTGCATGGTCATCTTCCTTAACTACTGCTGGCCAGCTCGTCATCTCGGGCGAGTTCGACTTGCCGGTACAGAGGAGCCAGCGGTGAGCCGGGAGGCTGGCCGGGCCAGCTCCACCGTCAAAATGATCAATTTTCTGATCGGCGCGGTCGTGGCGCTGAGTTTCCTCTTCGCCTTTGGCAACGTCTGGGCCTTGGGCATCAGGCTCGGTGTGTCCGCGTACGTGGCCCCACTTGTGGCGCCGGCCGTGGATCTCTCCGTGATCGGAACTGTTGACCGGACTACCGGGCGGAGGGTCAGCGTGTCGTAGGCGGCGGGTGGTGGCCCGTCGGTAACTGTCACGCAGTTCCGAGTGAGAGGACTGCGTGCGGATGTCCGATAATTGTGATCGTGTGATTGATCTGATCGATCTGCCGGAGTGGGGTCGGGTGGTCCCGATGGTTGGTGTCGAGCCGTTCTGTGTGGTGGACGAGGYGGATAGGCCGGTCGAGCCGGTCCGACGGTTCTTGCGTGATCTTGTAGCGCAGGGATGTTCGGCCGCGACGATTCGTAGCTATGCGTTTGCGTTGCTGCGTTGGTGGCGGTTCCTGCGGGCGGTGGAGGTGGAATGGTCGAAGGCGTGTCC
>NZ_MOME01000051.1:0-29225 GCF_001983005.1 Protofrankia sp. BMG5.30 | reverse complement strand
CATACCCACAATCTCCACACCCCACCGGGAGTGAGAGCACCGGAAGGCAGAAATGGGAGGGAACGAAACGGGCGGAACGTGGCAAATCTTAGTCCGGATAAGGCAGCCGATGACGGTGAGGTCGACAGCGGGGGCGATTGAGGGGGGCGATGTAGGGCGGTACGCCGAGCGTGATACCGAGTGCCCAGACGTTGCCGAAGGAGAACAGGAAGCTCAGTGCGACGACGGTGATCATGGATGCGGTGATCGTGCGTGCGATGGTTCTGCTGCGGCTCGCCGGGTTCGTCGAGGGCGCTACCAGGTTCGGGAGGCTGACCGGGCGTGGCATCAGACCGCACCGCCCGAGGTTCCGACTCGGAAGTTGCCCTCGATGACGAGTCGGCCGGAGCGGGCATGCCTGGTCAGATCCGCACTATTGTGTATCGAATCCCGTTGGGGGCACCACGCAGACCCGTGCATGATTATCTTCCTCCGTTACTACAGGTCAGCTTGTCATCGCAGGCGAGTTCGATCTGCCGGCCCAGCGGAGCGAGCGGTGAAGCGGGCGCCCAGCTACRCCAGCCCCACCGTCAAAATGATCATTTTTCTGATCTCTCCTACTTATGACGTCGAGGAGGTATGCGTCGCACTTCTCGGGCTCGACCCTGCTCGGGACGACCACGACAGCCCCTACTCCAGTAAGCATATCCATGTCAGAAGTCGGCTTTTCAGGACACTTCCGGAGCTGACTGAACTCGCCCGCAGGATCATCAAGGAATACGGAAGCGACGAGTTGGAGACTATCCTCAGTCAGCTTGGACCCACTGGCGTCTCCGGTGAACCCAAGAATCTCATCTTCGCGGCCAACGGCCCGAAACCCCGCCTCGTTCTTCGTGACGCCATCAACAACGTGATCGAGATCGTAGAGAACGCTGAGCACTGCCTTGTCTACGACCGGCCGCTCGGGGRGATGGGACTGTCTTGGCGGGCGCTCACCAACTGGTGGACGCAGACCACGGCCCTTCTGGGTGATGAGTAAGGAGAACGCACGCTCCACACGTCTGTGATCGGACCACACCGCCACGTGTGGGCAAGCCTGTCAGGAGGTGAGGATGGAGATACCGTCTCCGAGCAGTTTCAGTCCGAGAACGAAGAACAGGACTGCCATCACGGCGACATTATGCTGGGCTGCCCAGTCTTTCCAATTGCCGAGCGTGGTTTTGGCTCGCTCTCCCCCGAGGAGGAAGACTCCCAGTGGGGCCAGCAGGCSGAGGGTGGCGATCAAGACGAAGATTGCCAGCGATGCTATCTGCTGCCCGACCGGCAGCCCGGCTGAGCCAATCGCGGCGCCCGCGGCGATGGTCAACGGGGCGTTCTTGGCGTTGAGCGCGGCCAAGGCCGTTCCGAGTCCGAATACCTTGACCGGTGTGAGGCGGTCGATCGCGTCCATCCACTTCGGCAGCTGGGCTTGCGAGGGATCCGCCGGGCGCCGGTGCCATTGCCGGGCGCCGAAGAGGACGAGGAGCACGCCCAGAGCGAGCTTGAGAGCTCCCACCCAGGTGGCCGGGTGATTGTGGGCGGAGGCGCCTCCAGGGGAGGCGATCGCCAGCATCACCGCGCCCAGTGCCGAGAGTCCCAGAATCCAGCCGGCGGCGAACAGCAGTCCGTTGAGGCGTCCCCGAGGCGTGGCGAGTATGAGGATGATCGCGATAATCGGGAGCGGGCTGATCGCGACGCCGGCCGCAAGACCCAGCACGTCACCGAGAACTTTGCCCATGGTTACCTCCAGAGGGAGTCAGGGTAACGGTCCAGTTGAGCAGGGCTTGGCGGAAGCGGGTGACCCGACCGCCCGGGCGGGCAGCCGTGGGACTGTCGTTGGACGTGCCCCGGGCCTGCAGAAAGACCCCGGACGTGGGCCGCAGCCTTCCCGAAAGCGGTCCTTCTGAACAGCGAGCTCCTCGGCGGTCGGCACCCGTCCCGCAGCTTGACCAGACGTTCCGGACTGCTGAGCGCCTCATCGCTCAAACCGGCTGACGGTGCAGTCGGGACGGCGCCTGGGCGGAGCGGCGGGTTGTTACGCGGTCGGCTGCGCGGCTGTCTTCTCGGCCACGCGGAAAGGGCTGACCGAGAACTGACGACGATGTACTCGGCAGAGGTCCGCATTCCATCTTCCTGCGCCTTTCCGGATCTGTCCTCGGGAGCTTCTCGGAACGCGAGGACCTTGACCCTGAGGTGAGGATTTCCGACGATTCCTGGAGTGGTGAGGGCATGCGGAACCATGCTGGGATCCCAGGAACGCCAGCACGGCAAAAATAATCATGATATCGGACGCGTTCAGCCCRTCAGGCATCCTCTGCTACGGCCGCCACCGGGTCTACTCGGCGCAGGCCAGCCAACCGGTCCAGAACCACGGAAAGATCTCCCCCCCTCGGCTTGCGACACACCAACGCACCGCCCGGGGAGGTCCTACCAAAGATTCTGAGGTACGCGCTCACGGCAGCAGGACAGGATTCATCAGGATCTCCGCGTCACACTGGCCTACGGGCTCACAGCACCACAGTAGCGACGACGTCGGACCGGACGGCACCAACATCCTCATCGGGACAGGGTGCCGGCGCAAGTCGGCATGGTCACTGGCCTGCTCGTAGCCCGCCGTGGCGCCTTCCCCGAACTCGACAGCAAGCCGGCACTCAAGAACACTCTCTTTCTCCGCACCGTGACGGACGAGGCACGCCTCTACGGCCCGTGGGGCACGGACCGTAGCCGGCCGGTGTCGGGGAATCGTGAACTGATCAGGCTGGACCCCGCAGTGCCGGAGCCTCTCGAGGATCCGCCCCGGGCAACCACATCACCCATGGCGGGAGATGCGAGGCGGCGCGTGCGCGGTCAGGATTAGTAGTGAGGGCGATGGCGCCCATATTCGAGCGCTTGGTGGCCTCTCGGACCGATCCGTGGCGGGAGAACCTCACGATGACTGCAACGACAGGTACAGGCCAGTCAGCTCAGCCCGAACGCCCGGGCATGAAGGATGGGGTCTGTGGCGAGTTCACCGTCTTTACCAAGATCAAGACGGGCCACGCGGATGCGCTGCGTAAGGATCTCGCCAAGATCGCCAGCGCGTCGGCTGACGAGGGGAACCGTGCGGCGATGCGTCAGATCGGCACCCTGCACGACGCACGCCATGTGATATTCGACAACGAGACCCGGTTTATGTTCGCCAGCGTCTTCGACGGCTCCTGGGACACGTACATCGACGACTTCGGCAAGACGGCAGTCGGGGCGAACTTCGACAGGGTCTTCTCACACAGCGAAGGGTTCCCTGGTGTCAGCGATCCAGGGGTGAAGGACTGGTTCGTCGCCCACCAGGAGCCCGCGGGGGTATTCGTCAGCTCCTATCCCGATCTGACCGTTCAGCAGATCTGGAAGGACCAGCGAGTGAACGAGGCATTCCAGAAGGTGCTGGACACCCCCGAGTTCCGGGCGGCGCTGGAGAACCCGGCCAACGCGGAGTTGCTGACCACGCCTGCCTTCCAGAAGCTGATGGAGGAAGCCGCGCGCTAAGAACCAGGACATAACCAACCCTCAGAGCCGACCCAACATCGGTGGACCGCGTAGGCGGGCGTCGGCCGGCCGCCGCAGGGCTGCCCAGGCTGAGTCCGATGTGGAGGCACGACCGATCATGAACACGGCAGACAGCGGCAGCGCGGCCGGCGTGGGCGTCGAGATCGACGACGTGCAAAGCGGGGCACTGCGTCCACGGCCGGTGCCGTACGAGGGAAAGTTCATCTTCCTGCGCGTCGATGACCGCCACGCCGGGCGCGCCCTGCTGCGGCGGCTGCTCCCGGTGACCGCGGGTGGTCTGCCCAGCGTGGACCGGAGCCAGGACGCCTGGGTAGCTGTGGCGTTCACCTACCAGGGGCTGGAGGCCCTGGGGGTACCTCAGGAGTCGCTGGACAGCTTTCCGCAGGCGTTTCRTGAGGGCATGGCCGCTCGGGCGGAGCGGATCGGCGACGTGGGCGAGAGCGCCCCGGCCCGCTGGGAGGCACCGTTCGGAACAGGCGATGTTCACATCGCGTTGAGCGCCCTCTCTTCCGATGYGGCGCAGCTGGACAAGGAGCTGGAGCGGGCCCGCGTCGCCTACCAGGACACGCCCGGTGTCCAGGTGATCTGGCAGCAGGAGGTCCACCAGCTCCCGACCGGGCGCACCACCTTCGGCTTCCGCGACGGCATCAGCCATCCGAACATCGAGGGCGTCGGACTGCCCGGCTCCAACCCGCAGGAAACCCCCATCAAGGCCGGCGAATTCATCCTCGGCTACCCCGACGAAACCGGCAGCCTGCCGCCCATGCCCAGCCCTGATGCGCTGGGGCGCAACGGGACCTATGCGGCCATACGCAAGATCCACACCAACGTGGCGGCCTGGCGCCGATACCTGCGCGCGAACACCTCCAGCGCCGAGGAGGAGGCACTCCTGGCGGCCAGGATGGTCGGGCGCTGGCCCAGCGGAGCGCCACTGACACTGACGCCGGAACACGATGATCCAGAGCTGGGGGCAGATCCGCACCGGAACAACAACTTCCTGTACCGGGAGAACGACGATCGCGGCTTCCGGTGCCCCGCCGGTGCGCACATCCGGCGTAACAACCCCCGCGATGCCACCATCATCGGCGACGCACGGATGCACCGCCTCATCCGGCGCGGCACCACCTACGGCCCGCCGCTGCCAGAGGGCGTGCTGGAGGACGACGGCGCCGACCGAGGCCTGGTCGGAGTCTTCATCGGAGCCCATCTGGAACGGCAGTTCGAGTTCATCAAGGCCGAGTGGGTCAACGACGGCAACTTCATCGGCTACCCCGGCGAGAAGGACCCGGTAGCCGGGCATCACGACGGAACCGGCAGCGCCACCATCCCGGAGAAGCCGGTCCGGCGCCGCCTGCGGAACCTGCCCAGCTTCGTGGTCACCCGAGGCGGCGAGTACTGCTTCCTGCCGAGTCTGCGCGCCCTGCGCTGGCTCGCCGAACTGGAGGACTGAGAGCAGTTCCTGCCCCTTAAGGCCCCACCACGCTCTCCGAGGAGAGGTCGAAGTCATGGCAGCACAGTTCGTCCCCTACACGCCCGACGTCGAAGACGATGACCCGCACTTCGACCAAAACCTGCAGACGGTGATCGAAAAGACCGAGAACTACATCATCGAGTCGCTCAAGGCCGGTAGCACCGGACGGGCCCTCCGCGACGCCCATGCCAAGGGCTACGGGCTGGTCCGAGGGCAGGTGGAGATCCTGGCCGGGCTTACCCCCGAGTACGCCCAAGGCATCTACGCGACTCCGGGAACCCACGATGCGCTCATCCGCTTTTCCAACGGCTCGCCTCACGCCGGAGCCGACGCGCGACTGGGCAGCGCCACYGGATTGGCACTGAAAATTTTCGACATCAACGGCCCGACCCTGCTGGAAGACGAACCGGACACAGGCACATTCGACTACGCCAACATCAACGCACCGATCTTCTTCTGCAACACGGTCGAGCACTACCTGTTCATCCAGGAATTGTTTCTGAACGCGCCGACCTATTTCTCCCAGGGGCGACCCGGCGCGCACCGTTTCTTTACCGAGTTCGTGACCGGAAAGGGAACACTGGACCAGGACGACTGGGCCTGGGACGAGTTCCTGGCCTTCCTTCGCCTGTCAAAGATCCCCCCGGTCAACGTACTGCTGTCAAGCTACTGGACGATGGGCGCGGTCAGGCACGGGGACTACATCGCCAAGGTGCGCATCGCCCCCGACCCGCTCTCCGCCGCTGCGGTGGTCCGGCGTGCCATCGACCCGGCCTCCGCGTCGGAGGTCTTCCGACCGGCCCTGCAAGCCGAGTTGCAGGAGYGGCCCTACGCCTTCGACATCCAGGTCCAACTCTGCACCGACCTGGAGCGCATGCCGGTGGAGGACACCACCGTGGAGTGGCCCGAGCAGCTTTCGCCGTCCGTCACCGTGGCCAAGCTGCGGCTGCCACAGCAGGACATCTCCGACCCGGAAAATCTGGAGAAGATGGACGCGCTGTCCTTCACGCCCTGGCGGGTCACCGCCGAGCACGCACCCCTGGGCAACATCATGCGGGCCCGCAAGGAGGTCTACCGGCGCTCCTCCATCGAGCGCCACAAGCTCAACCAGCAGCCGCGCAAAGAACCGCGCAGCGCCGACGAGGTACTTGGCCCGGCCCACCACAGCGACGACGCGCCAACCAAGGCGGCCGGCCCTCACAGCCCGATGCCGTCCACAGCCTGACCACAGGTCTGGGCGGGTATCAGACAGAAGGGCCAGCTAGTGYTGCGTTCCTCAAGGCTAGGGTAGATCGGACGAACCGGGATATCACCGTGCTTTGACAAGGGGCACGTCATGCCTATCGTTCTGTCTGCACGGGCGCCGCAGGACCTGGTCGAGGAGAAGAAGATCCGTCAGCTGGCGGGTGCCCGCCACGCCCCGGCCGACTGGATCCTGCGAGCCCGGATCATCACGGCCAGCTGGGACGGTCACCGCACCGGCCAGATCGCCGCCGCGGTGCATCGCCACCCCAAGACCGTCCGGTGCTGGCTGCACCGGTTCAACGCCCACGCGAAACCCTGGATCTGGGACGCCCCGCCCCACCGACCCGGAAACTCCGCCGCCGCTTTGTCTACTGCCTTTGAGGAACGCAGCACTAGGGAAGTCCCCGCCGCTTGCCCAAGCCACGGGCCCTGTCTCTGATAGCATCAGATATCATTGGGAACTGCGGTCTTCCGCCTGGAGGTGTGGCCGATGTCCGACGTGCTCATTCGTGACGTACCCGACGACGTGCTGGCCGCCGTCGAGGCGCATGCCGCCAGGCTCGGCCTGTCCCGCAACGAGTACCTTCGCCGGCAGCTCGCCCAGGACGCGGCGCGCTCGGTCACTCCAGTGACCCTGGACGACCTGCGCTGGTTCAGCACCACGTTCCGTGATCTCGCCGACCCGGAGGCCATGCGGCAGGCCTGGGCGTGACCGCCGCAGCCGAGACGACGCGGCGCTGGCTCATCGACAAGTCCGCGCTCGTCCGACTGAGTGAGAGCCCCGATGCCGACCAGTGGTTGTCCCGTATCCAGCAGGGCCTGATCCGGATCACGACGGTCACGATCCTGGAAGTCGGCTTCTCCGCGAGATCCGCTCAGGATCTTCATGTCAGGTTACGCCGGCCACCGATCTCGGCGACGCCCGTCGAGAACACCACGCCCCGTATCGAAGCCAGGGCCGTCGAGGTCCAGGAACTGCTCGCCGGTACCGGGCACCACCGCGCACCGTCCGTCCCCGACCTGATCATCGCCGCGACAGCCGAACTCGCCGGAATCGTGCTGCTGCACGTCGACAAGGACTTCGAGCTGATCGCCGCGGTCACCGGACAGCCCACCGAACGACTCCGCCTGCCGTAGCAGGTAACGGCCGGCCCCGTATCCGGACCTGTCATGCCGCCTGGCCCGGGACGGTCTCGCTATGCTTGCTCGAAAGGGCTGGATTCCCAGGCCATTTCCGGGAGATGTGCCATGACCACGGAGATGGTCGCCCCCGCCTGGATGCACCAGCAGATCACTGCCGAGCAGTATGACTCCTGGTCCGAGGAGCAGTGTTCAGGCATCGAGATCGTGGACGGGATGGTCGTCATGACCCCCGGCGCCTCCCCCCGGCACAACCGACTGGCCCGGATCGTCGCGAATGTCCTGGACTCGGCCGGTGGGGTGGAGTGGAACGCCGACACGGACTTCGACGTCCAGCTTCAGGACGTGCCACTCACCAACCGTCGTCCCGACGTGGTCGTATACCGCGCCAGCATGATCGACAATATGCGGAAGGACAGCGGGCCGAACCCCGACGGAATCCGGTGAAATCAAGTCAAATATCCGCTCGGACCAGTTCCGGGGTGCGCAGCAGCGGGAGGAGCTGGTCGCCGATGCGGGCRGCCTCTCGCTTGTAGGGGGTGTCGGAGAGGACGAAGTGGGTGATGCCAAGGTCGGCGTACCGGTGCAGGGCGGTGGCCACGTCGTCCGGGGAGCCGACCAGCCAGGTGGTGCCCGCGCCGCCACCGCCATACCGGCCGGGGGTGGTGTAGAGGCAGGAGTCGAGCACTTCGCCGTGTTCGGCGAGGTCGAGCAGCCGCTGCTGGCCGACGGCCCGGCGCCGTCTGGGATCGTTGTGCTGGTCGACCTCGCGCGCCATCAGCGCCACCTTCGCCTCGGCGTCCCGCCAGGCCGCCTCGGTGGTGTCCCGGACCAGGGTCGTGATCCGCAGCCCGAACTCCAGCGGGGCGTGGGCGCGGCCGATGGAGGAGCTCAGCGTCTTCAGCCGGTCGATCCGCTCGGCGATGCCTTCCAGCGGCTCGCCCCAGAAGAGCTGGACGTCGGCCTCGGCAGCCGACACCCGCTCCGCGACAGCCGAAGCGCCACCGAAATAGAGCCGCGGATGTCGGCCCCGCTCGGCGAGGTAGGGCCACGGGCACACCGTCGAGTTCTCGACGGCGAAGTACTCACCACGGAACGTGACGTTCTCCTCGGACCACAACCGCCGCACGAGCTGGAGGAACTCCCTGGTGCGGCCGTACCGGCGGGCCGGGTCGTTCTGCGCGTCACCGTAGGCGCCAAGGTTGTCCAGACCGCTGACGATGTTGACAAGCAGGCGGCCGCCGCTGAGCTGGTCGAGAGTGGCGGCGGCGCTGGCGAAGTGCGCCGGTTGCCAGTATCCGGGCCGGATCRCCGCCAGCGGCTGAAAGGTGGTGGTACGGGCGGCCAGCGCGGTGGCCACGGTGAACGTGTCCGGGCGGCCCCAGCCCGTCCCGATGAGGGCACCGCCCCAGCCGTGGTCCTCCGCGGCGCGGGCGAGGTCGGTGGAGAAGTCGAGGGTTCCCCATCCGTCGCGGGTGTCGTCGCCGCGGTGCCCGGGCTCAATGGTGTTGGGGACGTACCAGAGAAACTCCGTGCCCATCTGAAGACCTCCCATCTGAAGACCTTCCGTCTGAAGACCTCCGTCGTATCCGGTCTCGCGCGATCCGCGCGGCCGGTTGAGGACGCCGTCCCGTTCAGCGGGTTCAGCGGGTTCACCGGGTAGCCGCCATCCAGCATTAACATGCCGCCTACCGGTATGGCTGAAAAATTCACCAGATTGTTCTGTTGATGGCTACCAGGCGGTCAGGAGCCGAGCCGGGTTGCAGCTGGGCAGGCCCGGTAGCTGGGTCGTCGTTCGCGTGACGGCGACGGGTACCGGGGTGTCGCCGCCGGCCGCGTACCCGGCCGGCTTGCCGTGGCCGACCGGCCCTCCGATGCCGAGCGCGAGGCCGGACGCGAAGCCGGGTCAGGCCGCGGGTCCCAGAATGCGGGACGCGTCCCCACCGGGCGAAGCGTCGGTTCTCACCTGGTGGAGCCCCGCGGCCGGAAGAGCGACGTGAATCCGGGGCCGGCTACCGGCATCACCGACCCGCGAACAAGAGGATTTCACTACGTATTTCGTTCAGTTCTGCTTAATCGGCAGGATTGTTTGACATCGGCCGGCCAGCCGGTAAGAATTCGCCCGACCCGATGAAAGAGAGGGCCGATGACCACCGCTGCCGTCGATGCGCAACATGTCATCACCGCCGAGAAACCACGGAAGAAGCTTTCGCTCGGACGTGATGTCGTGCTGCTTGAGGTGCACCGCGACGCTTCCACCGGCGTCACCGAGCGCATCCCGAGCGCGCACGTCGTCTCGCTGGCGGCCCAGCTCGCCGGGCCGCCAGCCGCCGGCACGGCGGCGGGCTGGACGCGATGACGTCCCTGGACGAGGCCACGGTCCTCGACATCCACACCCACTGGCAACCGACCGGCTGGACGGGCTGGAGCAACGCGACCTGGCTGGCCCCGGGGGAACCCGACCCCCGCGAGGACCTCGCCGGTCTCGCGGCCGAGAGCAGAGATGCCGGGGTCGACCTGCGCGCGCTCAGCGCGCCGCTCGAGTCGCTGTTCGGCCCGGACGGGGACGTCGAACCGGCGCGCGTGAACGCGGTGAACGAGTACCTCGCCGAGCGTCTGGATCCGCATGACCGGTTCCTCGGGCTGGCCACTGTCGACGCCTACGCCGGCGAGGCCGGAGCCGAGCAGGCGCGGTACGCGATCGAGGAGCTGGGGCTGCACGGCCTGGTGCTGGACTCCTCCCGCTACGGGAAGTTCCCTGGCTCTCCCGAGGCGTTCCCGGCCCTGGAGCTGGMCGCGCGGCTTGGCGTGCCGGTGTTCGTGCATCCCGTCCAGTCCCCGCGGGCCGAGGTGCTGCGCCAGGCCGCGGGATGGCCCGGCAACTCGGCCGGACGCGGTCTGGAGAACGGGGTGGCCTTCCTGTCCGCGCTGCACGCGGATCTGCCCACCCGGCTTCCCGACCTGCACCTGGTGTTCACCGCGCTCGGGCACGGCGCGCTGTTGTACGCCGTCGACGAGCTGGCCGAGCACTGTCGGCGGCTCGGCGACGGCAGTGCCGGGGCGAACATCTACTTCGACACGATGCGGTTCAGCGCCCCGCTGCTGGCCTATTTCGGCGCGGTCCTCGGCGCCGAACGGATCATCATCGGCAGCGACTGGCCGATCCACCGCGACGCGGCGCAGCCGCGCATCGACGACACGCTGGCCGCGGCCGGGTTCGACGCCCGGGAGCAGGAGCTGATCCGGATCGGCAACGCCCGGCGACTGTTCCAGCTCCGCGGCGCCCGGCATGCCGTGAGCCCTCAAGCCACCGTGGGAGGACAGGAATGACCGTCACCGCTCGCTACGCGGATCCGGAGGCGACACTGGGCGTCGCCAACKAGGTGATCGCGCTACAGCTCGCGCACCGGTCGGTGCGCAGCTTCACGCCCCGGCCGGTCACCGAGGACGAACTGGCCGCGCTGGTCGCGGCCGCCCAGTCCGCGTCGACCTCGTCCAACCTGCAGGCATGGAGTGTGGTCGCCGTACGGGACCCGCAGCGCAGGGCCCGGCTCGCGGCACTGGCGAGAAATCAGCGGTTCATCAACGAGGCGCCGCTGTTCCTGGTCTGGATCGTCGACCTGAGCCGGGCCCGTAGGCTTGCCGACCGCGCGGGCACGACACTGGACGCCACCGACTACCTGGAGTCGACGATCGTCGGCTTTGTCGACGTCGCCTTCGCGRCGCAGAACGCCGTTGTCGCGGCCGAGTCGCTCGGCCTGGGCACGGTGTTCGTCGGGGCGATCCGTAACCATCCCGAGGACGTCGCGGCCGAACTGGGCCTGCCGCCGCACGCGGTGGCGGCGTTCGGGCTCGCGGTCGGCACACCCGACCCGGCCGAGCATGCCGGGATCAAACCGCGGCTGCCGCGGGCCGCCGTCCTGCACCACGAGCGGTACGATGCCGCAGCCTCCGACCTGCACATCCCCGTCTACGACAGGCGGCTGGGCGAGTACAACGCCCGGTACGGGCTGCCCGGTGCCTGGAGCGATCGTGTGCTGGAACGGCTGGCGGGCCCGCGGTCGCTCTCCGGCCGGGACCGGCTGCGCGCGGCGCTGGAGCGCCTCGGCCTGCCCTCCCGCTGACCGGATGACGACGAGCCCGCGCGTTGACCACCACCCACGCTGATCGCCCCGCGCACGGGCAACCGTGCTCGATCAGCCGCGCGAACCCACCGAGTCGGCGATGCCCGTACCGGTGCGGTTGGGGCATCGGCCCGTTTCCCGTAGGAAGCGGCCTCGCCCGGCTGTGGTGAAACGGCCTGCCGGCCGGACCGTTCGGGTCAACGTGGCTCCAGTAGCTTCTCTTGTCCATCCGACACCGCGGGCGGCCACGGGCCCGGGCTACCGGGCGCTCTGCGCGGGCCGGGTACCTGGTCGTGTGGGACGATACTCCTGGTCCTGAGGATGTGACTGAAAAAGAAGAGGGGGCGGCTCATGTCCGACAAGCCGACCAACCAGGACAATCTGCAGGATATTCGGGAAAAGGCCGAAAAAATCGCCGAAACTCACGGCAACAAGATCGCCGAAGGGCTGGAGAAGGCCGGCGACCTCATCGACGAGAAAACCGGCGGCAAGCACGGCGAGAAAATCGACACCGGCGTCGACAAGGCCCAGGACTTCGTCAGAAAACTCGGCGACAGGAACAACTGAGTGTCGGGGCGGCTGGCACTCCCACCCAGCCGGTCGCCCCACCTACCCGACGTCGGGCCCACAACGAACACAACACCGARCCATTCATACCCCACCGGGCTCGGCGGGTACGGGTGTTGGACCGTGAGGTCCGCCGTTTCGGAACGGCCATCAGCATTCCCCTCCGGTGGACGACGGACGGCCCGCGACGAGTGGCGGAGCGCTCGGGGCCGGCCTCACCAGCTCGACTTCCGGATCCCGGGCAGTTGGCCGGCGTGCGCCGCGCATTCATGAACCAGCCGAACGGATCAGCTGAAGCCGACTATGAGTCCCCACACCACGACGATCCAGCCGTGGAAGGCGAGTTTCAGCGCGAACGGAGCGTGCCTGAGCTCCATGAAGTGCATGCCGACGAGGTGGAGCTTCGCCGCGACGACAGTCATGATGAATGCTGTCGTGGCTACGCCGCGGGCGCTTTCGGACTCGGCGAACCACGACGAGCCGGCCGTCAGCAGCAGGAGCCCGACGAACACCAGCCGGACCAACTGGCCCGGGGTCACCGCGCGCAGGCGCGAACTCAGATGAGATAGAGCAGCGGGAACAGGACGATCCATAGTATGTCCACCATGTGCCAGTAGGACGCGCACGCCTCGACCGTCGTGGTCTTCGGATGGCGTGCCGGGTTTCTCGTCATCTTCCGCAGAAATGCGAGCACACACATACCGACGGCGACGTGGAGAGCGTGTATTCCGGTCAGTACGTAGTAGTACATGTAGAACGCGTCCGTCGCGGGGGAAATACCGGCGTRCAGCTTCTCGCTGTATTCCAGGACCTTTCCGCCCATGAATCCAAGGCCGCAGAGCAGCCCCAGCGTGAAGAACTTCGACGCCCGGCCGAACCCGCTGGCCCGGACCGCCTGGACGGCCTGCACGACGAACAACGAGCTCGCCAGGAGAATTATCGTGTTGACGAGCCCGATCGTGATGTTCAGATGCTGCTGTGACCGGGCGAACAGCTCCCGGTCACCAGCACGGGCGTCCATGAAGATCGCAAAGAACACTCCGAACATCGACATCTCGCCGAGGACGAGAACCCAGACGCCAACCTCACCGGGCACGTGTGGGGCATGGCTGCCCTCACCGGGTACAGGTGGAACATGGCCGTCCTCACCAGGCGCACGCGGGGCGTGGCCCCGCGGTTCGGGAGCCTCGACCCGGGTGCCCGACGACGGCGAGTACACCGACGTCGACCGTTCAACCCGCATGCGCGCCCGAGGCGTTCTCAAGCCRCCGCGTCTGCTCCTCGACCGTCCCGCGATAGGTGGCCCAGGCCATCACGAGCAGCCACACACCGAATATGAACAGCGGAATCCAGAACACCAGCACGCCGTGGTAGGCGAACGGCCCCGTCTTGAAGAACAGCATCAGGATCACTGCCAGGAAGAGGAAGCACTCCAGCACGTTGAAGTAGGCCACCCAGCGCGGGAAGACCGGTTTCGGCCCGGTGTCCAGCAGCACCGCCAGCGCAATGGCGCCGCTCTGCAGGACGAACGGCATGAACGGCATGAACAGCAGGATCCAGCCCAGGTCGTGCAGTGTCTGCGTCGTCTCGGGGCTGCGCTCCGGGCGGAACGAGGCGGCCGCCAGGACGAGCATCGGCACCCACAGGAACTGCCAGGCCGCCAGTCCGGAACCGAACTGCAGGTAGGCCAGGCTCTTCTGCTCAGGACGAATACGTAACATCTGGCGCAGGATCACCGTGATCAGTGGACCCCAGACCATGAATCCGATCAACGTCAGAATGATCCCGAAACGGATGAGATTCGTGTCGTCCCGGTAGAACTCGGCGACCTCCTCAGCGGACCAGTTGGCGGGCACCGCCGGAATGTAGCCGGCAATCAACAGGCCCAGAAACATGAAGACCACGCCGACCGGCACAATTGCCGAGGAGACACGTTCGATTCGGTCGCTGGCCGTGAGACGCGCCGGTGACTCCGTGGGCGTCGATGGGTTCACAGTGAGTGTCAACAGATCTCCTCAGAGAGTAGGGACCTGACACCGCAGGCCTTGCCCTGGCCGGAGCGGGACGGGAAGCGCACTGGCCGGCCATGTCGTCGACCTCGTCCAGGTGGACGCTCTTGAGCGGATGCGGCGGCTGGAGCCCCGCCGAGCCCGGCTCGGCCAGCTCCGCGAAGCGGAAAAGATCGACTGTGCCCGATGGGATATCGATCGACATGATCGACAGACCTGGTCACCTCAGTTCCAGGCGTACCGGGAGCCGGCGCAGCCCACCGACAAAGTTCGTCTGGACGACCTTCCGGTCGCCGGTCACCTCGAGCGACTCCACCCGAGGGAGCAGCTCTTCCAGCATGATGCGCAGTTCCTGCCTGGCCAGGTGCATGCCGATGCACATGTGCGGGCCGTACCCGAAGGCAATGTGCTTGTTCGGCCGGCGGTTGATGCGGAACTCGTCGGGCGCCTCGAAGATGTCGGTGTCGCGGTTCGCCGACTGGTAGAGCAGCATGAACCGGTCACCCTTGGTGATCTGCTGTCCTCGCAGGACGTAGTCCTGGGTCGCCTGCCGGACGAAGTGCTTGACCGGCGACACCCACCGCAGCCCCTCGTTGACGAGGTCGGGCACGAGCGACAGGTCGGCTCTGACCCGGGCGAGTTCGTCCGGGTGGTGAGCCAGCACCTCGATGATGCCGGCCAGCGTGCTCGACGTGGTGTCGTGCCCGGCGGTGGAGATCGCGACAAACCAGCCGTAGGCGACCTCCTTCGCGAAGAACTCTCCGTCGTCCGGGTGGCGGGCGTTCGCGATGATGGAAGCCAGATCGTCCTGCGGCTCGGCACGCCGGGCCTCGACGAGAGCGTCGAAGTAGGCGTAGAAGTCCCGGATCGCGGCCGACCACTGCTGCGCCGCCGCCTCGGGGGTCAGTGCGGCGACATCGTCACGCTGGGTCTCGGGATCCGCGGTGCCGAAGAAGTCCTGGGTGAGGGCCATCATCCGGGGCTCGTCCTCGGCGGGGACCCCGAACAGCGACATGACGACGTGCAGCGGGTAGTAAAGCGCGAAATCCCCGACGAAATCGAGATTGTTGACACCTGGGCGCAGCCGGTCGGCGATCGCCTGCGTGGCGAGTTCGCGAATGCGGCCCTCCCATTTCTTCAGCGACGCGGGCCGGAACCACTCGTTCGCGATGTCCTTGACCATCGTGTGCTCGGGCGGATCGAGATAGGTCACCGTTTCGAGGATCCGCAGGCTTCCACCGGTCAGGGACCTGGTGAACGCGTCACCCGCCTGGTTCTGCAGGATCGGGTTGTGTGAGCCCGGCTCCGCACCGCCACCGCTGGTGAAGACGGCCGGCTGCTTCTCGATCTCCATGATGTCCGCGTGCCTGGTGACGAGCCAGATCGGGTCGTAGCCTTCGACGCGCACCTTTGCCAGCGGCGCGTTCTCCCGCAGCCATCGGTACGCCGCGAAGAGCGGCTCGTCGTCCCGGTGTCCCTCGGGCAGCACCACACGTCGCGCGATCTCGTCCGGGACGCCGGTGGCTGAGGTGGATTCCGTGTGCGTGACAGTCATACGACGCTCCTGCGTCAGGGCGAGTAGCCGTCCGGGCGGTTTGAACGGCCCTACCGGTGATGCACCTCATCATGTGAGCTCAGTCACGAATCCCGCATCACCCTTAAGAGAGCTTTTCCTACTCCCATGAGAGGCCGGTCGTCTCTGTCGAGATGACGGATCTACCCGCCGTGAGGACGGACTCACCAGCCGAGCGGGACGGGTTCGCCCACGGGTGGCCGCCTCCCATGGATCTTGCCGACCGGGCCATCGCGGGACTGATCGAGGACAGACGGCTGGCGGTCACCGCCGGAGCGCCCGGTCTGGCCGCGGCAGCGCCTGGCCGGTCCGCCCCGACGCGACACCCGGTATCGCACGTGTAGCTGATACTCGCCTTCAGACTCCGGCCAGGCCGTTTACTTCAACGGCGGGTGAAACGCCGACCCGTCGGTGGACGGTTTTCCCGCACGCCGCTGCCCGGCAAGGAATGCGCCGGCCGGGGACCGGCTTGGACGGGATGTGAAGGTACGGATCGGGATCGCGCCGGGAGCAGGCCGCAACGAGAATCCGGAGAATCTGGAGGAAATCGTCGGCCGGCTCGACGAAATCGGGATCGACTCCCTGTGGCTGTCGGAGATCGTGTCCTCGCCGGCACCGGACCCGATGGTCGGCCTGGCCTACGCCGCCGCGCGGACCCGTCGACTCAAGCTGGGCACCGGGGTGTCCGTCCTGCCGGGGCGCAACCCCGTGCTGTTCGCCAAGCAGCTCGCCACTCTCGCGCGCCTCGCCCCTGGCCGGATCCTGCCCGCCGTGGGCCTCGGCCCGGCGCGGGCGGCCGACCGCGATGCCTTTCCGCTTCCCTCGCCCCTGCCGCCTTCTCCTTCTCCTGCGCCGGCGAAGGAGAAGGAAAGAGGGCCTGGTGGTCCCGGGCAGCGCGGAGCGGTGTTCGACGAGGCGCTTGTCCTGCTGCGCCGCCTGCTGACGGAACCATCGGTGACGTTTCACGGTCGGTACTTCACCCTGGACGACGTCGGCATCGGTACCCTGCCCGCGAAGCCCCTCGACATCTGGCTCGGCGGAGCCGCGCCCGCCGCGCTGCGCCGTGTCGGCCGGCTTGGCGACGGCTGGCTGGCGTCTCTGATCACGCCGTCCGATGCCGCCAGAGGGATCGCGGCTGTCGCGGCGGCGGCCGACGCGGCCGGGCGGACCGTTGATCCCGAGCACTATGGGTTGAGTATTCCTGTCGCGTTGGGTGACGGAATCTCGCCTGAGCTCGCCGCTACGCTCCGGCGTCGGCGGCCGGACGCCGACCCCGCCGCCCTCGTCCCCGAGGGTTGGGACGCGCTGCGGCGCCGTATCGGGGACTACATCGCGGTCGGGATGAGCAAGTTCGTGGTCCGGCCGGTGACGTCCCCGTCGTCCTGGGGCGATTTCATCGACCAGTTCGCCACCGAGCTGCTGCCGCTCGAAACCTGACGGCCCCCGGCCCCTCCGGTGAGCGGTGGATGGTGGCGCGGCCGGCCGGCCCGGCTGTTCTCCGCGGCGTCGCCGCGCCGTCCATGATCGACGCCATCACCATCGCCGCCGGGCTATGGCTGTGACACCACCCGCCTCACCATCACCCTGAGTGACCTATTTGCATCTTTATGATCTGCTGACAGACAACTTCCGCCTACACCGCGTTCCAGCAGCAGACGTAAAACTGTCGCCTATATGCCAATAGTAGCTAATCGGTCGCTCAAAGTAAGAAGATGCTCTTGGCGGAGAAATCACGTCCAGGATGTGATCGACAACCACCAGGAGGAGTCATGAGCCGTTGGGAACTGGCGAGCCGGAGCCGGATACGCGCCTTCCGTGAAGGTCCGTTCGTGCTGATCGTCGCCGAAGGCGAACTGCCCAACCCCGGCTATGAGGTCGACATCGCCAAGAGCCTGCTACGCATCTTCCCGCAGCAGTTCAATCTCCTGCGTCGCGCGAAGCCGGGCATCTTCCCGCAGTATGTCACGCCGTATCGCTACGCCGAGACGGTCCGCTACCCCGAGGACCAGGACACGATCACGGTTCATCACGCCGACGGCACCGACCGCGTCGACATCGAGCCCACCGGCAAGGAGCTGGCCAGCTTCGTCGCGGCTGTCCGCGGCGGCGCCGACCGGCCCGCCCTGCCAGCGGAGGCCGAGGAGGCCATCGGCCTGTCCTCCAAACTCAGCTTCGACGAGGCGTTCGCCAACGCCGTGGCCAACCTGCCGCCGTCGGACGCCATCCTCGCCGACGCGCTGGCCCGCGTCCAGGTACTCGAGATCGGTGGCCTGTTCGGCGGCTTCGCCGGTTTCCACCACCTGTTCGTCCGGGTCAGCCGCACCATCACCTGACCGTCGTTCGACCGTGATGGCAGGCCGTGTGCCAGAAGGACCACATGCCGGAAGGAACGGCATGCCGGAAGGAACGGCATCCCGAAGCACGAGGTCCACGGTCACCGAGGAGCCGGGAACGAAAACGCCGTGGATCGTCATCCGCGCAGCGGATCGCGGGCGAAGGCATTCACTCCTTCGTCGAAGGTGACCCGGGGCTGATAGCCGAGGAAGTCCCGGGCCAGGGCGGACGAAGCGGTGATATGCCGGACGTCACCGGCTCGATACGAGCCGGTGACTACGGGCGCTGTCCCACCGAAAACCCGCGCCAGTACCGAGGCCATGTCGCCGACGCTGTGCGGCTCGCCCGAGCCGATGTTGAGCGGTACGAGCTCGCCGAGTACGCCCGGGTGTCGCAACGCGTGCAGGTTCGCCTGCGCGACATCGTGGACGTGGACGAAGTCACGTAGTTGTCCACCGTCCTCGAACACGCGTGGTGGCTCTCCCCGTTCCAGCGCGCTGCGGAAGATCGACGCGACACCGGCGTATGGGGTGTCCCGGGGCATCCGGGGGCCATAGACGTTGTGGTAGCGCAACGCCAGGACGCTGCCGCCGGTGGCGGTGGCCCACGCGGCGGCAAGGTGCTCCTGGGCGACCTTCGTGGCCGCGTAGACGCTCTTCGGCTCCAGCGGCGCGTCCTCGGCGACAAGCGTCGGCTCCAGCGGACGGCCGCAGCTCGGGCACGGCGGCTCGAACCGGCCGGCAGCCAACTCGGCCGGCAGCCGCGGGCCCGGGCGCACCGGCCCGTCGGCCGGGCAGCGGTAGCCACCTTCGCCGTAGACCACCATCGAACTCGCCAGCACCAGGCGCCGTACTCCGCGACGGGCCATGGCAGCCAGCAGCACCGCGGTGCCGAGGTCGTTGTGCGCGGCATAGGCCGGCAGATCGTCGAGATCGACTCCCAGCCCGACCATGGCGGCCTGGTGGCAGACGGCGTCCACGCCGTCGAGCGCGGCTTCGACCTGGGGCCGGTCGGTCACGTCTGCGACAATCAGCTCGGCGGCGGCGTTCACCTCGGGTCTGCTCCGATGCACCGCCGGCAGCAACGCGTCGAGGATCCGGACGCTGTCGCCAGCCGCCACAAGCATGTCGACCACGTGGGAGCCGATGAACCCGGCGCCGCCGGTAACCAGGATGCGCATACCCACGGACGCTAACGACTCCGGAGCGCTCCGGATCTTACGAACCAAGGAAGCCGGAACCGAGGAAGCCCGCGGAGACCGGGAAATCCGGAAAACAGCGTGCGTCCGTCCAGACGGCCGGGGAACGTTGTTCAGGCGGCCGGGAGCGCGACGACGAAGCGGCAGCCAGCCCGATGGTTGTGCACGGTGACGTCGCCGCCATGGGCTTCGACGATCCCACGGACGATCGCCAGCCCGATCCCCGAGCGTACCCGGAGCTGGTGGGGATGATCGCCGCCGCCGGGAGTCCGCGCCGCCTCGCCTCGGAAGCCGAGTTCGAACAGGCGGGGAAGATCGTCGGCGGGGATACCGCCACAGCGGTCGGCCACGGCGAGCAGCGCCCGGTCACGAGCGGTGTCCGCTTCGGCGGTGACCTCCACCGTCCCGTCATCCGGGGTGTGCCGGACGGCGTTGACGAGCAGGTTAGTCAGCGCCCGTCCGACTTCGGTCGCGTCAGCGATGACGAACACCGCATGATCGGCGGTGCCGGTGAGGGTGATGCCCTTGGCCCGCGCGATCGGGTCCACGACGGCGATCGCGTCCGACACGAGGTCGGCGAGGCACACCTTCTCAAGGGTCAGCCGGAAGGCCCCGGCCTGCAGCCGGGCCAGTTCGAACAGGTCGTCGACCATGCCGGTCAGTCGCTCGGCATCGGCAAGTATCAACTGATGGTAACGATATATTGTCTCACTGTCGGTCACCAGGCCGTCCCGCAGGGCCTCCGCCGTCGCTCGGATTCCTGCCAGCGGGGTCCGCAGGTCATGGCTTGTCCAGGCCACCAGCTCGCGCCGGCTGGCTTCCAGCGCCCGCTCACGGTCACGCGCCGCCACCAGTCGGACGTGGGTGGCATCCAGCGTACGTGCCAGTGTGGCAAGTTCGGCCGTTGGGACGCGGGCCGCTCCGTGATAGCCGGCCTCACCGAGAGTGGCCGCGGCGCCGGTCAGCATGGTGGTGGCGGTGACGACCGGCCGCCCCAGCCGCACCGCGGCGGCGGTGGCGACCACCGCCGAGACAGCGACCACGATCAGCACGACCCGCAGGTCGTGCTCGGAAAGGAACATCGCCCGCGCGGTACCGGCGACCCCCACCGCCACCGCCACCACCGGCACGACCGAGAGCGCCGCCACTGTGGCCCACAGTGGCCGCCTCCACAGCAGGCGCAGCAACGGCACCCCGTCAGCGCGGCCAYGGCCGAACAGGCGAGCGCAATCATCACGACCTGTAGTTCTGCGCTCATCGCTTCTCCGCTCTACCGCACTCTCCACTCGTGATCCGTCATGTTCCATGGGCGACAGACGTGTCGTCGGTGGGCCGCGGTGACTTCTGGTCGTACCGGTAGCCGACGCCCCACACGGTGACGAGCATCCGAGGGGCGGTCGGATCGTCCTCGATCTTCTCCCGCAGCCGGCGGATGTGGACGGTGACCGTCGAGGGGTAGCCGTAGCTCCATCCCCACACCTGTTCCAGCAACTCGGCGCGAGTGAAGGCGCGGCCGGGATGGCGCAGCAGAAAGGCCAGCAGATCAAACTCACGCACCGTGAGAGAGAACCACCCCGTGCCGGATGGCGGTACGGGCGGCCACGTCCACGACCGGTGTGCCGGCACGCAGCACACCGGATGCCGGTGGCGGCGGCTCGGTCGCCCGCCGCAGTACGGACCGCACCCGCAACGTCAGCTCGCGCGGTGAGAACGGTTTGGTCACGTAGTCGTCGGCACCCGTTTCGAGGCCCGCGATACGGTCCGCCTCCTCACCCCGAGCGGTCAGCATGATCAATCGCCGCCGCTGTCGGGCTGTTGGGCCTGCTCGCGGTGCAGGCTGCGATCCTGCGCCAACCCGGCTACCTGCCCGACCGGGCGGACGTGCTGTACCCGACCATGCTCTGGTGGGTGCTCGGCGTGGCCACCGCGGCCCTGCTGCTGCGCGCCACCCCCCGCCGGCTCGCCGTCGGGCTGCTGCTCGCAGGCACTGTCAGCATCCATGCCGTGGCGTTCACCCACGGCCCGCAGCTGTCCGACGACCTCTACCGTTACGTCTGGGACGGTCGGGTGCAGGCAGCCGGTATCGACCCGTACCGTTACGGCCCGCTCGACCCCGCGCTCGCCCACCTGCGCGACCGCTGGCTGTTCCCGGACCCGGCCGGATGCGCCGCCATCGGACGCGGCCCGGAATGTATCCGGTTGAACTATCCCCGGGCGCACACCGTCTACCCTCCAGTGGCGCAGGCCTACTTCGCCGTGCTGCATTTCCTGCCCGGCCCGCCGCGTGAACACAAGACGCAGTTGTACGCGTCGCTGGCGTCACTGGCCCTGGTCGGGCTGATGATGACAATGCTGACGGCGCGGGGCCGGGATCCCCGGCACGCCGGCTTCTACGCCCTTTCACCGCTCGCCGGTCTCGAGATCGGATCCGACGCGCATGTGGACGTCCTCGCCGCGCTGCTCGCGCTCGGTGGCATCGCGCTTCTCACCTCGCGGCGCCGTCGTCCCCGGCCCGCTGTGGCCACACGGGCAGGTGGAGCCAACGGGATCCGCGCGGCCGGTGAAACAACCGGTATGACGAGGGAAACCGGCATGGCCGAGGAGGCGCCCAGCCGCCGCCGGACCTGGCTCGCCGGGAGCCTGCTCGCGGCGGCGGTGGCGGTGGCGGTGGCGGTGGCGGTCAAGCTGTACCCGGCGCTACTCCTGCCGGCAGCCGCCCGACGCCGCCCGGTCACCCTGATCGGAGCGACCGTCACGATCGTCGGACTCTTCTACCTGCCCCACGTCCTGGCCGTCGGACCAGCGGCCCTCGGCTTTCTTCCGGAATACCTCAACGTCGAGGGATACGGCCGAGGCAGCCGTTTCCTGCTGCTCACGGCCCTCGGCATCGACGGGGCCGCCGCCAGGGCCGCCGCCGTGTCGGCGCTGGCCGCGGTCACCGTGATCGTTCTACGCAGCGACCCATACCGGGTTCCCCTCGAACGGGCCGCGCTGTGGCTCGTCGGGGCCGCTTTTCTCATCGCCACTCCGGTCCAGCCCTGGTACGGAATCCTGCTGGTGGCGCTCGCCGTTCTCGCCGGTCAGCTGGAGTGGCTCGCTGTCGCGGCCGCCGGCCATCCCGTGTACGTGTCCCTGTTCACGGATCTGCCCGGCGACGCCCGGACGCTGCGAGTCCTCTCCTACACCGTCGCCGCGCTCGTCGTGCTCGTCGCCGCCCTGCTGCGCCGACGGCGACGCGGCATTCAGCCACCGCACATGTCGGTCGGCGCAGGCGTGACGGTGAACTCCCAGGCGGACGGACGGTGAACAGACCGCGTGGACGAACAGGAGATCCCGACGGGGATCCGTGATCATCGCCCACCGCCGTGTACCGAGGCCACGCGGGCAGGGCGTGGGTACCGGTCTTTGTCTCCTGCCTTGTCCTCCGCCCGGTTGATGACCAGGCGGCTGTCGGATTCGTAGAGTCGTGTCATGGCGGCGCAGGAGGGAAGCGTACGGGTCGACGCCTGGATCTGGTCCGTACGCCTGGTCAGTACACGGTCGCAGGCGACCGAGGCCTGCCGCGCCGGACATGTTCATCTCAACGGCGAGCGGGTCAAGCCGGCCCACGCGGTGCGCGCCGGGGACGAGATACGGGTGCGGCACGCCGGGCGCGAGCGGACCATCGTCGTCACCCGTCTTCTCAGCAAACGGGTCAGCGCGACCGTCGCCGGAGAATGCTTCATCGACCGCAGCCCGCCGCCGGCACGGGAGGGCGCCGCGGCGGCAGGTGTCCGCGACCGCGGCGCGGGGCGCCCGACCAAACGCGACCGACGCGCCCTGGAACGTCTGCGCAACCGCGACCGGTAAATCCACGGTCAAGCCGCGCCCAGGTCCGGACGGTCCTGGACAGGCTGGACGGGCCCACCGGCTCGAGGTGAACGGTCGTTTCCCGAACGGCACGGGCTCGCGGCGACAGCGTCAACTGTCGCCAATCTGACAACAGTCGTCCGCATCCTTTTTAAAGGAAGCACTCGTGCGCTCGCCGAAGCCGCCTACGACATCGGACACATCACCGGCCAGCGAAAACGACCGTTCCGTACACTGGGCCGATGAAGCGCGAGCAACAGATCCTCCAGGCGGCGGAAAAGCTCTTCTACGAACGTAGTTTCGACGGCGTCGGAGTCGATGCGATCGGGAAGGAGGCCGGGGTCACCGGGTCGGCCATCTATCGACATTTCAACAGCAAGGACGAAATCCTTTCCGTGCTGTTCGACCAGGCGGCCGACGCGCTGCTGGCCAAGGTCGGGGAACCCATGCACGACCCGTGGGAGGAACTGACCCGACTCATCCGGGCGCACGTCGAGTTCGCGGTGAGCCACCAGCGTCTGGCGGGGATCTGGGCACGGGAGCAGCGGGCGCTGGCACACGCCGACCAGCGCAACTTCCTACGGCGCCAGCACCGCTACCTCGACCGGTGGATCGCCTGTCTGGACGCCTGCTTCCCCGGCCATTCGCGCGACGAACTCGTTTCCGCCGTCCAGGCCGTGCAGGCGCTGCTCATGTCCGACGCGACCCGTCCCCCCGGCGGCAGACGTGTGCCACAGCTGCGGGCTCTACTCACGGACATGGCGCTGGCCAGCCTGACCGCGCTGACAAAGCCGGCCACCGAAGCCGCCCCGCCCCCGTCCACCGCCGCGATCGCCGGATAGCATCCCCGCCCGTCAACGGGGCCGATCGCCCGGGGCAAATCGGGCATTCCGCACGACGGGAGCAACGTGCGCCCCGGACGGATGCCGCACGACCCGGCCGGGTACGACCGCTGCCAGCGGCCGTGTACATCCGCGCAAGGGGGAGAAAATGCCTTACATAACCGTCGACCAGGAGAATTCTGGCGATATCGATATCTATTACGAGGACCACGGATCCGGCCAGCCGGTCGTACTGATCCATGGTTTCCCGCTCGACGGGGCATYGTGGGRGAAGCAGATCCCGATGCTGCTGGACGCYGGCTATCGGGTGATCCACTACGATCGGCGGGGATTCGGCCGGTCCAGCCAGCCAGTGACCGGCTACGACTACGACACGTTCACCGCCGACCTGAACGCGCTGATCGAAACACTCGACCTGCGTGACATCGTCCTGGCCGGCTTCTCGATGGGCACCGGCGAGATCACCCGCTATCTCGGGGCGTACGGCACCGACCGCGTCGCCGCCGCAGCCCTGTTCGCGCCGCTCGCGCCATACCTGCTGAAAACCGACGACAATCCCGAAGGCGTGCCGGCAGCGGTGTTCGAGGAGATCAAACAGGCCATTCGCGACGACCGGTTCGCCTACCAGAAGGATTTTCTCGACAACTTCTACAACATGGACGTCTTCGGCGGTACCGCCCGCGCCAGCGAACAGGTCTGGCAGCACGGCTGGGCCGTGGCCGTCGGCGCCTCGGCACTCGGCACGTTGCGGTGCGTCGACGCGTGGTGCACCGACTTCCGCGGTGACGTGCCCGCGCTGTCGAACGTTCCGCTGCTGGTCGTGCAGGGCACCGAGGACCGCATCCTGCCCATCGACAACACCGGACGCCGGTTGCGGACCCTGGTCAGGAACGTGCAGTACCACGAGGTCGACGGCGGCCCGCACAACATCGGCTGGACCCACGCCGAGGTCGTCAACCCACTCCTCCTCGGCTTCCTCACCAAGCAGTGACTTCCCGGCCGGCGACTTCCTCCTGGCCGGCGGCTTTCCGGCCAGCTCTCGCCGGCCGGAACGGGAACACGCCCGGGGTGTGCCCGGCCCGCGTACGCCGGTCGGGCACACCTCCGCAAGCAGCCATGACCGTCATGAATCCGACCCGTCACCCATCTGACCAAAGGCGGGATCGTTCAGGGCAGCGGGATTCATTGTCGCAATCCCTTCAGACAGACAGATAATACCGAACGCTACAATCCGACAGCGGAGCGTTCTCATAAACTCTGAACACTTCCTGAACGCAGGGCTCAGGTGATCAGCCCACGCTAGGAGTGAATCAGACGTGCCGCTGGGGTACGTCGAAGGGGGTAGACRACGATGCGACCTCGACTTGGCACCATGATCACGACGATCGCGACAGTCGGAACTCTGAGCATCGCGGGCATCACCGCGGTGGCACTCGCCTCACCTGACAGCACCACCAGCCTGATCTCTCCGGCCGGGGCGACGACCAGCCTGTCACCGAGTGACGACTCAAGCAAGGACACGGCCACGCTGGACTCCGATCGGCCGCGACACAGGCATCACCACTGGCACGGCGGCCCGGGCTGGTGGGGCTACGACGACGACGACGTCGACGACTGGGCCGCGTCCCGCCCGCTGCACGGCGACGCCACGGTCCGGACGGACGACGGCTACCAGGTCATCACCTACCAGCGTGGTGAGCTGACCAACGTGTCCCAGAGCTCGGCCACGATCAAGAGCAAGGACGGGTACGAAGCCACCTACGCCGTGACAGGCGACACGGACCTCTGGATCGACGGTGACGACGCCGGCATCGGCGACTTCAAGACCGGAACCACCGTGGTGGTGGCCGCGGCCGTCGACGGTGACACCCGCACCGCCGAGCATCTCGTCGAGCTGTCGGACTGATCCGCGCGAGCGTCCGTCGGCATGGCTGACAGCTCCACGCAGGCCCACGCAGGCCCGGACAGGCGCACCACCAGCCCGTTCGGGCCTGTTGGGCACGATTTTGCGGTGTGCACGCAGGCACGCCAACCTCCGTCCCCGGACCCTCCCACCGTGCTGTAGGCTGTTGTCCAGCATCAGACGGAGCCCCGGTCGATCTCAGGGGCTCCGGAGGAAGCCTTCCAGGAACATGATCAGATGAATACGATCAGACGGTCCGGGCAGGCTCTTCTCGCCGAAGAACAGGCACAGCGGCAACCGGCAACGCTTGTGGTACAACTGAACAGCACAGCATGGTCCCGTGGTGAAGTCTGGAGTTCACGCCGCCCTGTCAAGGCGGAGGTCGCGGGTTCGAATCCCGTCGGGACCGCGCTCACATCATCGGATGCCAGCAGCACCACGTTGGCAATCTCCATCGATGTGACCTGCTAGGCCCGCGTATGACAGGATGGTCGCACCGGGGCAGGTAGCTCAGTCGGTACGAGCGTCCGCCTGAAAAGCGGAAGGTCGGCGGTTCGACCCCGCCCCTGCCCACCACCTTTGACCTGCGGCTCTGCCTTCTGGGCCATGATCCCTGACCGTCGTTGACGGCAACCCTGACGGCAACGTCAGCGAAGCTGATCGTCCAGTTTGGTCAACGCCTCTCGCATCTGATCGAGCGACGTATGTGCGTAGATCGTCATCGTAACTTCGATCGCCGCGTGTCCGGCGATGTCTCGGACCGTGTGCGGCGGCACACCCAGATGCAGGAGCAAGGTCACACAGGTATGCCGAAGATCATGAAAACGGACCCCTTCGGCCCCGATCTTCTCGCGTAGCGGATACCAGCTCCGCCGGAGGTTGTCCGGCTCGATCGGCGTACCGATCAAGCTTGTGAACACATGGCCCGTCTCCACCCAGTCCGTCCCGGCGTGGGAGCGTTCTTCCCGCTGCCGGTCGGCGTGGCGACGCAGCGCGTCCGCCGTGGCACCGAGAAGCGGGATCGTCCGTTCCGACCGCTCCGTCTTCGGCGTGACCGTCCGCAGTTCACCATCGACCCGTTGTAGGTTGCGGCGCACRGTGAGCGTTTTGGCGTCAAGGTCGACGTCTGGCCAGTGCAGCCCGAGGAGCTCACCGCGCCGCAGCCCGAGGAACAGCGCCAAGACGTAGAGCGCGTGCAACCGGTCGCCCTCGGCCGCCACCAGCAGTTTGCGGGCCTGATCGACAGTCAGCCCCCGGTTAACCTTGTACTTCGGGCCTGAAACCTTGACCAGCTTCGCCACGTTTCGACGGATCAGCTCCTCCCGGAGCGCCGCCTCCAGCGCGTTGCGCAGCACCGCATGGACCTGCTGCCGCAGGCGGACGGACGGCAACGACTTGCAGCACCGGCCGGCCGCGCAGCACCGTCGCTCGTCCTCGGCCCGCTTGTGATCCGTCTTGTGAAGGCAGCACAGGCACGTGTTCTCCAGACGCCGGAGGAACAGCCGTACGTCCGCCCCGGTGAGCCTGTTCAGCTTCTTCTTCCCGAGCACAGGCACAAGGTGCACCCGGACCACCACTTCGTACCCCTGGTACGTCCTCGGCTTGCACGCCGGCTTCACGATCTGCTCAAGCCAGTACGTCAGGAACCGCCCGACCGTCCAGCCCGTGGCCTCTGCCGGAATGCCCTGGTCGGAATTTGCTTTGAGGTCGGTCAGCTTCTGCCGAACCTCTTCGTCCGTCTTCCCGTAGACTCGGCGTCGCTTGTACGTTCCTTCGGGCATCAGCACGTAGGCCGCACCTTCCCAACGCCCATCCTTGCGCTGGTAGTAAGTGCCTTCACCGTTGATCCGCTTCGCCATCTGAGCGAGCCTCACTTTCGAGTTCGTCGCGCATGGATGACCCGCTCCTCTGGGGCGAAGGAGGGTCCGCCGGGAGCCCGGCCGCGTCCAGGGCGCTACCGCGTCACTACGTGATCGGCTTCGCCGACCCTGGACCCGTCCGCGCTCCCGACGGGCGTAACGCCCAGCAGAGGAACGGGAAAGAAATGGGGGAAGGACCGCGAGTCCTGGTCAGCGCGGCTGAGGCAGGGCGGGAACCATCCGATACAGGCGGACGTCAGGCAGCCAGCCGCCAGCCGGACCAGGTTGGCGCGGCGGGGGCGTTGCCGTTGCCGGAAGTGCGCTGCCGGGGATCGCGCGGAACACCAGAACCACGTCGACGTCTCCGAGGGCTTCGACGAACACCGCGTCGGTGGGGATCGCGACCGCGATCCGGGCGATATCGAACGGGTCGGCGCCCGGTCTGACGGTCATCTCGTAGAAGCCGTGGCCGGGGGCGTCGAGGCGGACGAAGGGCCGTCCGTCGGAGGGGTCGCGCGGCGGGTCGAAGCCAGGCGGAATGATGGGCACGGGTCGGTACTCCCTTGGCTGTTAAGGGGTGCTGATCAAGGTCCCGGTGTGGTGTTCCCGCACCCGCCGGGACCGCCTTACAGATCTTTTGTTCCTACGTGACCGGAGGTCCACGGGCCGCATCGCCGCGCGTGCTGCACTGCCGAAATCCGGCTGTCCGGTTCGGCGCGAATCCGACCGCGGTCATGCCGCAGCCTCCGTGTCCGGGGCGCCGCGGAGCCGATCGACGTAGGCGACGAGTGCCGCCCGTGGGATCCGCCGTGACCGTCCGATGCGGACGGATTCGATCTGTCCCGCCGCCATCAGTTCGTAGACGGTGGACCGGCCGACACCGAGGACCGCGGCGGCTTCGGCCGCGGTCAGGAGGAGCTTGTTCATACGTCCTCGCCGGAATCGTCGTAAGACTTGGAGATCATGCGGCATCGCGGAGTAGAGGGTCGGTTGCCGACACCGGGTCGGGGTGTCCGCGCGCTGCCCGCGCCGCGTCCAGTTGAGCGCGCCACCGATGGCGGTCCGCGACCGCACGCAGCAGCAGGTGTTCCCGCCGGGGTGTGGCCGGATCCCCAGGGCGTAGAAGCTGCCAGACCGCCCGGTCGGCGCCGCCGTCCTGGCCGCCGGTGTCGGTGTGGCCGAGGACCGCAAGTTGCTGCCGGACCCAGACTTTCCGATCTTCTTTGTGGTCGGCGAGGGTCTTGCCCGACCATTTCCGGGAGACGAGCACCCGCCGGYCGCCGAAGCCGAGGGTTTCCCGCCGGTGGGCCTTGCCCCGGCACCGTCCCGGTACCAGCCCGGCCCGTGGGTTTTTCGGCTGGACGCCGTAGAGCAGCCAGTTCGCGCACGTCGGCGCGCACGGTTCGTACCGCAGGGCGTCGGCGAGCCGGTCCACGTGCTGTCGCTGCGCGTCGCTGGTCGCCGCGTGGCAGGCGTCCAGACTCTTGGTCAAATATTTCGTCAGGTAGCCGATCAGCCGGCCGGTATTCGCGTTGTTCGCGGTCACCCCG
>NZ_MOME01000006.1:0-34628 GCF_001983005.1 Protofrankia sp. BMG5.30 | reverse complement strand
GGGAGGCCGGGAGGCCGGGAGGCCGGGAGGCCGGGAGGCCGGGAGGCCGGGAGGCCGGGAGGCCGGGAGGCCGGGAGGCCGGGAGGCCGGGAGGCAGAAAAACACCTCCCGGCCACCCGGCCCGGGTTTCCGAGAACTCAGGAACAGAAATACGACGTGACGAGAGGTCAGGCTCCGTGCAGGCTCTTCAGGTAGTCGTAGGTGGAGGGGAGCGTGGAAATCAGCTTCTCCTGGGTCCGCTTGATCTGGTCGAACACCGGCTCGGCGGACTCCACCTCCTCCGGACGGGCGGCCAGCGCGGGCAGCGGGTGGTCGGGCAGGAAGTTCAGGCCGGCGAAGATGCAGTAGTAGTTGCTGTTGTTCCAGAAGTTGCGGAACTCCACTTCGAAGTTCGCGTAGTAGGTGCTCTCGTCGGTGCTCGGCATGTTCACCGCGAGACCTACCCGGTACATTTTGATCTTTTCGGTGATGTCATCGGCGAGTACCAGGTCCTTGCACGCCCGCCAGAACGGCGTGTCGTTGCGCGGCGCGAAGGAGAAGTGCGCCTGGATGAAGTCGCGCGAGTCGTCGAACATGGTTTCGATCTCGGCGTTGAACCGGTCGATCAGGATCTGGTCGAACCGCTTGTCCGGGAAGTGCTTGGCCARCTGGAACAGTGCGGCGTAGATGAAGTAGATGCCGGTGGACTCAAGCGGCTCGAGGAAGCACGAGGACAGGCCGATGCTGACCACGTTCTTCACCCAGGTCCGCCGGTTGCGACCGACCCGGAACTTGATCTGGTTCAACGGCTGGGTCTCCGGGTCGAGGCCCCACAGCCGGCAGAACTCCAGGGTCGCGTCGTCACGTGACTGGAACCGGCTGGAGAACACGTATCCGGTGCCGAACCGGCCGAGCATCGGGATCTTCCAGGTCCACCCGGACGACATGGCGATCGCCGAGGTGTACGGCTCGACGCCGTTRGCCTCGTCGTCGTGCGGCACCTGGGTGGCCACCGCGCTGTCGTTGAGCAGGTGGTCGCTCATGTCCAGGAACGGTTCCTTCATCGYCTGGTTGATCAACAGGCCGCGGAACCCGGAGCAGTCCACGAACAGGTCGCCCTCGATCACCGCGCCGGACTTGGTGCGCAGTCCGGTGACATACCCACGATGGTCGATCAACGCCTCGGTCATCACGTCCTCGACGTGCACCGCGCCCTGCTTGTTCACCGCGAACCTGCGCAGGAAGTCGGCCACCAGGTTGGCGTCGAAATGCCACGCGTAGTTCGTCCACTTGGTGCCGTCGGCAAATCTCGGCGACAGCTTCTTGTCCATGACCGGGGGCTCGCGGTAGCAGGCGTAGTCGAACGGCTCGCTGGTCTGCCCGTTGAGTTTCTYGTACGTCCAGTGGTGCGACAGCGGCAGGTTGCCGTGGTTGGGCAGCAGGCCGAACAGGTGATAGTAGTGGTCAATCGAGTCACCGAACGGYCGGGCATCGGCCTCACCGGTGCCGTCAGTGCGCCAGTTGACGAATCTGATGCCCATCTTGTAGCTGGCGTTGCACTCGCGCATCCACTCTTCCTCCGCGAAGCCGAGAAAGTCGAAGAACGTCTTGTGCAGGTTGGGCACGGTGGCCTCGCCAATCCCGATCTTGGGAACCGACGGCGCCTCCAGCACGGTGATCTGCACGGCTGGGCCGAGCACCTTGCCGAGATAGGACGCGCTCATCCAGCCCGCGGTACCGCCCCCCAGGACGACGACCTTCGTGATCCGCTGATCTTCCATTGGCACTTGCCCCTCTTGTCCGAATTAATATCACCGTACGGTTTCGGAAGATGGCACTTCGTGGTTGTCAACCTTCCCGGACAACAGCCCCTGGAAGATCGTGAGTTTCTGCATGTGCGTGGTGCCCTCGATGAACTCCATCGACTTGGCGTCACGTACGAGCTTGTCCAGCAGTGGATGTTCCAGCCGGGCGCCGGCACCGAGGAGCCCACAGGCTGTCCGGGTGGCCCGCTCGGCGAGGGCGCTGGCTCTCGCCTTGGCCGCGGAGGCCAGGTGGCCGTCGGCCGGCCGGGCGTCAATCATGGCCGCGGATGCCTCGACCAGGTGGCGCGTGCCGTCGATCTGGCGGCGCAGGTCGTCCAGCCGCAGTTCCTCCTCTCGGCGCAGCGACCGGCGGTTGGAGACCGCGTATTCGTAGGCGGCCCTGGCGATGCCCAGCCCGATAGCCGCGACGCCGGGCCTGAGCTGATTGAAKGTCTGGACGAAAGCCCAGACACCGCGTCGGGTCGGCGACAGCTGCCGGCCGAGGAACGCGTCGTCGGGCACCTCGACCGAGTCCATACTGATCGCGCTGATCCTGGCCCCACGCAGACCGATCATGTCCAGCGGGACCGCCTCGAACCCGTCGATCGGGGTCTCCAGCAACACCGCGCGGATACCTAGCGGCCCTGGCTTCAGCCGGGCGAACACCACCCCGATCCGCGCCCGGCAGGCGTTGCCGACGTAGCGTTTGGTACCGGACAGCCGCGCGGGCGAGCCGGGGTGGATCACGGTGCGCATGGCGCCGACGTCCGACCCGCCCGCCGGCTCGGTCAGCGCGAAGAACGTCCACAACGGCCTGTCCAGCATCCGCTGGTAGAACAGGGCTTTCTGAGCCGGGTCACCGAACTGCTGAAGGAACACGCCAGCCAGCAGCGGGCCGGGTGACGCGACCAGCATGCCGGCGTCCGCGGCGGCCAGCTCCTCCATCACCACGACCCGCTGGGCGGCAAGGGTGCCGTCGAAGCGGTGCCCGTCGATCGGCTCCGGCTCGTGCCCGTACTCGACCGGAACGCCCATGGTGGACAGGAACCTCACCGCTGGCAGGTCGAAGTGCGCGCGGATGGCCTCGGGATCAGCGTCCAGCTCCAGCGCGTGCCGGCGGAAGTCCACCCCCCACTCGCGCACCTGCCCGCGCAGCGTGTCCAGCGGGGTCACGACCGCTCCCCTGGCACGTACACCCCGGCCATCAGTTCGGACACGTCCGCGGCGTGGCCGGTCCCGCCGGCCAGGTAGCCGCTCGCGCCGAGCAGGTGCAGCAGCTCGCGGTCCGCGTCAGTGATCTGCTCGTGCAGCCGGCCGAGGGTGTCCTCGGTCCGCTCGCCAGCGCTGGTAATCACAGCGCGGATCTCCAGGTGTTCCAGCAACACGTCGGCCAGCGCGCCCTTGACCAGTTGTTGCTGCAGCAGCACCGAGCTGCCCACCGTACGGCCCGCGAGGTAGGTGACGCAGGCGTCGCGAAGCCCCTCGGACAGGCCCAGCCGCAACCAGAGCAGCCCGCGCAGCCACAGCGTGCGCGGCTGCGCGGAGGCGGAGAACGCGCCGACGTGGCCGGGCTCGCGCGAGTGACCCAGCATCGCAACCGGCCCGCCGGGCAGATCCACGACGCCCAGAGTCTCCAGCTCGACGTGGTCCTCGGTGGTCATACCGTCCACCCACAGCCGGCTCGCCTCGCCGGCCAGCGCGGCCGGCATCACCGCGTGTCCGCCCGGCCCACAGGGGATCAGCCCCGGCAACAACGCCTCACGCAGGGCGGCCAGACCTGGAGCCAGCCCTTCCTCGCGGGCCGTCCGGTGGCAGCGCGCCCAGAGGCCGGGGTCGAAGCCGGTCCGCACCACCGTGGTCATCGAAATCCTCTGAAGATCACGCACGCGCTCACGTCACCACGGGCCGGATCCGCGTCCACCAACACAGTCAGCGAGCCTGGCCGGGCTGGCTGGCCGAACCGGGTGGCCAGCGCCGACCACAGCCCGCTACACGGAAATCCGTTGTCGATCCGAGTGACCCGACCGAACTCGGCCGGCACCTGCCCGGTCTCGACTCCCGGGCCGGCCAGCACCTCGACCGGCGTTCCCCCAACGCCGCCGGGCAGCGCCTGGCCGATCGCCTGGCCGATCGCCTCGGCCACCGCACCGGACAGATTCGTACGCCGAGCCCCGGCGACATGGCCGAACGACATGCTGTCACCGCCCTCGCCAAGCACCAGGGCGACCCCGGCATCGCCGGCCGGGGCAACCCCTGGCGCCAGGTCGTAGGGCAGGGTGGACTGGTCGAGCACGAGCACCACCGCTCGGCGCAGGCTGTGCCGGGCGGTGTACGCGCCGGCCAGCCGCAGGGCGGTGAACGGCGTGCATCCACCGTTCTCCGACACCGCGAAGGAGAGCAGCACGCCGGGCAGGTCAGACAGGTAGGTGGCCGCGGCGTACCGGCAGTCCAGGTCCGGGGTGGCGTGCGCGACCACGGCAACGCCGAACGGATCCGGTGCCGGGGCCAGCCCGTCGACCAGCGCGGCGGACATGGCCGCGAAGGTGTTGCCGCGCGACCGGGCCGCGACGTCGGCGCGGTAGGTCATACCGTAACCGCTAGTCAGGTCGGTGAAATGCCGCTCGGAGAACGGGTCGTCGATGCGCCCCCCGCCGGGCCCGAACTGGCGGTGGGCAACCTCGACCAGCCCGAGCCCGGCCATCCGGCCGCCGGGGGCCGGCGTTACCGGTGCCGCCGTCGCGTACACGTCAGTCACCCGTCTCCGACACGACGAAGTCGGCAAGCGAACGAACCGTCTCGAAGTGGCCCATCTCCAGGTTGTCCGTGTCGAACTCGACGTCGAGTGCCTCCTCCAGGCGCATGAGCAGCTCGAACACGCCGGTGGAGTCAAGGCCGAGCTGATCGAACAGCCGGGAGTCCTCGGTGATCTCCGGCAGGTCRTACTCCAGAATCTCGATCAGCGCCGAGGAGATCGCGGCGACGATGCGGTCTCTGCGCACGGTCGTCGCGGTGGCCGTGTCTGTCATGGGACAGTCCCTTCGTCTCAGTTGCCCCGCAGCTCAGTTGCCCTGCTGCTCGGTCGCCCCACGGCTTCAGTTGGCCCGCGGCATGGCCACCGCGGTCAGGTCGGGCAGACGCTGCTGGCGGAGCAGGTCCTCCGGGCGGTCACGCTCGCGGACGAGGTACGGCTGCCCGCAGTGGACGAGCACCTCGGCGGGGTGGCCGTGGCTGAGGAAGAACACCGGTGACGCGCTGGGGCCGTATGCGCCGGACCGGAGCACGCCGATCAGATCGCCCGGCCGCACCGGCGGCAGCTCCACCTTCTTGCCGAGGGTGTCGTTCGGAGTACACAGTGGGCCGGTGACGTGCCAGCTCTCCGACGCCGGCTCGTCGATCCGGTTGAGCAGCAGCATCGGGAAGTTGCGCTTGACGAACGATCCGATGCCCACCGCGGCCATGTGGTGGTTGGTGCCGCCGTCGGCGACCGCGAACCGCTCGCCGAGCGAGGTCTTGGTGTACTCGACCCTGATCACATAGGTACCGGCCATCGCGGTGAGGTACCGGCCCAGTTCCATGACCAGTCGGGTGCCCGGGTGCCGGGTGGCGAAGTCACCGACCACCGGGTTCATCCTGGTGGCCAGCGCGGCAAGATCGAGATCGTCCTCGCCGTCGAAGTAGGCGATGCCAAGGCCGCCGCCGATGTCCACCAGGTCCAGYGGGAAGCCCAGCGTGGCGGAGATCCGCTCGGCGAGGTCGAGGATGCGCTCGGTGTTGTTGGCGACCGCGTCCGCGTTCAGGATCCGGGTGCCCATGTAGGCATGCACACCCATCAACCGCACACTCGGATGCCGTTCGGCCAGATCAGGGGTGGCCAGCAGCTGCGCCTCGTCGATGCCGAACTGCCGGGCCCTGCCACCCATGGTCAGCCCGGAACCCTTCACCTGGAAGCTCGGGTTGACCCGCAGCGCGACCGGGGCGATCATTCCACGCTCGCCGGCCAGTTCGTTGATCGTGGCCAGCTCGCCGAAGGACTCGCAGACGATCGTGTGTACGCCGCGCTCCAGGCAGGCGACCAGTTCGGCGCGGCTCTTGCCGGGGCCAAGAAAGATGATGTCCTCGCCGGCCACGCCGGCACGCAGCGCGGTGGTCAGCTCGACCATGGAGGACACCTCGGCCCGCGCGCCGCGTGAGTGCAGCAGGGCGCAGACCGCGATGTTCGGATTGGCCTTGAGCGAGAAGAACACCTCGAGACGAGGGTGCATCACGTCGAGCAGCGTGGTCAGCCGCCCGATCAGCTCGTCCGAGTCGTAGACGTAGAGCGGGGTACCGAAACGCCGTGCCAGCTCGGACACCGTGACGCCCTGCACGTCGAACTCGGTCATGACGGAATCCCTTCGGCAAGCCGGGCGGTGACCGCGGCATCGATCACGGCCACCTCGGCGGYGGTGTCCGCGATCAGCAGGCCGTAGAGCCGGCCGTCGAACGGCCCTTCCGCGCGGGCGCCGGCGTTGACCGTGGCGAAGTTGTTGACCAACAGGCCGCTGCCACCCACCCCGGACAGCAGCAGGCCGTCCAGCAGCCGGGCGGCGTCGGCGAAGCCGAGCGGTTCGGCGAGCCGGAGCGGGTAGTGCCTGGCCATGGCCACCCGTCCGACGCCGAGGAACCGTTCCTGCAGCAACACCTGGTAGGTGGACATGTTGTTACGCGCGTTGATCTCGATCACCGGGTAGAGCCCGCCGGCCGGATCGGTCAGCGCGTCCACCCCGACCACGCCGAAGTAGCCGTCCTCGGCCAGCCGCTTGCCCAGCAGGTCGGCGCACATGGTCAGCTGGTCCACGTGCGCGCCGGACAGGTCCGCGGGCATCCAGTGCCCCTTGTKGACCCCGTTCTCGGTGATCGCTTCCTTGACGAAGTCGAAGCTCACCGAGCCGTCGCGGCTGACGGTGAACTGGTAGTTGAGGTCGCTGGCCTTGTCCACCCAGTCCTCGAGCACGAACGCGATCCGTTCGTCGCCGCGGCGGTGGACCCGATCGGCGATCATCCGGTATGTGCGGTCGAGCCGGCGCTCGCTGTCCAACACGGCGATGCCCTTGCCGGAGACGCCGAACGCCTCCTTGAGCACCACCCTGCGGCCGGTGGCCAACAGTCCGCGCGCCCATTCGACCGCGGCGGCCAACTGCTCCAGCGTGTCGCAGGCCCGGCCGTCCGGCTGGCGCAGGCCGAGTTCGTCGGCGAGCCTGCGGCTGTACACCTTGCTGTTGACCGCTTTGCACACCAGGGCGCTCGGAGCGGCCAGCGTCAGCCCGGTGGCGGCGGCCAGTTCCTCCTCCACTTCGGACACCCCGTGCACCGCGATCGACGCGTCCAGCGTGGACAGCCGTGCCAGCAGCTCGTTGTCGCGCAGTATGTCCTCGGTGACCGTGCGCTGCGGGTCCTGYTGGGACACCACGTGCACGGTGGGCAGTTCGAGCCCGAGGGCGCGCAGGTAGTCCACGTAGGCGGGGTCCGGCGCGGTCTTGAGCACCACGTGGTCGCCAGCGGCGGCCAGCAGCATGGCGAACTCGTCCATCCGGTTCACCACTGCGGTGCCCGCGGCGGCGGAGAACCGGGGCAGGGTGTGCTCGCCGCGCGCCCACTGCTCCTCGACCTCGAAGTTGCCGAGGAGGACTACAGCCGCGTCCGGCGAGCCGACCAGCGCCTTCCTGAGCCTTCTGGTGAAGCCCGTCATGACACTCCTCAGTGCTGGAAGACCATCCCTCAGTGCTGGAAGACCATCGCGGCGAACGTCTGGCCGAGCCCGGCCGAGGTCATCAGGTAGTGGTCACCAGGGTTGAGCAGGCCGCGGTCGGTAACCGTCCGGTAGTTGATGAACGGGTCGGCGCAGAAGCAGTGCCCGGTGGCGGCCAGGTTGTCCAGAAAGATCCGCTCCTTGGGCAGGCCGAGCTTGTCCGCGGCCACCGTCCAGGACACCCGGTTGACGTTGTGCGGCAACACCAGCGCCAGGTCGGCCACTGTGATCCCGGCCTGCGCGGTGGCGGCCCGCACGACATCCTCCAGGGCGTCCTGGTAGATCTGCCGTGCCTGCCTGGCCACGTCGGGGGTCATATCGATCATTCCGTCCGGCCGGCCGTGGACACGGGCCGCGTAGCCGGTCATCCGGTCCCTGGTGCCGCCGGCGCTGACCAGCACCGCGGCCGTCCCCTCGCCCATGATCGAGACATCGGCGACCCACTGAGAGAACGGGGTGAAGGTCCTGTCCCCCGCCAGGATCAGCGCGAGCCCGTCCGGGTCGCCGTCCGCGGCCAGCAGGGTCGCGCACACGTCAAAGGCCAGCAGCCCGGTGGCGCATCCGTGGTCGGCGACGGAGAAGGTGGTGGCGTTGGTCAGGCCGAGCGCCGCACGCACCTCCTGCAGCGGGCTGTGCGGGTAGGGCGCGGTGGTGCGCAGGCCCTTGGCCCGCACCAGGTAGCGGACCCGCTCCTCCTGGCCGGCCAGCTCAGTCAGCTTGTCGGCCGCGGCCCGCAGCAGGTCGGTCTCGGACTCCTCGGCGGACTTGCAGATCTCGGAGAGCCCGTAGAGCCGGGTGAACCGGCGCACCTGGAGATCGGTCAGCCCGAGGGGCTCCTTCAGGTCGACGACCTTGATCGTCTCAGGCAGATGACTGGACACCGCGACCAACGACGTCATAGCGGGGTCGGCCTCCTCCTCGCTCGCGCTACCGTGGCGTTMTGCGTTCAGGCTTGTCCGTGCGGCTGACGCTCCACTGACGCGCTGGTGACATGCGGTAGGCCCCAGATCTGATCACGCATGTCCGGCCGGGGTGGTTGTGTATCTTCAGCAAGGTGCCGGCAGCACGGTGCGGGCGGGCAAGCGGGCCGGCGTCGTGCGGCACGGGCGGGTGGGGCCGTGGTCAGGACGCGACGGTCAGACCCGGACCGGTGAGATAGTCGGCCAGCTCGGGGGATTCCGCGGGGTGTTCGATCATCCAGGCCCACACCTGCGGAATCGTACGTGCGTACTCGCAGTAATATTCACGTAAAGTATTTACCAGTACACTTACCGTATTCAAATGCAGTGATCCCTTACGCCACACCAGAAGCAGCTGGCTGCGCGGCACGCTTGACAYGCCGACCAGGGCGACCTCGTCAGTCGCCCCGGTCGGCGGGGTCAGCGCGACCGCGTTGGCGTCGCGAACCCAGGCCATCGCCTCGGCATGCCCGCCGACGTAGTGCAGTACGTTCGGAATCTTCTGATCGAATCGACCGAACAGGTACTCCTCCACCGGGTGAAACCAGTTCCCGCGCACACGCCTGACCCAGTTCAGGTCACTCAGCGACGACTCGGTCAGCACGGGCTGGCCGGCCAGGCGGTGCCCGCGAGGCAGGGCCACCCAGACCGGCTCACGCGCTATGATCTCCATGGTCAGTCCGGGTTCCAACAGGGTGCCCGGCGTGATGCCCTCCAGCCAGGGCACCAGCGCGACACTCAGCCCGCCACTGATCACCGCGGCCATACCGGCCGCCGGATCCATGGTCACGGTTTGTACATCCAACTCGGGCAGCGAAGCCCGCAGTGCATCACGGAGAGTAACAGGAGTCCATTCGGCATTGCCGATACGCAACACCTCGGACGGGGGCGACGACGCCTCGGCCATCACCGCGTCGGCCCGGTTGGCCAGGTCGACCAGCATCGGGATCAACCTCTCGCCCAGCGGAGTCGGAGTGATGCCGAAGCTGGACCGGACGAACAGGTCGCCGCCAATTGCCTTCTCGATTCGRCGGAGCTGGTAGGTCAGGCTGGGCTGCGGCAGGGCGAGCTTGGCCGCCGCCTTGGAGATGCTCCCGGACTCGGCGATCATGGCAACCACACGAGCATGCCGGATCTCCAGATTCATGGCACCCCTAGTCCGTTCATGGTCCCCCGAGCCCCCGCCCAGCCGAGCACGCTCTCGCGCGATCAGCCGGTTACCAAGGGATCCCAATCTCCAAAGTACCGCATCGCGAACATTCCAAGCAGGTCTCAGCCGATCCTGCGGGAAAGCCTTTGTGGGTCAATGGGACCGCCCTACCCGACCAGGCTAGGCTTGACGTGGCTACCATCCGATCGGCGATGATCCACCAGTAAATCGCACATAGGCCTGAGCCGTTCGGGCCGGACCAGATGCTACATCCGGACGAGAATTACGATCACCTCCCGTAGTGCAGCAGTCTAACCAGGGGAGCAAAACACTGTGGCCACATCCCGCATCGCGGTGGACGATGTCGTGCGCCTGGATGCCGTCCGAAAGGTCTACGGCAACTCCCGGACCGGCGTCGTCGCACTGGATTCAGTGTCGATCGGCTTCCGCCGCCACACCTTCACCGCGGTGATGGGCCCGTCGGGTTCCGGTAAAAGCACCTGCCTGCACTGCGCGGCCGGACTGGACACCCCGACATCGGGATCGGTGACCCTGGACGGCCGAGAGATCACCAAACTAGGTGAACGCGAGCTGACTATTCTGCGTCGCGAAAGAATCGGGTTTGTTTTCCAAGCGTTCAATTTGCTGCCCGCGCTCACCGTGGTGGAGAACATCGCGCTGCCGGTGCGCCTTGCCGGCCGCCGGCCCAGACGAGGCGCGGTGGACACGGTGCTGGAACAGGTCGGGCTCAGCGAGCGCCGCAAGCACCGGCCCGGCGAACTGTCCGGCGGCCAGCAGCAACGGGTGGCCATCGCCAGAGCACTGATCACCCAGCCTTCGGTGATCTTCGGCGACGAGCCGACCGGCGCGCTGGATGCCTACACCGCCCTGGAAATCCTCGACCTGTTGCGGCAGGCGGTCCGCAGCGGCGGCCAGACTGTTGTGATCGTCACTCACGACCCTGTCGTTGCCGCGCATGCCGACCGGGTGGTGTTCCTGGCCGGCGGCCGGTTCGTCGGCGAGATCCTTGAGCCGACGGCGCAGGTGCTGGCCGAACAGATGATCAAGCTCGGTACGCAGGGCAGGACACCGGCGGGGCAGGTGTCCTGATGCTGCTACTGGCCCTGCGGACCCTGAGATACCGCGCCGGCGGCTTCGTCGCGTCGTTCGTCGCGCTGTTCTTCGGCACGGTGCTGGTGATGGCCTGTGGCGGTCTCATGGAGACCGGGATCCGTACCGCGGTCCCGCCACAGCGACTGGTCGCCGCCGATGTCGTGGTCACCGGCGACCAGTCACATCCGGAACCGATCCGACTGGACGCCACGCTGGTGACCAGGATCAGGTCGGTGCCCGGCGTCGCCGATGCCGTGCCGGACGTGTCGTTCCCTGCCGCGCTGCTGCGCGACGGCATGCCGGTTACCGATGGCGACCAGCAGATCGGGCACGCCTGGGCGTCGGCCGCGCTCGGTCGATACGGGATCCGCGACGGCGCCGCGCCAGCCGAACACGAGATCGCGGTGGACACGGCAACCGCGACGCGGGCCGGCGTCGGGGTCGGTGACCAGGTCGACGTCGTGGTACGCGGTACCCCCGCGCGGTTCCGGGTCAGCGGCGTGGTGTCCGCGGACCAGATCATCGCGGGCGCGTTGTTCTTCGCCGAACCCGACGTCGCCAGGATCGTGCCCGCGGGTGACCAGGTGGACGCGATCGGCGTGCTCGCCGCGCCGGGCTTCCAAAGTGGACAGCTGCGCGACGCGCTGGCCACAGCGCTGAAGGACACGCCCACGACGCTGTTGACCGGGGACGAGCGCGGCCTGGCCGAGTTCGCCAGCGCCGCGGACGGCGGCGAGACGATGATCGTGCTGGCCGGTGTGTTCGGCGGGCTCGCCGTGCTGGTGGCAATCTTCGTGGTGGCCAGCATCCTGGGTCTCTCCGTGCAACAACGACAGCAGGAGATGGCGCTGCTGCGGGCGATCGGCGGCACACCTGGCCAGCTGCGCCGGCTGCTGCTCGGCGAGACCATGATGATCGGCCTGCTGGCCGCCGCGGCCGCGTACCCGTTCGGTAGGCCGGTTGGGCGATTCCTGTTCGACCAGTTGGCCGACGGCGGTGTGGCTCCTCCGGCGATCGTGTTTCACCAGGGCTTCGTGCCGACRCTGGTCGGCTCGGCGGTGACCATGCTGACCGCGCTGCTCGCCGCCTGGGCGGCCGGCTGGGCCGCGGCACGCACCCGGCCGACCGAGGCGCTGGTCGAAGCCGGCCTGCAGCGGCGCTGGGTGAGCTGGCCGCGCATCCTGTTCGCGGTGCTGTTCCTGGCCGGCGGAATGGCCCTGACCCTGGTGACCGCACTGGTGATGAAGGGCCCGGTCGCGGCGAGCACGGCCGGCCCGACCGCCATGTTGTGGGCCACTGGTTTCGCGCTGCTCGGCCCCGRCCTGACCCGGGTGATCGTCCTGGTGCTGTACGTGCCGCTTCGTGCGATGTGCGGGCTCTCCGGCCATCTTGCCCTGCTCAACGCGAGAACACGGCGGATCAGGACGGCCGGCATGATTATGCCGATCATGCTTGCCACCGGCCTGGCCACCTCGTTGCTGTATCTCCAGACGTCCCAGTCCGAGGCCGCCGATCGGGCCTACACGGAGAACCTGCGCGCCGACGCCGCGCTCGTCTCCACCGCCGGCGGCTTCCCGGTCAACCTGGTGCGGTCGGTGCGCACGCTGCCCGGTGTCGGCCAGGCCAGCGCGGTGGTGAACAGCGAGGGATACCTGGAAAGCGAGGAGGTTGCGGAGACCGGCTACCGGGAGACCGTGCCGCTGCAGGGCATCACCGCCGACGGCGCGGACCGCACCGCCCCGGTCGCGCTGACCGCGGGCACGCTGGCCGATCTGCGTGGCGACACAGTGGCGCTGGCCACGACAAGCGCGCGGCACTTCGGTTACGAGCTCGGCGACACGGTGCCCCTGTGGCTGGGCGACAACACCAGGGTCTCGGCGAAGGTGGTCGCGCTGTTCGCCGCGCGCCACGGGTTCGAGACCATGCTGGCGCCCGCCGAACTTGTCGCCCCGCACACCAGAACCGGTCTGGCGCAGGAGATCCTGGTACGCGCCGCTCCCGGCGTCGCGCCGGGCACGCTCATCGCGACTCTCGCCGACTTCGCCGCCGACCATCCCGGCCTGCGTGTGGCCGGCCAGGACACCCTGCGCTCGGCACACGCGGAGCAGGAGCAGACCGGTGTGTGGATCAACTATCTGCTGGCCTTTATGATCATCTGCTATACGGTGATCTCGCTGGTCAACACCCTGATCGTGGCCACCGCCGAGCGTCGCAGGGAGTTCGCCGTACAACGCCTGATCGGCACCACCCGCGGCCAGGTTCTGGGCATGATGAGCGCCGAGGCGGTGCTGGTGGTCGTCGGCGGCATCATCCTCGGCACCCTGGTGTCGATCACCACACTGGTACCGTTCAACCTCGCGCTCAGCGACTCGCCGCTGCCGCACGGCCCACTGTGGATCTACCTGGCGGTGACCGGATCAGCCGCCGCGCTCACCCTGCTGGCCACCCTGCTCCCCACCCTCTACGCTCTGCGCACCCCACCCGTTGCCGCGTCAACCACCCCGTGACATCGTCCGTCCAGGTCCGTCCAGCACGCGTTGGAACACAGGGCGAACGCCGGAACAGGGCAGGAGACACGTCCTCGAGCAACACGGCTGGACGGGCCGGAGGGGTCAGGCGAATCCACGTGGTTTGCGGATCACCAGTTCGCCGGCGCTCGGCCCGTCCCCGGCACGAATCCGCAGGTCAGCCGCAACCGCCGACGTGGCCTTCGTCGGACGAGCGGCCCAGGCCCACCGTTCCGGCGCGTATCGCGGGCAGGCCGGTGGCGGGGACGAGACGGGCACGCAGCTCGGCGGCGAAGTCGGCCAGGCGTTCCACACCCCAGTACCGGTTGAAGCCGTTGACGAAGAACGGGACGCCGAACACGCCGTCGCGGCAGATCCGCTCGAGGATGGCGCAGCCGTCCGCGCGCAGATCAGGATCGTCCGCGGCGGACGCGGCGGCGTCAGGGTCCACGCCGATGGACGCGGCGATCTCGGCGACGATGGCACGGTCGCAGATGTCACGGCCCTGCTCCCAGCGCGTCCGGTACGTGGCGGCCACGTACTCCCGGCCGAGGCCGGCACGCTCGGCCACCAGGTAGGCCAGGTGCGGGATCTCCCACACCGGAGCCCGGTCCACCGGCCAGGCCAGCGGCACGGCAGCCTGCCTGGCCAGCCGGCTGACGTCCTGCAGGATGTAGAGGTGTTTGGCCCGCGACATCGCCGAATAGGGGAACGTGCCGGTCAGCGCGGCGGCGCTGCGTTCGTCCGGCTCCCAGAACGGGACCCATTCGACGAGCTCGGCAATGTCCGGGTATTCGGCGAGCAACCGGCGGTAAGCCAGCCAGGAATACGGACTGCGCAACGAGAAGTAGAACCTCGGGGTGCGGGCCTTGGTCATGGAAAACCCCTAGAGAGTCAGACCGCCATCGACGCCGAAAGCCTGGCCGGTGATATAGGTGGACCGGTCGGACACCAGGAACGACACCAGGTCGGCCACCTCCTGCGGGCGACCGAACCGTCCGAGCGGGATGCGCTCGGTCATCTTTTCGACATGCTCGTCGGACAGACCGCCGAGCATGTCGGTGTCTATGAAGCCGGGCGCGACCGCGTTGACCCGGATGCCGTAGGGGCCGACCTCCCTGGCCAGTGYCATGGTGAACCCGATGATGCCGGCCTTGGACGCCGAATAGTTGGTCTGTGTCGCGTTGCCGTACACACCGGCCACCGAMGACATGGTCACCACCGCGCCGGCCCGCCGCTTCATCATGGAGAAAACCGCGGCCTTGCACACGTGATATGTTCCGTCCAGGTTGACCCGCAGCACGGCCTGCCAGTCGTCGTCCTTCATCAGCACCAGCGGATTGTCCCGCACAATGCCGGCGCACGACACGACCGCGGCCAGCGGGCCGAGTTCACCCTCAGTGGCCCTGACGAACTGGCTGACCGCACGGCGTTCGCCCACGTCAACTTTTTGCAGGTACACCGCCGCACCGGCGGCGGACGCCTCCTTGGCCACCGTTTCCGCGGCGTCCTGACTGGACACATAACAGAACGCCACGTCGAAACCGTCGGCGGCAAGACGGGTCACCACCTGATGCCCGATACCGCGCGAGCCTCCGGTCACCAGCGCCACCGGGCGCCCGGTCGGGGACATGGTCACTCCTTCGTCTCGAGCCGCAGCATGTCGATCGTGCGCGATGCCAGGGTGAACTGGCCGACCCGGACCACGGTGACGCCGTCCACCTCGGTGCGACCGGTGAAGATCGCCGCATCGTCGACCGCCCGGACCAGTTCGACGTGGTGCCGCAGCACACTCCCCGGATACACCGGGTGCGGCAGCTCGACCCTGCGGATCCCGGCGAGCAGTTCCACCCGCCCGGTCARCACGTCCGGGTTGGGTTCGGCCCAGCGGGCCAGCAGCACCGCGGCCTGTGCCCATGACTCCAGCAGCAGGCTCACCGGATACGCGTAGGCCTCCGGCGCCGCGTACTCGTCCAGGTCCGCGAAGTGCGGTTCGCGGCTGGTAACCGCCTTGTAGGCCACCAGGCTCCTGCCAGGGTCCACTTCGGACACACCGTCGAGCAGCAGGACCGGGAACCGGTGCGGGATGATTCTCTTGATCTCCGCAACACCGATCATCGCTCACCTCCCTGGTAGCTCAGCCGCCTGATAACTCGGTCGCCTGACAGCTCAGCTGTCTGACTAGCTCGGTCGCCTGATAGCTCAGTCGCACGTCTGCCACCGGGCCGACCGCGGTGGCTACCGTGGCCACGCAACGCAGTTCACCGTTGTCCACGGCCAGTGACGCCTCGATGGCCAGCTCGTCGCCGGGGAACACCGGCCGGTGGAACTTGGCGCGCTCCACCGCCACCGGACGTATCCCGGCCTGCGCGGTGGCCGCCCGCACCGCGGCACTCACGTACTCGACCAGGAAAAGCCCTGGCAGCAGGGCGAATCCCCGATAGTGACCAGCGAACACCGGGTCGGCCGGGTCGATGGTGGCGCGCGCGGACAGCCCGGTCGGGCCGGACCGCACCATCCTCATCACCTGCGCACTCACGACCGCGCCACCGACAGCAGTGCGCAGCCCACCGTCGCGCCGTCCGGGTCGACCCCGGTGACCAACGCCAGATCTCCCGGCTCGGCCACGGCCAGCGCCGTGGCCAGCTGGAAGCTGGTCGCCGCCGCCGAGGTGTCACCGATCAGCCGCCGACAGCTCACCCAGCGCGCTCCGTCGCCGCCGAGCGCGTCGCGTACCGCGGCCCGCTCCACCGCGCCGAACTCACCGCCATCGTCCACTCCGGACACGATCCGAACGGACTCCGGCGCCGCGCCGGCCGAGGCGAGCGCACCGCGCACGCACCCGGCCAGCGCCGTGCCGGCGTCGGCCGGGGCGCCGAACGCGCCGAACCTGATGGCCAGCACCGCGGCCAGGGGGGTCCGGCCGGCCTCGGTCGCGCCGCGCGCCGACTCCAACAGCACCGCGGCTCCGCCCTCACCGAGGGCGCCGGTGCCGCTGACACCACCCCTGGCGTGAAACTCCAACCAGGCCCGCTGCCGCGAGTACTCCTCGACAGAACCGCACAGCGCCCGGGCGCACCGGCCGGCCCGGTAGATCCTGGCCGCGTAGCTCAGTGCGAGCAGGCCGGTCAGCCAGCCACCGGAGATCGTGGTGTTCGGTCCCCTGATTCCGTGCCAGATCGCGCTCTGCCCGGCAGCCCGGTTCATCACCGTGTTGGGAAACTGTGCCGGGTCGACATGGTAGGGCTTCTCGCCGGTGAGCGAGTCCCTCGTGAAGTCCATGATGGACTGCACGCTGCCATGCCCGGTGCCGAGAACCAGGCCGACCTGCTCCGGCTGTCCGGTGACCGCGGCCCCCGCCTCGATGATCAGCTCGCGTACCGTGGTGACCGCGATGGCGGTGGCCCGGTCCATCGACCGGGTGCCCTTGTTGCCCAGCGCGCCGGCCGCGGTGAATCCGGGTATCAGCCCGGCCACGGCGTACGGGCCGGGCAGCCACGCCTCGCCCAGCGCGCCGGTCGCGGGCCGGCCGGCTCGTACGCCATCGTCGAACGCGGCTCGGCCGACCCCGTACGGGGACACCGCGGTATAGGCGGATATCACGAGCTGCCCGGCGCTCCTGACCAGCGTGCCCGGTGTGGACGGCTCCGCAGTGGTCACGCCGATCCCCTGCCGCTGCGCGAGCCGGGCTTGCCGGCGAGCGCGTCGGCCAGCCGGTCGTCGAAGTCGACGAGGCTCCAGTCCCGCCGGTTTCTGATCACTGCCCARCCGTGGGTGATCCGGCCGGTCGCGGTGGGCACCAGCGTGCCGTCGCGCAGCACGTAGGAATCCGTCCGCGCGGTGAAGGTGTAGCGCTTGAACACGTTCTCCACGGTGAAAACCGTGTACAGCTCCTCCTCCATGTTCGCCTCACCGACGAAGGTGATTCGGGAGTGTGGCACCACCGGGATCCAGTTCTGCTCGTCGAGCAGCTTCTTGATCGACACGCCGCGGTCGGCGACGAACAGGTCGAGGGTCTCCTCCATCTGGCGCAGGTAGCCGGACATCTGCACACGCTCGGTGAAGTGGCAGTAGAAGTACGGCATCCGCCACACCCAGGCGTAGGCGTTGCGCCCCGCGGTCAGCGTGTCCAGCGGGTCGGCGCCGTTCAGGACGATCGGCTCGATGAGACCGCCACGGCCAAGCGCGGTGACCACGTAGGGCGCCAGCGCGGCCGGCACCTGCTCGGCCGGCCAGCCCCTCGGGTCCAGCCGCAGTGACACGGTCACCTTCGACTTCACCGCCCTGACCACCGCTCCGTCACGCACCACGCTCAGCTCGACGGCGAGGCGCAGCCCCGGTCCGTCGCCGGCCGCCTCCCGCACGGTGGCATCGGCCACGTCGTCGATGTGGAACGCGGTGAGGATCTTGGTATCCAGGTCGACGATGTCCACGCACAGGCCGTAGCGCTCGTACAGCTCGCCGGCTGGAAAACCTCGCTGCCGGAAGTGGTCGAGTACCGCTTCCTCGACCATGTAGTTGACATGCTTGAACCCGATCCAGGTGCAGATGTTCGAGCCCTCGTAGCGGGGCCTGATCTGCACGCTGGTGGACACGCTGGTGGAATGGTCGGCCACGGTGGTCGGGGTCACGTCAGCTCCAGGTGTGGGTCGTCGGGTACTCGAATGTGCGTGCAACCGCTGACCAGCCGCGCCACCCGGTCCGGCTGTTCCAGCATGGGAAAGTGGCCGCAGTCGGCGAACAGGGTGAACCGGCCGTCGGGCAGGGCCGCGGCCAGCCGGCGCCCGTCGTCCGGCCGCGCCGCGATGTCGCGGTCTCCTGTGATCACCAACGCCGGGACGCGCACCGCGGACAGGTCGAGGAACGGGGTGCGCAGATACTGCTGGAACCAGCGCATCCAGCCGTAGGGGCCGACCTGTTCACGCATCTGGCCGGCCATCCACGCCCTGCGCCGCTCGGAGAACCGCGCGGTCTCGCCGAGCCGCAGCGCCTCCTCGAACATCAGATGGAAATCGTTGAGGTAATGGGAGATCGCCGTCCAGTCGAAGTCCTGTGTCGACGGCCGGTAGAACGGGCTGATCAGGACGACGGCCGACGGGTCCAGCCGCCGCGCGGCCAGCGCCTCGAGCAGGACACCGGCCGAGTACGAGTGGGCGACCACCACGTCGAACGGGCGACCGGCCGCACCGGCCGCCACGGTGCTCACCAGCGCGTCGTCGCAGTCGTCCCGGTGGCTCCAGGTGCCGTCGGCCAGCGCGTGCCACGGCAGCTCGGCGTCCCAGGGCTCCACCTCGTCGCCGAGGCGGTCGACCACCTGGTCCCACACGGCCGGCCGGCCCGCGAGTCCGTGCAGGAACAGGATTCTGACCGCGTCCGACCGGGTGGCCGGACGCCGGCAGACCAGGCTCACACCAGCTCCCGGTACCTGCCGAGCACCAGCACCGCGTTGTTCCCGGCGAACGCGAGCGCGTTGTTCTGGACCACGTTCAGCTCGGCCTCGCGYGCCTGGTTCGGCACACAGTCCAGTGCGCACTCCGGGTCGGTCTCGTTGTGGTTGACGGTCGGCGGGATGAAGCTCTCGTGCAGGGCGAGGGCGCACGCGGCCGAGGCGAGCGCGCTGGCCGCGCCCATGCTGTGCCCGAGCATCGACTTGATCGAGACGGTCGGCGGCGGAGCGTCGAACACCTGCCGGATCGCCCCGACCTCGGTGGTGTCGTTGGCCTTGGTCCCGGTGCCGTGCGCGGAGATGAAGTCGACCTCCTCCGGCTTGATGCCGGCGTTGCGGTGGGCCAGCTCCATGCACCTGGCCAGGCTGTCCTGATCCGGCGCCACGGGGTGGTGCGCGTCGCAGTTGAGGCCGTAGCCAAGCACTCTGGCGTAGATTCGCGCGCCGCGGGCCCGCGCCGAGGCCAGGCTCTCCATGACCAGGATGCCGGCGCCCTCGCCGGTGAGGATGCCCTTGCGGTCCCGGTCGAACGGCTGGCACACCTGTGGCGCAATCGTGCCGAGCCGGTAGAACCCGGTGAAGGTCTTGCGGCACACCGCGTCCGCGCCGCCGCACAGCGCAACGTCCACATCCCCGCCGCGGATCGCGTCGAACCCGTAGCCGATGGCGTAGTTGCCGGCCGCGCACGCCGTGGGGATGGTCACCGCCTCCACGTCGGTCAGGCCGAGCTCACGGACCACGCTGGTGGCCAACCGGCTGGCGGGATACCGGCGAGCCATGGTGGTGTCCAGYGATTCCGGACCGTGCCGGAGCTGGTGGCCGGTCAGCGTGTCCAGGTCGTGCGACTCGCCGTCGGTGGTGCCCACCGAGACCAGCGTCCGCCGACCGCGCAGCTCGTCGGACGCCAGCCCGGCGTCGGCCACCGCCATCCTGGCCGCGGCCACGGAGAACTGGCTCGCACGGCCGACCTCGGCGATGTCGATGCGCTCGATCCACTCCGCCGGATCGAAGTCGGTGACCTCACACCCGTTTGCGTACGCGAACCCGCTCACGTCAAACGCGGTGATCGGCTTGACCCCGCTGCGCCCAGTGAGCAGACCGGCCAGGAAGTCGGCAACGCCGATGCCGATGCTGGTTACCACACCCAGTCCGGTGATCACCACGTCGTGCTGCTCGTCCACCGCGTTCACMGTGTCCTCCAAGTCCTCGTCACTGGCCGGTGGGGTCATCGGCTACCGCCTGGCCGCGGCCTCGTCGACCACCGCGATGACGCTCTCCAGGTTGACCATCCTGACCAGCTCGGCCTGGTCGATCTCCACATCGAAGGTCCGTTCCAGCGCGGAGAGGATCTCGATGGCGCCCAGCGAGTCGGCTCCGTGGTCCTCCTTGAACCGACTGCTAGCGGTTATTTCCGACGGTTCGATCTCCAGGATTTCGCAGACGATTTCCTTGATTTTCTCGTAGCGCTCGTCGGTTGTCACAGCAAAGTCGGCCGTGGTCATTTTCTTCCTCCTGTTTCAGGCTTGGAGAGCTGTTTCGATCAATCGGACAACGCGCCGCCGAAACACGTTCTCCCGTGTTCGGGCGACGACCCGGTCGCCCGGGGCGCACGGTCCGGAGCCATCGGCCGGAATCGCGGCGTGTGTCTCACGCGGCCGGGTGCCAGGGTCGATGCCAAGTTTGTCGGCCAGCCGCCTGCCGATCACATCCGACAGCGCAACTCCGTGTGCGGTGTCGGCCGCTTCTCTCCCCGGCTAGCCGAGCATCCGGTCCTGAACGAGAATCGCCTGGTAAAGCTGGCGCAGCGCACGGCCGGGTTCCAGCCCGAGTTCGTTGGCGAGTCGCTTGCGGGCGTGATGGAAGACTTCGAGCGCCTCGATCTGCCGCCCGTCGCGGTAGAGCGCGAGCATGAGCTGTTCACTGAACCGCTCCCGCTCCGGATGCTCGGCGGTGAGCTGGCGTAGTTCAGATACCACACCGCGCTCGGCGCCTACCGCCAGCTTGGCCGCGATCAGGTCCTCGCGAGCTCCCAGCCTGCGCTCATCCAGCCTGGCCGCCTCGATTCGACAGCGCAACCCGTCGCACACGTCGAACAGGGCGGGCCCGCGCCACAGCCGCAGCGCCTCCTCCAGCAGCTCGATGGCCTCGTCCGGACGGTTTCTCCCCTTGACCGACCCTCGTTTGGCCRGGGAGAGAAACCGATGGGCGTCAACGGAGTCCGCCGGCACGACAAGTTGGTAGCCGCCGCCGACCGTGCGCACCAACTCGTCGCCGGGGCGGCCGGTTACCAGTTCCAGAAGCTTGCGCAGACGCAGTATGTTGGCCTGCAGGGCATTACGTGCGTTGCCAATTGGCTTGTCCGCCCAGATCTCGTCGACGAGCTGGTCGAACGGTACCGCCGTACCCGGCGACAGTGCGAGCAGTGCGAGCACGGTACGCACTCGCCGCGAGGCGATCGAGGTCCGCTGGTCGCCGGCGACGAGAACCAGCGAACCAAGAATCTGAATCTCCATGCCAGTGTGCCCCCATCCCGAAGGACAAACCCGGTTGGATCTGCAAGAAGTCTCTGGCGGAGTATTTCTGGCCGGCCACCGCCGCCCGACATGAGGAAATCCCTGACCATCCGTCGGGGCAAGGCTAGCCAACTGATCTCCAGCACGTCTAATATCATCCGACCACGACTGGTTATACCTGCCGTGATATGGGGTAATTCCAGTGAAACGCCACGGTAACCCGCGTCAAACCCATAGATCAAATACTACCCGGAGTAACCGACGACAGAAGTCGTTCGAGGCGGCGAATTATGAGACGATCCTCCAACGATAGACGCTCCCGCCATCCCGGGCCAGACAACGGACAGTAGCGAAGATAGCGGCCAGGTAGCCGTAGAAGTCGATGACGACACCGTTATTCGTGGTACAGCCTGCCGTAACCGTTCATTCATTCACGGGCGTATTTGTATACCCGACGTTTACCGACCTGGAGCAGGGACCGGCACGCGGAACCGCTCCCAGAAGGATTCGAGCGGGACGGGCAGGCCACGGGGACAGGATCTTCGACAGTCACAGAGTGTCGAGAATTCGATGATCAGTGGATTTCGCCTGTCCCGCGTCAGGCGCTCGTCAGGTCTCCGTCGCTGGTTGCTCTCATCTTGCCGTCTGATCCTTTTTAGTCACGTTTCGTAACTGATGGCGCGCTGGGTTGCTGTCAGGCGCAGCCGCGGGGCCCAGCCGTTCAGGCCTGGCCCCGGAGCCGGGGCCGCACACGTCAGGCGTGAATCAGGCGTTCCGCGTGATCGGCTTCTTCCGGCGCGACCTTGCTGTGCCGGGTGGCGCGTAGCTGCCATCGGCTGGTGGCGCCGTCCGGGCCTCGCAGGTGGCCTCCGGCCAGGGCGGTGTCGATGCGGTGCCGGACAGCGCCTTCGTCTTCCGGGTCGGCCGCGAACAGGATTCGCAGGTGCACCTCGCCGTCCGCCCGGGTCGCCTCGCTGTGATGCGGCGCGAGCGGGCACGGCGGCTCGTGATCCCAGCTACCGCACAACGCCACCGTGACGGCCGCGCCCGGCGCCCGTATATCGGCCTCGGACGCCAGGACGAGGACCGCATCATGAGCGAATGCCTGACGCATGGAGCACATGGCATCCAGTGTGGTCGGCCCGGCCCGGTGCGGGTTCCGGGTGGGCTCGGGCGTGGGCCGCGTCAGCGGAGGATGCCGGTGTGGCCGAGGGAGTAGCGGCCGGGCTGGGGCCAGACGCAGGCGCCGTGCGGGCCCGGGCCGACCCTGATCCGGGCCAGCAGGCTCCCGTCCCTGGTGGAAATCGCGTAGACCTCGCCGTTGTAGCGGCCGGTCAGCCACAGCACCGACCCGTCGGCGGACACCCCGCCCATGTCCGGGCTGCCGCCGTCGGGAAGCTGCCATTTCTGCCGGACCTGGCGGGTCGCGAAATCGATGACGGAGATGGAGCCCTCGCCGCGGTTCGACGCGTACATCACGGTCGCGTCCCGGCTCGGGTAAAGGCCGTGCACGCCCTTGCCCGTCGCCAGAAAACCAACCTTCTGGAAGCGCACCGGGTCGATGATGTGCAGGCCGTCCGCCATCATGTCGGCGATGTAGAGCAGCTCGCCCCGCGGGTCGAGTTTGATGTCCTGCGGCATGCCACCGACCGTCAGGTAGCCGACGACCGAAAGCGTCCGCAGGTCGACCTTGACCAGCTTGCCGGAGAACTCGCAGGTGGCCACGAAGAACGAGTCGTCGGCGGCGAAGTCGACATGGTCGACGCCGGGGCAGTCGACCTTCACCTGGGTGCGCAGCTCCCAGGTTTTCGGGTCGTAGAAGTCCAGTCGCTGCAGCGCCTCGGCGACGACGACCGCATATTTCCCGTCCGGGGTGAAATACATGTTGTATGGGTCGGCGACGGGGATGTTCGACCCTTTTATCTTCCCGGTGACCGGGTCGAGCGGGGTGAGGCTGTTACCCGCGTTGTTGGTCACGTACAACGTCGACAGGTCCCACGACGGGACGACGTGCTGCGGATTACGGCCGGTCACGAAATGGTCGACCACCTTGAAGGTCGTCGGGTCGATCACGTCCACGGTGTCGCTGTCGCTGTTCGGGACGTAGACGAGTTGCCTGGCCCCGCGGACGGCCGGGCTGAGCTGGTTCGCCCCGGCGGCGGCGTACACGTTCACCGGTTCGGCCCCGCTACCCCCGCCGGCGGCGGCCGACGGCGACAACGGCGACGACGGCGGGGTTCCCGGCAGCCCCGAAGCCCTCACCGGAGGCAGGGCGGGCCCGGACGGCCCGGCTTCCTCACCACAGGCCGCGACTACCCCGAGCCACAACGCGGCGATAACCACCAGGCGCACTGCCCGTGACGATCGGGCGTCGCGGTACGTCCACACAGGGCATGCTCCGATTCCGGCGGGTTCGGGGAGGACAAGCGTAGGGGCGTCCGTCTTGGTGACACTCGGCCGCATAGGGAGGCTATCCAGCCAGGAAGGTGCGGATGGACAGCACCCCATCACGGAAAGTTGTCAAATCCGCCGATTCCGTGTGGATCCGTACATTCCAGCGCCACGTCCAGGGCCGCGCACGGGCCATTTCCGCTACTGATGGTGATTGCGCTCGGCGGGGCGGCGGGGACACGAGCCCGCTGTACGGCGTCGCCGCTCCGACCGGCCTCGGCCGGCGCCTTCTCGTGGGCGACGTGCGCGGCGCCCGTCAGCGGCTCCGCGCCGACTGCCCGGGCAGGACAGCTCCGTCGGCCGGCTGGCTCGGGACGTCCACGACTTCCCGCCTGCTCCGGGGAGCGCGCAGCACGGTGACGGCGAGCAGGAGGCCGAACGCCACGCATCCCGCGCCGGTGAGCACCCCGAGACGGCAGCCGCCGGTGAACGCGGCAAGCTGGCTGTGGCCGTCGGCCAGGAGGCTGGCCGTCCGGTTGCTGGACAGTGTCCCCAGCGCGGCCAGGCCGACCGCGGCGGAGATCTGCATGGAGACGTTGACGATCCCCGAGGCCAGGCCGGCGTCGGCGGGCGCGACCTGGGCCACGGCCATGGTCAGCAGGGGCATGAAGACCGCGCCGGTCCCCAGCCCGACCAGGACGAAGGCGAAGAAGAGCCCCGGGAAGTAGTCGACGTGCTCGCCCCCGAGCGACCAGGCGAGCAGCAGCAGTCCGGCGATCATGGAAATCAGCCCGGAGACGAGAACCCGCTCGGGCCCCCAGGCGGACACGAGCCGGGCGGTGATCCCCATGGAGAGCACGGCCACCATGACGGTCTGTGGCAGAAACGCAAGCCCCGTGTGGACGGCGTCGTACCCGAGGGCCTGTTCCAGGTACAGCGCCCCGAAGAAGAACACCCCGTACATGCCGGCGGCCACGACCGCGCGTACGGCGCTGGAACCGATGAGGCTRCGCAGCCGCAGGATCCGTATCGGAACGAGCGGGTTCGACGTGTGTGACTCCCGGACGGCGAACGCGCCGAGCAGCGCGACCGTGACCGCGCCGAGGCCAAGGGTGTGCCCCGACAGCCAACCGTACTCGGCCGCCTGCACGATGGCGTCGATGCCGATCAGCACCGCCGCGGTGACCAGAACGGCACCTGGCAGGTCGGCCCCCTGCCGCAGGCCGCTGCCGGGACGTTCGGAGATGAACGCGGCCGCGGCCGGCAACGCGAGCAGGCCGATCGGGATGTTGATAACGAAGATCCAGTGCCAGCCCAGAGCCTGCGTGAGGGCACCGCCGAGCAGCAGGCCGAGCGAGCCGCCGCTGACGGTGACAAGCAGGTAGACGCTCATCGCCCGGGCCCGCTCCTGCGGCTGCGGGAAGTCGGTGACGATGAACGCGAGGATGGTCGCCGACGCCAGCGCCCCGCCCAGGCCCTGCGCGAAACGGGCGGCGATCAGGAACGCCTGCCCGTCGCTGAGCCCGCAGGCGGCCGAGGCGGCGGTGAACAGCGCTATGCCGGCGAGGAAGACCTTCTTCCGGCCGACGAGGTCACCAAGCCGGCCGGCGACCAGCAGGAAGCTGCCGTAACTGATCATGTAGGCGTTGACGACCCAGGTGAGGTTGGCCTGGCTGAAGTGCAGATCGTTCTGGATGACCGGCAGCGCGACGTTCACCACGCTGGAGTCAAGAATGATCATTAGTTGCGCCGTGAGGGCGACCAGCAGGGCGAGCCATCGCCGCCGCGAACGGGAGAGCGTGACCGGAGCCGGAACGATGATGTCGCTCATGGAATAGTCACTATATCGTTGATTATCAAAGAAGCAATATTGACCCCGCAATGATAAGATCGTTGGAATCATGAGCGTCGCCGCAACCACCTCAGGGTCGATCGTCCTGTTGACACGCCTCGCCCGGCGCGTGTACYGGGAGGCCACCGACGACGTGCTCGGCATGACGCTCAAGCAGTTCGTGGCCCTCAACCATCTCGGCGAGGACACCGGCGTCCCCCAGCGGCAGCTCGGCGACGTGCTGTGCCTGGACGCGAACAACCTCGTGCTGCTCCTCAACGAGGTCGAGCGCCTGGGCTGGGTGGAACGCCGGCGCGACCCGGCCGACCGCCGGCGCCACCTTGTGTATCGCACACCCGCCGGCAGCGGCGCCATCATGGCCGCCGAACGCGGGATGGACGCCGTCGAGGACAGGATCCTCGACACACTCAGCCCCCAGGAACGCGCAACCCTGCGCCTCCTGCTCGCCGCCGCGCTGGCGGAGGGTACGCCGTCCCACGACTGACGGCGACCACACGCGATCGACCGTGATCGGTCGAGGCTGGTCAGCAACCAGTACACCAGCCACGACACCGGACAAGGCGTGAGACGGCCACGCGTGGCGCCTTCGGCGAGCCGCGACGGTCTCGACCACCAGCGGCCGGGCCGACTCCGGGCCGCCGGGTGACCGGCCAGTTAAACGGAAGCAAGCTCCGCTTAACTGTTACGATCCGGAGGGCAATTCCGCTTGTCCGGGACGGAGGCCCATGTCCACAGAACGCAGCGACCGGCAGGTCGCCATCACCTTTGCCGCACTTACACTCGGTACTGCCGGTTACACGCTGCTGCAGTCGATGGTGCTGCCGGCCCTACCGGTCATCCAGCGGGATCTGCACACCTCCCAGACGACGGCAACCTGGGTGCTCACCGCCTACCTGCTGTCCGCCTCGGTCGCGACACCCATCCTGGGCCGCCTCGGTGACATGTTCGGCAAGAAGAAGATGCTCGTCGTCGTCTATGCCTCGCTGACCGCCGGATCGCTGCTGGCCGCGCTGACGAGTTCGGTTGGCGTGCTCATCGTCGCCCGGGTGATCCAGGGGCTCGGCGGCGGGCTGTTCCCACTGTCCTTCGGCATCATCCGCGACGAGTTCCCGGCCCGTCGGGTGCCCGGCGCCATCGGGATGATGTCGGGGATGCTCGGCATCGGCAGCGCGTTCGGCATAGTGATCGCCGGGCCGGTGGTCGACCACCTGTCGTGGCACTGGCTGTTCTGGATCCCGCTCATCATGTCGGCGATCGCCACCCTGACAACGGCGCTGTTCATCCCGGAGTCCCCGGTGCGCAACCCGGGACGGGTCAACCTCCCGGCCGCGGCGCTGCTGTCCGGCTGGCTGGTCGCACTGCTGCTCGGGCTCAACCGGGGCAGCGCCTGGGGCTGGACGTCCGGCGGCACGCTGGCCCTGTTCGGCGCGGCCGTGGTGCTGATCGTGCTGTGGATCCAGGTGGAGGAACGCTCCGCCGTACCGCTGATCGACATGACGATGATGCGTGTCCCGGCCGTGTGGTGGACCAACGTGGCGGCACTGCTGCTCGGCGTCGGAATGTACTCGACCTTCATCGTCATCCCGCCCTTCCTGCAGGCGCCCCCGGAGGCCGGCTACGGCTTCGACGCCTCGGTCACCACCTCCGGGCTGTACATGCTGCCCAGCAGCATGGCAATGATCATCATGAGCTCCCTGATCGGCAAGATCACTGCCCGGCGTGGGGCCAAGCAGCCGCTGGTGGTGGGTTCCCTGCTGGCCTCGGTCCCGTTCCTGATGCTCTCGGTGGCGCACCACGAGCCCTGGGAGTTCTTCGTCGCCACGACCATCCAGGGCATCGGTATAGGGCTTGCGTTCTCGTCCATGTCCAACCTGATCATCGAGGCTGTTCCGCCCGCCCAGACCGGGGCCGCGACCGGAATGAACGCGAACATCCGCACGATCGGCGGATCGATCGGGAGCCAGGTCGTCACCAGCATCCTCGCCTCCGGCGCGCTGGCGAGCGGGCTGCCGAGCGAGCACGGCTACAGTGTGAGCTTCGCGGTACTGGCCGTGTCGATGGTTGCCGCCGGGGTGGCGGCCGCGATCGTGCCGGTACGCCGGCAGCCCACCGGCACCCCGGCCGCCGGGGCCGCGGCCACCAAGAGCATGGCGCTGCCCGAGCCGCGCGGCGGCGCTCCGGCGACCACACAGTCCTGGTAGCGGCTGTATTCGCCGCGTGACCCTACTACCGTGTCGTCATGAGCAGGACCGCGGAAACTTCGTCCGTGCCCGCGCCGCCAGAGGTCACGGCGCCGGAACGGCTACGCTGCGACGCGGCACGAAACCGGGAACGGGTGCTGTCCGCGGCGTCCGAGGTGTACGGCGAGCGAGGCCCCGCCTTCACCATGGAGGAGGTCGCCAGCCGCGCCGGAGTCGGTATCGGCACCGTCTACCGCCGCTTCCCGACCAAGGGGGCGCTGCTGGACGCGGTCGCCCTGCCCTACCTCGAACGCATGTTGAGCCTGGCCAGGGCCGCCGGCGAACACCGGGAACCCGGCGAGCGCCTGGAGACGTTCGTGCGGACCCTCGTGGAACGGCACGCCAGCGAGGGGAGGGGCAACAGCCGGCTGTGGGACTCGGCCCTCGGCCGGCCGTTGCGGGAGGAGATCCACCGGGTGGTGGACGGCCTGCTGGAGGCCGCCCGCAAGGCCGGTCGACTGCGCCCGGACGTCACTTACCGTGACATCTCTGTTCTGTTGTGGACGGTGACCAGCCTGGTGGACGCGACCGACCGGGTCGCGCCGATGGTGTGGCGTCGCCATCTGGACCTGCTCCTCGACGGGCTGCGCCCGGGCGGCCCACGGCCGCTGGCCACCCCACCGGTCGATGCGCAGAAGTGGGAGCGGGTGGTCACGAGCTCCGCCGCGCTGCGCCTGCACTGACARCCGGCCGGCTCAGCCTGACTGAGCCGGCCGCTGGTCAGCGCCGAGCCGGTCAGCGAGCGTTACGCTCGGCCCTTGTTCAGGCCTGGGGACGGCGTGGCCGCCGTCCGCGCGGCGCCGGGCAGCAGGCCGGCCTCGTCCATGCCCGTGGCCTGCTCCGGGGGCGCCGGCCGGACCGAGCCGCCCGAGCCGCCCGAACTGGCCGAACTGGACGTCGGCGCGGGGGCGGCCAGCCGGCCGGGCAGCAGGAAGGCGCATGGCACCGCGACGGCGGTGAGCGCCAGCGTCCACCAGAAGGTCTCCCCGAAGGCGTCCGCCAGCCCGGCCGCGTCCACCTGGGCGGATCCGCCCCGGGCGGCGATCCCGTGGGCGAGGACCACCGCGAGCACGGCGGTGCCGAGAGAGCCGCCGATCTGCTGGAAGATCCGTACCGCCGAGGTGGCGCGGGGGATCTCGTCCTGGCGCAGGCCGTGGTAGACCGCCGACATGACAGGGATCATCACCGCCGCGAGCCCGACACCGCGCAGGGCCAGGGACGCGCCGAGCAGCCACTCGCTGGTGTCGGTGCCGACCTGGGTGTGGGCGACAGTACCCAGCACGCTCAGCACCAGACCGGTCAGGACGAGCAGCCGGGTGGCACCCCGGTCGGCGAGCCGGCCGACCACGATCACAGCGATCATCATGCCGATCCCCTGTGGGGCGAGCAGCAGCCCGGCATCGACCGCGCTGCGGCCGCGGACCTGCTGTTCGTACAGCGGGAGCAGAAGCATCGCGCCGAACAGCGAGATCCCGGCGATGAACATGATCCCGGACGAGCCGGCGAAGGCGCGGCTGCGGAACATCCGCAGATCGATGATCGGTTCCACGGTGGTCACCAGGGCGTGCGCGATGAACAGGACCAGCAGGACCACGCCGACGACCAGCGGGACGATCGCCTCGACATCGCTGAAACTGCCTCTGCTGCCCGCCGCCGAGAAACCGTAGACGACCGCCGCCAGCGCCGGGGAGAGCAGCACGAACCCGCGGACGTCCAGCGGGTGCCGGCCCGGGATCCGCACGTCGGGCAGCCCCCGCCAGGCCAGCAACAGGGCGACCAGGCAGACCGGGATGTTGATGAGGAAGATCCAGCGCCAGCTCAGGTTGTCGAGGATCACGCCGCCTATCACCGGCCCCAGGATGGGCGTCACCAGGGCGGGCACAGCGACCGTGGCCATCAGCCGGCCCATCCGCTGTGGGCCGGCGGCCTGGGCGAGGAGGGTCTGCATCAGAGGCAGGAGCATGCCGCCGCCGACGCCCTGCAGCACCCGGAAGACGATCATGCTGCCGGCCGACCAGGCCACCCCGCACAGCGCCGACCCGGCGAGAAACAGTGCCAGCGACAGCATCCACATCCGCTTGCCGCCGAACCGCTCCACCGACCAGCCGGTCAGGGGGATCACCATCGCCAGGGCGAGCATGTAGCCGGTGCTGACCCACTGGATCGTCGAGATTCCGACGCCGAACGAGCGGCTCAGGGTGTCGATGGCAACGGCGACGATCGTGGTGTCCAGCTGCACGACCACCGTGCCGACCAGAATGATCCCGGCGATTCGGAGCAGCGCCGGGTCGATCCGGTCCGCTCTCGCCTGCCTCAGCTTTCGCGACTCGCTCGAATCATTCTTTTTGTTTGGCTTGTTCGCCCTGTTCTGACTGTTCGGTCCGCTCGGCTCGTTCGGTCGCCCGGAGGCGGTGGACGCCTGGGGTTCTGCCATCACGAGCCTCCGGAAATCAGGTGATATTTGGAGTGTCCTGGCGCGACGTGGACGGGCGGACACGCTGCCGTGCTTGACGATACACCGTATCGGTAGGCCGTACACCGTCTCTCAAGCGAGACGGTGTATCGATTCGTCGTACGCGGTATCGCCAGATCCGATCCGGCGATACCCTCATTGCGTGTCCTGCGAGCGCCATGCCGCGATCCAGGCGCCGACCGCCTCACAGCAGGCCGACCGGCCGCCGGTYGGCCTGCTGTGGACCCGCCTGGCCAAGGAGCAGAAGCCGGGGCTCACCCGGGACGCGATCGTCAACGCGGCGATCATGCTGGCCGACACCGAAGGGCTCGGCGCGGTCTCCATCCGTCGGGTCGCGGCGGCGCTGGGCGCCCGTCCAATGAGCCTCTACTCGCACATCCAGCGCAAGGACGACCTCTTCGAGCTGATGACCGACCAGGCCATCGCCGACGTCATCGTCCCCGAGCCGCTGCCCGCCGACTGGCGGGAGGCGCTGTGGACCATCGCCCAACGGACACGCRCTGTCACTCTACAACACCCCTGGATCGTGAAGGCCAGGGGCGCCTGGCCGCGGCTGGGTCCCAACGCCATCCGTCACATGGAGCAGTCCCTGGYCGCCGTCGCCAGCCTCGACATCGACCAGCGCCGCAAGATCTGCATCCTCAGGGCTGTGGACACCTACACGGTCGGCCACATCGTCTCCGAGCACCTGGAACAGCGCATGCCTCGGCGGGACGGCGAGAACGCCGCCGAACAGCAGCATCTGGCGCAGAGCTACCTTCGTACTCTCGTCGACACCGGCGGCTACCCCCATATCGCCGCMCTCGGTCCCGATCTCGCGTTGCTGACCGACCGCGGTGAGGCACAGCAACGGTTCGACGAGGGCCTGGAGTGGGTGCTCRCCGGCATCGCGTCCTCCCTCGAGCAGCTCCCACCCGGCACCCGCCGCCGCCCGGACACCTCCCACCCGGATGCCATGAGGGCGGGGCGGGGAAACGGCGTGAAACAGGGCCGCGCGGCGAACTCGTAGTCTCACCCGCCGCCGTCGGCGCGGTGCCGCGTCAGGGACGGCCGTCCGCCTGCCGTGATCCGTGATCCGTGATCCGCGGCAGCCCGGTCTGCAGCCCGGTCGTCATCAGCGACAGCAGACGGTCGGTCAGCTCCGCTCCCCCGGGCGTCCGCTCACCCGCCCAGGCGATCGCCGCCACCAGCGCGAACAGCTCCTCGGCTGTGACGTCCGGGCGGACGGCCGCGGACCGCTGGGCGCGGGCGAGCAGTCGCGCCGCGGCGGCGCGCATGGCGTGGCACGAGGCGTACAGATGCGAGCTCTCGTCGTGCAGCGCGGCCAGCACGGAGGCGGGCAGCCCGTGGTAGGCGACCGAGCGGGCGGCCATCTCCCGTAGCCAGCTGATCAGCGCGTCGCCCGGAGCCGGGGACGCGAGCAGTTCCTCCGCCTTCGTACGCAGGCTGTCGAAGCCGTCGCGCATCAGCGCCTCGACGAGCGCCTCCCGGGTCGGGAAGTGCCGGTAGAGCGTCCCGATCCCGACGCCGGCGCGCCGTGCGACCTCCCGCAGGGAGGCGTCGGTGCCGTGCTCGGCGAAGGCGGCACGGGCAGCGGTCAGCAACAGGTCGTAGTTGCGGCGGGCGTCCGCGCGCAGGGCCGGGTCAGCGGCCGCGGGCATGTCGCTCGTCGGCTTCGCCATGCGGTTCACCTCCCGATGGCATTCTCGCGATCGCGACAAGTCCGGGCCGACGGACCCGCAACGTTCGGCATCCGACACACCGCCCGAGTGCGCACAGTACACCTGCTACCGTTCGGCTCAACCTGACCGAAGGGCCGCACGTGACGGAGAGCACGCGGGGTAAGCCCCTGATCGTCGTRGATGGCGTTGAGAAGTCCTTCGGCGATTTCCGTGCCCTGCATGCGATCGACCTGACCGTCCACAGCGGCGAGGTGGTCGTCGTCATCGGCCCGTCGGGATCGGGCAAGTCGACGCTGTGCCGCTGCATCAACCGGCTGGAGACCATCGACGCCGGGCAGATCACGATTGACGGGCGGCAACTGCCCGAGGAGGGCCGCGCGCTCGCGCGGTTACGGGCCGAGGTGGGCATGGTCTTCCAGGCCTTCAACCTCTTCGCTCACAAGACGGCGCTGGAGAACGTCACGCTCGGGCCGACAAAGGTCCGGGGAACCCCGCGGAACGCGGCCGAGCGCCGGGGGCGGGAACTGCTCGACCGGGTGGGCGTCGGCGCGAAGGCCGGCAGCTATCCCGCCGAGCTTTCCGGCGGGCAGCAGCAGCGTGTCGCGATCGCCCGGGCGCTGGCCATGGACCCGAAGGTGATCCTCTTCGACGAACCCACCTCGGCGCTCGACCCGGAATACATCGCCGAGGTGCTCGACGTCATGGCCGAACTCGCCCGCGACGGCATGACCATGGTGGTCGTCACCCACGAGATGGGGTTCGCCCGGCGGGCCGCGGACCGGGTCGTGTTCATGGCCGACGGCGGAATTCTCGAGGAAGGCGCTCCGGCGGACTTCTTCGACAGCCCGCGGACGCAGCGGGCTCGCGACTTCCTGGCCCGTGTCCTCCCCCACTGAACCAGCCCGTGCCCCCTCCCCGCCACCCACAGCCGACATGATCCCCTCGGAAAGGATGACCATGCGGATTCCACACCTGTCGAGCAGGTCCCAGCCGCTCCAGCGGCACCCGCTACGGCGACGACGGCTGATGACGGCTGTGCTCGCCGGTGCCGTCGCGCTCGCCGCCGCCGGTTGTAGCAGTGACACGACCGGTACCGAGAACGAGACCCCGGTGAAGCCCAGCTTCGCCGCCGGCACCACGGCGGCGAAGCTCGCCGAGGCGGGGAAGGTCACCGTCGGTACCAAGTTCGACCAGCCGCTGTTCGGGCTGAAGGGCCTCGGCGGCGATGTCGAGGGATTCGACGTCGAAATCGCGAAAATCATCGCCGACGGCCTGGGAATCGACCCTGACGACATCACCTTCGTCGAGACACCGTCGGCCCAGCGGGAGGGCGCGATCCAGCAGGGCAGGGTGGACTTCATCGTCGCCACCTACACCATCAACGACAAGCGCAAGCAACTCGTCAGCTTCGCCGGTCCTTATTACCAGGCCGGCCAGGACATCATGGTGAAGAAGGACAACACCACGATCACCGGGCCGGAGTCCCTGCGCGCGGCGAACGCGAAGGTCTGCTCCGTCTCCGGGTCGACCCCGGCCGAGAAAATCAAGGAATACGCCGACGCGTCCAACATCGTGCTCTTCGACGTCTACTCCAAGTGCGCGGACGCGCTGCGTACCGGCCAGGTCGACGCCGTCACCACCGACAACGTCGTCCTGCTGGGCCTGGTGGACGCCAGTGGCGGCGCGTTCAAGATCGTCGGCAAGCCCTTCACCACCGAGCCCTACGGCATCGGCATCAAAAAGGGTGACACCGCCTTCTGCCAGTTCATCGACGAGCAGCTGACCGCCGCGGCGGCGGACGGCCGCTACGCGAAGGCCTGGGAGTCCACGGCGGGCAAGGTCGCCGGGGCCGCGCCGGCCCTGCCCACGCTCGCCACCTGCTCCTGAGCAGGATCTTCCTGGCCCGGTGCCTTCGTCACCTTTGTAACCTGCTGTTAGTTCCGTTAGTGCTGTGAGCCCGTAACCCCGAGCCAACGCCACCCCGGAGCCGCCATGGATGTCATCACCGACAACCTCGGCCTGTACGCCGACGGCCTGCTGGGAACACTGACGATCTGTGGTCTGGTCGCCGTGGCGGCGTTGCTGCTCGGGGTCGTTCTCGCGGGATTCCGGGTGTCGCCGGTGCCGCCCCTGCGCGCCGTGGGCACCGCCTACGTCACGCTGGTCCGCAACTGCCCGCTGACGATCGTCCTGTTCGCCTTCGCCTTCGGCCTGCCGGAGGTGGGGATCAACGGCTCGTACTTCGCCTTCGGGGTCACCGGGCTGACCGTCTACACCGCCGCGTTCGTCTGTGAGGCGGTACGCAGCGGAATCGGCGCGGTGGAAACAGGCCAGGCGGAGGCCGCCCGCTCGATCGGCCTCACCTTCGGCCAGTCGTTGCGGCTGGTCATCCTGCCGCAGGCGATCCGGGCGGTCATCCCTCCGCTGGGCAACGTCGGGATCGCGATGGTGAAGAACTCCGCGATCGTCGGCGCGTTCGGCGTCGGCGGCGAGCTCTACAGCGTCGCGAGCACGCTGAACGGCGCGCGGGGGGAACCCGCGTTGCCGGTCTACGCCGGGGTCGTGATCGGCTATCTCGTCATCGTCATCCCCGCCGGCCTGCTCGTGCTGGCGGCGGAGAAACGGCTGCGGGTGGCGCGGTGAGCCGCTCGGTTCTCTACGACGCCCCGGGCCCGCGGGGACGCCGGCGGATCGCTGTCGCCAGCGTTGTCGCCGGTGTCGTGCTGGTCG
>NZ_MOME01000050.1:0-10448 GCF_001983005.1 Protofrankia sp. BMG5.30 | reverse complement strand
GGGATCGTGCCGCGTATCGCCGCGTGCAGATGCGGCGCCAGCCGCCGTTGCGGCTCCAGAGCGGCAAAGTACTGCACGTCCCAGCCGACCGCCCGGCGGAGGTTCTGCCAGAACCGGTCGAGCAGCTTCGGGAAGTGGATCGCGTCCCGGGCCGCCCGCCGGTAGTCGTACGACGTCGGGTCCACCGGGGTGCCGTCGCTGGTCACCCGGCCGTAGCTGTCGCAGGTCAACGTCAGGAACATCGACGGCCGCCACACCGTCCCGTCGGGTGCGGTGAACGTCCGCCCCACCGTGCGCCGGTCGACGGGGAGCCGGGGCAGGTCGGGGGCGTCCTGCCTGCGCCGGGTCGACCGGGTCCGCCGGGGCCGCTCCCGGTCCTCCGGCGCGGTCGTGCCGCGCACACCAAGATCGGTCAACGCGGCGTCCACCTGGGAGATCAGATCGTCGGCTTCGGTGATCTGCTCGATGTGATGGCTGGTCACCGCGTCGGTGCGGACGGCTTCGAGATCCGCGCGGAGCTGGACGAGGGTTTTCGCGTCGTCAGTCGGCGGGTCGGGGTCGGGGAGTGGTTCGTCGTCGAGGTGCCAGCCGGCCTTGCACTGCGCCATCCGCAGTTTGCGTGCCCGGTCCGCGCACGGCGGGCACTTACTCGCCAGCGTGGCCCCGCACGGCACCGGGACGGTTTCCGTCTCGCCGGTGGTCAGGTCGATTCTCCGCATGGCCAGCGGGCGGAGGCACACCCCGTTGTCGACCGCGACCGCCTCGAGGACCTGCCGGGCCAGCGGGAGCCGCAGCCGCGCCGCCCGGCTCCCCGCCGCCGGGTCCGTGGTCGAGACGGTGCCGGTCGGACCGTCCGGATGCGCCGCCAGCCGGCCGGCCGGGTCCGTTCCGTGCGTCATGCGGCCCGCTCCTCCTGATCCTGGTCGTGGTTGTCGTGGTCCGGGCCGTCGCCGGCCGGGTCGGGGTCGGGCGGGTGGCCGGGGGGCGGTTCCCGGCAGCCGCACACCCGCCCCCGCCCGACCGGCACCCGACAGCCGGCGCCGGCCCGGTGCGCCGCCCACAGGTGCCGGCACCAGGAGCACAACGGCAGCACGAACACCGGGGCGTAGCCGTCCGGTCCGCTCATGCCGCCCAGCCGTCGACGTCCGGAGTCCACCCGCCGCTGGGATCGTCCAGACCAACGACCTGACCGGTCACCGGTGGCCGGTAGCGGTGCGCCATCCGGGAGATCTCGGCGTCGTCGATCCAGGCGGCCCGCACCCGCACCGGGTCGGCCTGCCCGTCGGCCAGCACATAGCCCACCCCGGGCAGCCCCTCGGGAATCTCCTCCGCCCGCGCCCCGCGGTCGCGGGCGCCGTCCCCCAGGACCAGGTCGACTTGGTCGGGTTCGGTCAGCCGCAGCGCGACCCGGACCGGGAACAGGTCCCGGAACGGGAGCACCTCTTTCCGCGGGTCCTGCACCGCCCCGATCACCACCACGCCGGGTGCCCGGCCCTGCGAGAGCAGCAGCGGCAGCGAGGCGGCCAGCCGCCGCTTGAGCTCCCGGTCGGTGACGTAGGCGGTGAGCGCGGCGAGCTCGTCGACGATCACGACGATCAGTGGCTCGTCGGCGGTCGGGGTGTGCAGCCGGGTCACCCCGCGGAGCCGTCCGGCCCGGCCGCGCATGACCGATACCGCGTCGTCGAGCAGGTCGGCGATGCCGGCGGTGTCGGTGGCGAACCGGGTGAATATGTCCCGGCCGAACGCGAGTTCCATCCCGCCCTTGGGGTCGGCGACCCACAGTTCGACCAGGCCGGCGCGGACCGCCGGGCCGAGCCCGCGGATCGTCGCCCAGAKCACCGAGCCCTTGCCCGCCCCGGTGGCCCCGGCCACCAGCACATGGGCGCCGCGGACCGGCAGCCGCCAGGGCTGGCCGTCCTCCCGCCGGCCCACTGGAATCCCGGCCAGGTCCACCGGAGCGTCGTCATCCCAACCGTCACCGTCTCCGCCGTCCGCGTCCGGACCATCGATGTCGGCCGGGGGGACGAGGCCGGCGAGCGGGTCACGGTGGGTGAACTCCACCCAGATGTACCCCACCCGATCGGCGCGGATCCGGCATGCCTGCGCGCGGAACGCCTGCCGCAGCGCCTCGGCCTGCTCCGCCCACTGCTGCGGGGTCTGCCCGTAGAGCAGTTCGACCCGTAGCCGGTCGGCCCACCGGTCGGAGCGGATCGTGCGGATCCGGGGGAAGGTTTCGGCGAAGGCGACCCGGTCGCCGTTGGACACCGGCACCCGGATCGCCAGCCCGGTATGCACCATCACCGGCCGCCACCGCCACCGGTAGACCGCCAGCAGCCGCAGCCGGCCGTGCAGCCAGCGGGTCAGCCAGGCGAACGACCGGCGGTGCGCCAGCCGCCACCCCACCGCCAGCCCGACGACGGCGAGGAGGGCCAGGCCCAGCCCGGCCGCCCCGTACCGGTCCCGGATCACCAGCACTGTCAGCAGCAGGCCCACCAGCACCGGATGCCGGATCAGGAAGAGCACCAGCCGGGCGCACATCCGCCCGGCCAGCCCGGCGAGCACGACCCACAGCGGTACGTCGACTTTCGGATGCCGGGTCGGTATTTCGGGAAACGGCCGGGAGCCGTTGATTCTGGCCATGACAGATCACACCCACCCTGCATCACACGAAAAAGGAGCGGAAGGAAGAGAAATCGGCGGGTCAGAGCCGGTGGAGCGACAAGAAGGCTCAGACGGCCGTTCCGGTACCCGGGAGAAGCGTGTTCAGGCCGCGGTTGCGGTATCGCCCGTCGAAGCGTCGGTGGTGCGGCCTGTCAGTAGCCGTTCGCATTCGTGCAGATAGTCGGTGGCGGCCCGCACCAGCGCCCGCGCGAACGCGAGATGATCGACGGTTACCGCGTCGTCCGTCGCGGACAGGGACAGGTGGGTGTGGTCGGCATCGACCGCGAGGATCGGCCGCTCGTGCGGGTAGGTGAAGCACCGGGCCGACCAGCCCGATCCGATGTGCACGCTGATATGCCCGTGCGACCCGACCGGCCCCCGCCCGCCACCGGCGTCCGGGGTGGCTGTTGGCCCGGTCATGCCGCCCGCCCGGAGCCGGTGCGTACCGGCCGTATCCCGGTCGCCCACCACGAATACGCCTGCCGGGGCTTCTGCCCGTTCGTGTTCACGTACGGGGTCAGGGTCAGCCCGTCGAACTCCACCGGCCGAAACGGGGTGCCCGCCAGCGGTTCCGGCGGGACCGGCCGCACCCCGGCAGCGATCTTCACCTTCACCTCCGCCGAGCCGGCACGGGCGTTGGGATCGGCGTCCATCACCCGTACCGCCCACACCAGTTCGCCGGTGACCTTGTCCCGTTCCTGCGCATCCGGAAGGCCCGCCTTCGCCTTGTCGAAGTCGTTGACCGGTTCCACCCCGAGCACGTAGGCGCCGTGCGGGAACACGTCCGTGAACGCCACGGGAATCCGTTGCGGTACCGCCATCGCCGTTGTCACCTCGTCCCACCTTGTCAGTGTGCCGGCGGGTGCCGGCCGTCGGTCGTTGCAGGACATACAGTGCACGGCTTACAAAGCGCTCGCCAAGCGCTTTCCAGCCGGTGTATACAGCCACCGGATACTCGACGGCACCCCCCGGAAGATCAGTATCGCCGGCACGGTCAGCCGGGTTACCTTTGCTATATGTCAAACGGYGTTCCGGTGCACACCGCCCGCAGCCCCCGCCCCGACGAGGACTGGAACGCGGTCGCCGACGCGGTCAACAGCCGGATGGCCCAGCAGCGGATCGGACAGAAGGCACTCGCGGACGCCTCCGGGGTGTCGGTGGCCACCCTGCGCCGCATCCAGCACGGCGCGCACGGCCGACGGGTCCAGAACGCCACATTGACCGCGGTCGCCCACGCCCTTGACTGGCCCGACGACCACCTGATCCGCGTCCTGACCGCCGGGACCAGCCCGACCGGCACGGCACCGCCGGCCATCGAACGGGAGATCCTCGCCGGTATCGGCCGCATCGAACAACAGCTTGCCGACCTCAGCCTCCGACTGGCCACGGTCGAAGAACTCGTCACCGCGCACGCCCACAGGTAAAGGGGCCAGCACCCCGGGGCGGGCATTGCCGCCTGCGGGATCCTGACCCCTGCACACCACCCCAGCCCCCGCCGCCACCGCTTATCGCGGGACGGCACCGGCCGCCTGCACGCTCAATCCGGCGCGCCGGACATCCCGCCGGGCGGCCCCGGCGGCAGCAGGTCGCCGAGCGGACGGAACACCAACGTCACTTCCACATCCCCGAACGCGTCGGCGAACCCCACCCCGTCCGGCAGTGCAGCCCAGGCATCCAGCACGTCCACCGGACGATCCGCCGGAAAAATCGTGATCGCGTGGATGTCCCCGTGCGCGGTGACCCGGGCGTGCTCCCCGCCGCTCATCGGCCGCCGGCCCGCCGCACCGACCGGGCCAGCGCCGCCCCCAGCAGCAGCCGGCCCGCCGCCGGCGCCGTGGCACGGTCGACGAAGAAGAACAGCGGGGTCACCTGATAGTCGTGCCAGCCGCTTTCCACCGCGAACACCTCCGCCGACGCCGCCGAATCAAACGTGATCGTCGTATCGCGGACCCGGCGTTCCCCACCGGGCTCGAACCGCACCACCCCGTACAGCACCGATGGCCGTTCCTCCGCGTTTCCGTCGTCCGCTGGGCCTGTCGTGGTTGCCGTCACCGGCCGCACCCCGTCTCGTGGTCGTTTTCCCCTTGTTGGGACACCGGCCCAGCCCGCCCGGAAAGCAGCGCTCTCCCACCCGGAGCGGACCGGCCACCGGCCACGATTACGAGCTACACGAGCGCTGAAAAGGTCGCCGGCCGTATACACCCGGTGGTTACACTGGCGGACAGTGCACAGCCTGAAACCCGCCGCGTCCCCCTGTCCCGCCCGGGAGGCAGCCGTGACATCACGTAACCGCGAACTCCCCGCCGCACCCGCCGGTCTGTGGGACCGCCCCGAGATGGCCCACGCCCTGGAGCAGCGCGACATGGCCGCGGTGCTGAAAATCTTTCAGAAGTGGACCGGTGCCACCCAGGGGCAGATCGCTACCGCCTGTGGCATGCCGCAGTCCCACATCAGCGAGATCCGCAACGGCAAACGGCAGGTCATGACCCTGGCCGTCTTCGAGCGGTTCGCGAGCGGCCTGAACATCCCCCGCGCCCGGCTCGGCCTGGAAAGCGACAAGACCAGCCCGGACACCCCGCCGGCTACCAGCACCACCGAAACGCTGCCCACCCGCCGGACGGTGTCCCTCGCGATCCCGGCCGCTGCCGGACTCGACATGGCCCCCGACACCCTGGTCACCGCCGCCGCCCGCCAGTCCGCCGCCATCCTGGAACGGCTCGGCGCGGCAACCGTCGACCCACTCGTTCTCGACCAGCTCGCCGACGACGTCGCCCGGCTCTCCCTCGACTACATCGCCGGACCCCCCGAGGCGGTCCTTGCCGACAGCATCGACACCCGCACCCGGGTCCTGGCCGTCCTCGACCAGGCCCGCCGGCCCGCGCAGATCCACGACCTCTACCTGATCGCCGGGCAGCTCTCCGGGATTCTCGCCTACGGCGCCATCGACCTGGGTAAACCCGGCCCGGCCATGACCCACGCCCGCGCCGCCCTGATGTGCGCGGACCTCGCCGGACACACCGGCCTTGCGGTATGGGCGCGAGGCACCCAAAGCCTGATCGCGCGCTTCGCGAACCGGCACCGCGACGCCCTCCAATACATCCACGCCGGGATGGCACTGCGTCCCACCGGCGCGGGCCTGGCCCGGATCGTCAGCGGCGAAGCACAATGCCTGGCCCACCTCGGCGACATCCCCGGTACCCGCGCCGCACTCGCCGCCGCGGCCGACGCCAGCGACCACGACACCCCACCATCCGACATCGAAACCGGGCTGTTCACCTTCCCCCGCGCCATGCAGCACTACTACGCCGGTGGAAGCCTGATCTGGCTTCCCGACAGCACTGGCGCCGCGGACGCCGAAAAAGCCATCACCACCGCCATCACCCTGTTCAGCACCGGACCCGCCGACCAACGGTTCGTCACGGATGAAATCCTCGCGCATGTCTACCTGGCAACCGCCCGCCTGCTCCGCGGCAACATCGACGGCGTCACCGACGCCCTTCGACCGGTCCTGACGATCCCCCCACAGCAACGGGTGTCCTGGCACCGCCGCCGCCTGGACCGCATCGCCGCCCTACTCGACGCCCCCCGCTACCGCACCTCCACCACCGCCGCCGACCTTCGCCACGAGATCGCCGCCTTCTGACACACCGGCCGTAGACGTAGAGGGCCGCTCCCGACGCGCTCCCGAACCGCTCATTCCCCGGACACAACCCGCACCCAACGGGCAGGATGACCCCGACGCGGGAAACGGTGGAAAGCCGAGGGGAGACACCAGCGGTGGTCACAGTACGGGTCGTCCGGGTGTTCACCGACCAGGCCGGTAACCACGGTAACCCCCTCGGAGTCGTCGAGGACGCCGCCACCACCGTCCCCGACCCCGCGCACCGCCAGGAGATCGCCGCCCGGCTCGGCTACAGCGAAACCGTCTTCATCGACGACACCGCCACCTCCACGATCAGCATCTACACCCCCCGCACGAAAATCCCCTTCGCCGGGCATCCCGCCGTCGGCGCCGCCTGGTTCCTCGGCCGCATCCACGGCACCCCACAAGACGTGCTCCGCACCGAGGGAGGCGACGCCCGGACCTGGACCGACGACAACGGCGTGTGGGTACGCGCCGCCCTGGCATCCACCCCGCCGTGGTGGCACGAACGCCTCGACGACCCCAAACAGGTCGACGACCTCACCGGCCCCCTACACCCCGGCCAGGACTTCACCCAACTATGGGCATGGGAAGACGAAGACGCCGGCACCATCCGAGTACGGACCTTCGCCGACCGGGTCGGCATCCCCGAAGACGAAGCCTGCGGATCCGGCGCCATGCGCCTAACCGCCGCCCTCGGCCGCCCCCTGACCCTCCACCACGRCAAAGGCTCCATCATCCACGCCCGCCCAGGCCCCCCCGGACACGCCGACATCGGCGGAACCGTCACCGAGGACGAACCCCGCACTCTCTGACCCATCCGGCGATAAGCCAGCAGACTGCCGAATTAGCCGATTTAGGATCAAGACGCGGTGCCGGCCGCGCCGCACGACGGCTGCGCGCGGCCGTGGACGGCCGTGCTCGCCGGTGCGTCGCCAGCCCGCACCGCGGAACACAGAAATCGAAGGCTTAGGGGAACGCCGGCGTTCAGGTCGACCGAGGCCCTGGGACTACCTGTCCAGGCCCGCTCGCACCGCGCAGATCCGCTGCAGAACGATGAAAAAGAGGTACGCACGAAATTCCATCATGTTCATTACGGTCACGCCTCATTCTCGGACCACAATGCCTGCTGACTCGCAACTAACGCGAGAGCGTCTGAGTAAACCATCACCTCCTTTGCACGAGCAATTCGATGTGCCGAATAGTTTAGRCTGAAAATCGTACGGCGGYGATCAGGATACAGTTCCGCCACCTTTGGCGAGTTGTCATATGTCAAGAGCCAGATAGCTGATGCCCGAGAATTCAGACACTTGGCAAGCGCAGCATGAWCGGCCTCGGAGAAGGAGTTCAAATACAGTGATCCCGCCTTCTCGAAATAGGGGGGGTCGGCATAGACGAAAACGTCGTCGCGAGGACTATACCTACGAATCACTTCTCGTCCGTCAAGGTTCAGAACAGTGATTCTTTTAGAGTGTAGGCTAAATAGCCGAACGCGCTCGACCAGATCCGATCTATTGAAGCGTGCATCGATCTTATAAGGGCCAGACTGATCAAGGCCTCCGATCKGACCACCATTCAGGACGCCCGATCTATTCGTACGATTGAGGTAAAAGGTGGAAAACCCTAGAGCTTGGAAGTCGCTCCGGTCTACAGAAGTCTGTATTTCTTTTTGCTTACGCCATTCGCCTACGCTTAGATCTACATTCTCAATTCGACGACTAAAGGATTCAGGATCTTCTTTAAGTGCTCGCCAAAAAGCGTAGACAGCAGGATCCAAATCATTGATTACGATTCGACGTACCTGACCAGTGACTAGGAGTGCCAGTGCCGCACCGGCACCTCCTGCGTATGGCTCGACGTACGTGCCATACGATAGCCGATYTGAGCGGATCAGGTCCGCCAGCCTGAGATAAAGAGAGGCTTTGCCGCCCGGGTAGCGCAATGGTGAGATTATCGGACGCCTTAGCAGGCCGCCAGAGCTTCGCCGACTACTCATGGCTTGAGGATCTCTCGTAGAATACTGCTTATGACATCCCAGCACTCTCGGACGTCACTTGGCGTGGCAAAGATCTCATGATTATGATTTATCGCATTCAAGTGGTCTTGAGATGCAATATACCCGTTCAACTTGCCCCCTTTCACCTTGCGGACTACCTGAATTAGCTGACGGGGGCCGTTTTTTTCGTAATGATCGTCCAACCAGTCTAGACAGTGGCTAAGATAGACGTAGCCCCTCTGGTTGTGCGTCTGACGAATATCCTCGCCGAGCGAATCGGCGTATGCCTTAATAACCTTCTCCAAGAAAGTCCGCATCAGATCGAAAATAGCGTTCGGAAACTTCTCTACTTGTAGCTTTGTAAGCTCGAATAGAATCTTCTTGATTGCCTCAGGGTAAGTAGGAGGTACAACTAGCTGACTAGTCTCAAGAACGGCTGACCGTGCTGGACGACGAGGGTTAGGCTTGGGAGACTCAGGTGGAGAAACCTTGCTTCCGCTTTCTGCCTCATCTCCAGCTTTGGGATTGGGAGTTCCAGCGTCCCTTCGCCCTGATCTCTTTTTCTTTGGCTCGGGATTTGTATCCGAATCGCTGTTTGTTGGCGAGGAGCCAATCCCTTCATCCCCAATGTTCTCTTCTGAGTCATCATTGCCTACCATACCCAGATTACGAATTTCCTCTAGCTCTTCTAGAAGCGACTCGTAGCGCGGGCTCGTTGTTTTGTTTAGGGTACGCGTCGTAAGGTCGCCTTCTCGAATCCCGTTAGCAATTACTTCGGCGATCTTCGCAAAAGTGCGCGCATCAACGGTCATCTGCAGTCGGCCTGAGACCTCATCTAGCTTCAGGCCCAGTAGAGCTTGGAACGGGGACGACTCGTACAGTCGCGCCAAGGTTGCCGTTATGCGCCTGTTAGATTTGTCTCGTGCATAGTCGGTTAGTGAGCTGTCCGCAAATTCGACAGACCTGAAAGCATTGAGAAAGTTGGCTCTAAAGACGAATTTGCCAACCTCGACCGTCGGGTACCGCTGTTTTAGCTCCGCGAGGGTTCGCCCTGCGTCGACCTGAGCCTGAAAAAAATCGGCTTGACGGTCAGGATTCCATGCCCTGCGGGGATTACTCGTGTGCAAGGCCGCGATAAGTTGATCGGCGTCGTCTCGGCTTGGCGCTACCTTTACCGTGATTTTCTTGAGGTTATCCCTATTCGGAAGATCTCGAACCAATCGAAGAATTCGAGTCTCATAACCCGCCGCCAGGTAGGGATTCTGAATCGCTTTCAGAACAGCGACCCTGCGATTTCCCTCCGCTACGACCAAACCCTCCCGCCGATGAACGACGATAGGAACTTCATGGGTCAAATACCCGACCTTAACGATAGCCTCAAGAAGACTGAACGCCTGTTCGTTTTTAAAAAGGTCTGCAATAATGTCTGTTTCGATTGCGCCGACAGGTGTAGCGGTAAGCCGAACGTTGCGTTTGTCGAGCACCAACGTGTCGATCACGTCTACCTCCAAGTCTGGCCAGGTAGACATGTCGATCATGGAGGGCCCCCGTTCGGTACGCACGACGTCCGAGAGATGATATCCATAGGAGCGTCGCCTTTGTGTAGACGATACGAAGACTCGTCCAGTACCGCCCTCTTATTGGCCGAGCGTGTGTCGTGGGAGACTCGCCGACGCGCGTCTCGCAGCACGCGACGTGCGAGTGTTGATTTTTTGGAGAGACGGTTGGTCGCAGCGCTACGGACACGGCTCAGATGACCAGCGGACGACTCCAGTCGAGTCGGCGCTTTAGCACAGACGGCAACGGATGACAAGCAGACGGATGGATGGTCTGGGGCAGCCGGTGACCATAGACATTCACGGAACTCGCGGATCGACGGGTCTGCCGAACGCTCTGTAATCATCGCCGGCCGAGTCGCAGTACTGCAATTGTACTGCAACCGGGTCGGACGCCAGTGGACATCACGGAGGCCTTGGCCTGGCTTGATGGACATCAGTGGACGTTCCTGGACGGCGTGCCGAGCGGTAGATGTCAAGTCAAATGAGACAGTTGGTCGTTACTCGGTTGGCTTGGGACTGGCTGGTTGATCCACACGGTCTCGGGTAGACGGGGTGGCCGTGGCCGGCGCGCGAACCGCTCGGGGTGCGC
>NZ_MOME01000049.1:0-45105 GCF_001983005.1 Protofrankia sp. BMG5.30 | reverse complement strand
GTGAACGTATCGGGCCACAGCACTAGCGCATCATCTGGTCTTATTTCCGGTCTCAGTTGCAAAGGCGTTGGAGTTGCGGTTGGCGTGGGGTTGGTGTCGGTGAGTGTTCGGTGCGGTCGGTACGCGCTTGGGGTTGGTCATACTTCTGGCTATGGCGATGTTGCCGTTGGGTGAGGTCAAGGCCCGCCTGTTCGAACTGGTCGGTCGCGTGCACGATCACCATGAGCGGGTGACCGTCACCGTGCACGGGCGCCCCTCCGCGATCCTGGTCGCGGTGGAGGATCTGGAACGGCTTGAGGAGACGCTTGCGATCCTCAGCGACCCGCTGACGATGCGTCAGCTCGCGGAGTCGGATGCCGAACTTGCGCGTGGTGAGATCGTGACGGCGGAGGAGCTGGCCGAGGACATGCGGCGCCTGTTCGGCACCGCGTGACCGGTGCTGTCGGTCGCTACGTCCTCCAGATGTCCCCAGCGGATCGCCGCGCGCTGGGCGAGGGTCTTCCTCAGGCTGTCGCCGCGGCGGTCTACGAACTGATCACCGGGCCGCTTCTGGAGGCGCCCTACCCGGGTGGGTAAGCCGCTCATGCCGCCGCTGGACGACCGGTTCAGCGCGCGGCGCGGGACCTACCGAGTCATCTACCGGATCGACGACAAAGCGATGACCGTCACGGTCGTCGCCATCGACCCTCGCCGCGACGTCCACCACCGCTGAGCACCGGCGGGAGAAGCCACCCGCGCCATCCGAGCGTGACGGCCGCCCGGAGCGCGTCGACCCGGACTCGCTTTCGCCCATGGCAAAGCCCCGGCGCACGTCCCCGGGACCAGCACAATAGCGCCGATGGCCGCCCCCCCGGGGCGTTCCCTACGGCCACCCGTTCAGTATGTACGAGCTGGGGCGGTCCGGGGCGCAGGTGATCTGCGCGACACACTCCCCGATCCTGGCCGCGACCCCGGATGCGGACATCATCGAGATAGGCGAGCACGGGTTCCGGCGCACTCGGTGGGAGAAGCTGGAACTGGTGGACCACTGGCGGCGCTACCTGGACAACCCGAGCGCCTACCTGCGCCACCTCGTCGACGGCGGTGGCGATGACGGTGGCGATGACGGCTGAGCGCGACATGGACGTCGAACAGGCGGACGAGCGGTTTCGGGAGTGGATGCGCAGCAACCTCGCACGCGTGGCCGAGCATTTCGGGCTCACCGTGGTCGGGCAACCGGCGTGGGGGTGGCGGCTGCGCACGATCGGCGCGTCGGCCAGCGGTCCTGACGGGCCTCGTTGGCTGCGTGTCGTCACAGAGTTCCCAAAGCGGGCATGCGGGGACACCTGATGGGTCCAGCCGATGCCAGCGCTCGATGGTGGCGCAGGCCAGGAGCCGGGTAGTCATCCCGAAAAAGCCATACTCTACTCTTCTGATTTTACTGCCTATGAACTGCCTTCCTGTCACAGAAGCCGGTTTGCTTAATCAGGTTGTGAATGGGATTCATGCTGCTTGATCAGTGTTTTAACCGATCCAGGTGACTCGGAGCACGGTGATGGTGATCCATCGGTCTTCGATGCTGTATGTCAGCAGCCCGTACCCGAAGACCGCCCGCCACAGTTCGGTGCGCTTGTTATAGGTGTCCTGACGGCGCGGGTCGTTGACCAGCCGCTATGCGTCGACGGTCCGCGAGAGCGCCGGCTTCGATCTCTGGGTTGGCGGTGAGCACCGCCTGCCCCCACCACTTGTCGATCACCGCGTTCACAGGGTCGAGGTTGAGGGTGTTGTCCGCCTCCGCCAGYGCGATCCGCAGTTCCGCCACGAACATGTCGCGATCGTCTGGACGGAGCGCGTCGCGGATCGCGGGCCCGTTCTTCTCAACGCGGTTGCGGACCCCGTAGATCGGGATGGTGTCGGCCATGCGATCCATTGTCCCAGCCCATGGGTGGAGCAACGGGGAGGAGAAGCGGTCGCCCGTGTGATCCGCCGTTCTCGTAGACAGGGCAGGTCAACAGAACGGTTGCCGCCCGCCGGCCTCGGTGCGGAATGCGACCGACCTCGTCACAACCCAGACAGAGACCTTCGCCAAGGGCTGGGCCACCGGCGGCGGGTAGGTGGGATGATCGCTTGGGTGCGCTACTCGTTGACGACGTCGGCGGCGGTGGCAGCGGTGACCGCGCGGCGCAGCCAGAGTTTCAACTGGGCCTGCTCGGTGCAGGCCAGGATCTTCTCGCGCACAGCCTCGGGCACTGGCACGCCGCGCGTGTCGAGCACGGTCAGGACCGCATCCCCATCCCGCCGGGCGGCGATGTTGCGGAACAGTTCGCTGCGGTACTCGTAATCGGCGGTGGTGGTCATGAAAGCCTCCCGACGGGCCCGGGCCGCTCCGGGCAGCCCGGCCAGTACAACGTCATAGTACAAGATCTCTTTCTTCGGGCCCACGGAACGCAACGCCTCCAACAGCGCCGGGAACGCCGTGTCCACCTCGGGGCTACCGCCGTGGCAGAGCGCGGAGAGCACCACCAGCGCCGGGTTCGCCCGGGCCCGCTCCACGTCCACCACCAGCGGCACGTCACCCGGCGTAAAGATCAACGGCTGGAGCAGCAGGCCGCTCGGCCCGTCCGAGGGGAGCAGGCGCCGGTACCAGCGGGCTGTCGCCGGGCCGGGGCAGAAGATCACGAGCGCCGTGTCGACGTCCAGCTCGGCTTCCAGCTGGGCTACGTACAGCTTCCAGGTCCGCTGTTTGGCGAGGTCCCGGCCGCGTTGGACCTCCAGCACGGCAGCCAGTAGCGGYCGGTCCATCGGATCACAGAACAGCACCATGCCGTCGGCGTGGTAGGTGCGCGGGACCATGACGTGGACGTCGGTGGCCTCCGTGCGGGCGTGATGGTATTAGGGCATCTTTACGTTGAACACGGTGGCCAACAGCCAGGCCATCAGGTCCGGGTCGAGCTTGGTCAGGGCGACCGGGGATTCGTGTTCGGCAGAGGGCATGGAAGCACGGTATGCACCGAATCTGCATACATCGGGCCTTGTCCGTACTGAAGCCGGTATCGGCAAACAACAAGGCCACTGTTCCGGCGGCTGTGGCTGTGGCTGCCGAACGATGTGAATTCGGTGTCGCGGCCACAACCCTGGATTCACATCGTTTGTCGTGCCGCCCAGGAAATCCTGGAGACACCGGCCCATTCGAKGCGGTTTACGGACGTCATGGATCGGGATGGTGCCCGCCACGCGCTCCAGCGTCCCCGTCGATCTGCCGACCCGTCGACCCCACCGACCTGCCGACAGCGGACCGGTCCCGGAGCCCGGCAGCGTCAGGGCGGGGAGAAGATGTCGCTGACTGTGATGGTAAGGGTTTCGGGTGGCGAGTTCCGGATCTCCTCACGGGCGCAGGCGGCGCCAGCTCACCCGGGGCGGCGCGGCCGGCGCCGGTATGGAAGATCGACCGCCGTCCGGCGGCGAAGCGGTGCAGCAGGGCGGTCTTGCCGACTCTGCGCCGTCCCCAGACCACCGCCGGCCGTGGGTCGGTCGAGGCCCACCAGCGTTCCAGCGCGGCAAGCTCTTCGGTGCGATTGACGAACGCCATCCGCCCCTACCTACATCACCTGTAACTTACATCGGACGTAACTTACATCGGACGTAAGTAGCCTGCCGGCAGGCTGTGGATACCCCACGCTGGTGAGGCGATGCTCACGAGTGGCTCAGGTGGTCTTGAGCCCTAGGACGCCGGCCGCCTGGGGATCGCTGTCGGCGAGGAAGTCGCGGCAGCGGGTGGCCTCCTCGGTCTCGCCGATCGCGGTGGCCGCGCGGGCCAGTGCCGCGATCGCCCGCAGGAAGCCCTGGTTGGGCTCGTGGGACCACGGGATCGGCCCGTGCCCGCGCCAGCCCGCGCGGCGTAGCTGATCGAGACCGCGGTGGTACCCCGTCCTGGCATAGGCGTAGCTGGTTACCGGTCTGCCGGCGTCGAGAGAGCGTTCGGCCAGGGTTGCCCAGGCGAGACTGGAGTCGGGAAAGCGGCTGGCAACGGTCTCCGGATCTTCGCCGGCGCCCAGCGCCTGCGCCGCGGCGGGATCGATGGTGAGCCTGGCCGGTGGTGGGCCACCGAGCAGATCCGGTCGTCCGGGCGAGGTTGTCATGGGGCTCATCCTGCCGGATCCGATCGGCCGCGCATCCAACTGGGGGAGGGAAATCCGTCAGATGATGAACCCACCGGGAGGGGGTGAACCGGTAGGTCCATCACTTGATCGGGGTACGAGGCGGGTAGGTCACCCGGCCGCGACCCGGCGGCAAAGGAACGGCGTTGAACGTTCCGTAGCCTTTGGCCGTAAAAGCCTTTGGCCGCAAAGTTTCAAGCTACAAAATGGCGCAAAAGGTACACCCGGTATGCTACAGGACGGCCGGGTCGGTGACGGTGACGTCCCAGAGGTTCTTGCCGACCACACCGGTGCTGCCGTCGTCCACCCGGGTCAGATACGAGTAGAGCGATGCCAGGCCCTGGGACTCCTGYCCGAAGCGTCCGTCCACCTGGAGGATGAACTTCTTCTGGCGCATCTCGCTCTGCCAGACGTAGGCGTCGGGGCGGACCTCGCAGGCCAGYGCGGTGGACAGTGCCGTCCCGGTGAAGTCCTCCGAGTTCAACAGGGATTTGGCGCGTTCCAGTGTCATCGCCGGCTGCACCGGAGTGATCGCGCGCTGTATCGGGCTGCTGGGAGCGGGGGCGGCGGTGCTGCTGGACGACGACGGTGCCGGGCCGGTGCGGGTCAGGCCCAGCTTGGCCGAGCAGGACGGCCATGGGGACCAGCCGCGGGCGTTGTAGAGCTTGTAGGCGGCCTCGTCCTGGAGCGCCGGCGGTGCGTCGCTGGGCAGACCGGAGTAGCCCAGGCTGTGCCAGGTCTTGGCGTCGAACTGGTAGGCGCCGTAGTAGCCGTTGCCGGTGTTGATCCGGTAGTTGCCACCGGACTCGCACTGGCGGAGTTTGGCGAAGTCGTCAGCGGTCGCCGCACTCGCGGGTGCGGCCGTGACGGCCAGGCCGCTGCTCACGAGTGCCGTTACGGCACCGGTGGTACGCAGAACCTTCATGACGGTGGAGGGAGGTTGCGGGGCGCGGTGCCTGCCACCAGACGGCATGTGGGTCGGTCCTTCCCGTCGCCTACGAGGTGAGCTGTCGGGTGYGGGCGGGAATCAAGCCCGGCCGGCGACGCCGAGAGACGCTGCCGGCTTTACCCCAAGGACTCCGTGAGAGGACGTCCGGATGGTGGTTCCCCCGATCCTGTCCTTGTGGCTCCGCGGTAGCTCGGGCCGTACCGAACGGGGACAGGACTCGGCGTCCGTCCGGGCGGCCTCACCGATCCGGCGAGTGGGGAGGACTCTAGCGAGTCTGGTTCTATCGAAGCAAATCGGGGTGTCGGATGAACTACACCCACGTGACCGCTATCACCCGAATGGGCTAAGCACCGTGAATGTGTCACCGTACCTGACGGTGCGACCCAGCTTCGCTGCGGGGTCACCTTCTCTGGATTCTGTGACTTATGGTGACGGGTAAAGCTTCTTGCGTATCGATAATGTGCTTATTGTCACTTCTGGAGCACACCGGGGAGCGGGATCGTCCGGGTCGGTTCCCGACCCTGCGGGATCGGCTCCCAGGCCGGCCGGATCCGGGGTTCTCCCGGATGCGGCCGGAGGCCTGACACGAGAAGAGATCATGGCTGTGCTGTCCGTGGTGCTCCAGCCCGATCCGTCGGATGTCCAGCCACGGGTGGGCCGCCTGTTTTCGGGCCGTGCGGGCCGCCGGTGGGCGGTGCCGGCCGCGTCGAGGGCCGTTCGACTGCCGGGTTGTTCAGCCGGTCGTTCAGCCGAAGGTGGCGGCCCGGGTTCGTGGGCCGCAGATGCCGTCCACCTGCAGGCCCCGCGAGCCCTGCAGGAGGGTGGCGGCGAAGGCGGACTGGGGGCCRTAGCGGCCGTCGATCCTGATCCGGTAGCCGAGCCTGTTCATCTGGCGCTGCCAGGTTCGTACGTCCGAGCGCACCTGGTAGATCAGTCCGGTGGTGAACAGCGTGTTGTCCGCGAGACGCTGCGCGCTCTGACTCACCACCCAGCGCTGGGTCCCGGTCGACCCGGTCGACCCACCCGCGCTCACCGAGCCGCTGCCGGACGAACTGGCCCCGGACGAACTGGCCCCGGACGAACCGGCCCCGGACGAACTGGCGCCTGCCGCCAGCTGGTCGGCGCCCATCCCCTGGCCGCAGATCGGCCACTGGCCGAAGCCGGACCGGTTGGCCAGTCTCAGCGCGGCCTCGTCCTGGGTGGCGGGCGAGGCGTTGCTGGGCAGCCCGGTGTAGCCGAGGCTCTGCCAGGTGCTCAGCGAGAACTGGTAGGCACCGTAGTAGCCGTTGCCGGTATTGGTGCTGTAGTTCCCTCCGGACTCGCACTGGCGTAGCTGTGCCCAGGTGGTGGCGGYGCTGGCGGGTTGTGACATCACGATGCTTCCGCTGACCGCCGCGGCCAGGGCGGGAGCGACCACCAGCGCMCGAGCGCCCAGCCGGGTTCGGCCGGTTTCGTGATGTCGATTTCGGGAACGTGCACTGGACATATTGGTTTTATGCCCTTCCCCACGCCTGCGAAGTGAGCTGTCGGGTTCGGGCTGGGACTGCCCGGCCGCATTTGCGGCTTCACCCCGAGGACGCCCGATATCGGCGCCCGGAAGTGGGTCCCCCGTTCCTGCCACAAGTTTGGGTTTTCGTCGGACGAGGGCAGGATTCGGCGTGCCGCCCGACGTGTGTTCGCTGTATCGCGAGCACGGCGCAGACCATAACAACAATTGCTGGGCGCCGAACAAGCGGGGAATCCGCTTCGTGAGGATGCGCACATCGGGCCGACAGCTCTTGCCGGGGCTCGGGAGCGGATGGTAGCGCACGGGTACGCGCGCTTATTGCTTTCATCGTACTTTTATTGCCAGGAAAACTCGGTATCCCGTCGTGGCGGTGACGATCGGAACCAGATTATCCGGGTAGGAACCCGTGTGCGAGCCGGCGGTCTGCGTGCTCCGGGCCAAAGGCCGGGCCCGGCCGGCCGGGCGCACGCGGCGCGGAACACCGTTGATTTCGCTGAAGACACATCGAACGGCAGGACGGTGTGTACCGTACCCGTGATCCGACGATGGTGCGACCTTTCCGGAACCCGCGCCATATGCGGAATGACCGCTGACGGGTGACGGGTGACGGCCACCCGATGCCCGGGGACTGACGCCCACACGCGAACGCTCGCCAGCCGGACGACGAAGCCCGGTCTGGCGAGCGTGTTGTGGAGCCGTCCCGTCCGAGCGGGGTCAGTTGGCGAGGGAGCGTCCCGCGGAACGCAGGTCCTCACACGCCTTCACGACTCGGGCGGCCATGCCGACTTCGGCCGCCTTGCCGTAGCTGCGCGGGTCGTAGTGCTTCTTCACGCCGACCTCGCCGTCCACCTTCAGGACACCGTCGTAGTTCCGGAAGACGTGGTCGACGACCGGCCGGGTGAACGCGTACTGGGTGTCAGTGTCCACATTCATCTTGATCACGCCGTAATCCACCGCTTCACGGATCTCGGACAGGTCGGAACCGCTCCCGCCGTGGAAGACCAGGTCGAGGGGTTTGGCGTCGGCTGGCAGCCCGAGCTTCTGCGCGACATACTGCTGCCCATCACGCAGGATGCTCGGACGGAGTTTCACATTGCCCGGCTTGTATACCCCGTGCACGTTTCCGAAGGTTGCCGCGACCAGGTAGCGGCCCCGTTCCCCGGCGCCGAGGACCTCGACGGTCCGCCACATGTCCTCGGGCGTGCTGTACAGTTTCTCGTCGATCGCGCCGACGATGCCGTCCTCCTCGCCGCCGACGACACCGATCTCCACCTCCAGGACGATTTTCGCCTGGGCCGTGTCCGCCAGCAGCGCGTCGGCGATTTTGAGGTTCTCCTCGATCTCGACCGCGGAGCCGTCCCACATGTGGGACTGGAACAGCGGCTCGCGGCCCTCCCTGAGCACCCGCTCCTTGGAGATCGCGACCAGCGGGCGCAGGTAGGTGTCGAGCTTGCCGGCAGGACAGTGGTCGGTGTGCAGTGCGATGTTGACCGGATACGCCTTGGCGACATGGTGGGCGAACTCGGCCAGGGCCTGCGCGCCGAGCACCATGTTCTTCACCCTGGTGCCGGAGAGAAATTCGGYCCCGCCGGTGGAAATCTGTACGATACCGTCGCTCCCGGCGTCCGCGAAGCCCTTCAGCGCGGCATTCAGGGTTTCACTCGACGTGACGTTGATCGCGGGGTAGGCGAATGCCTCCGTCTTGGCCCGGTCGAGCATCTGGGCGTAGACATCTGGGGTGGCAATGGGCATCGGTCTGGCTCCTGTGGACAGTCGGGGCGCGGCGTGCCCGGTTCGGTGATATTTTACCGATTCGGACGTGTGCCGTGCCGGGAAGTTGCGCGAAGGGTATGACGAACACTCCCCGTCCGGTAGGACGGCCGCAACGGGTGAGTACGGATGGTCTGCCGGGCTTGGTGCACCATGCCGTCGTCCTCACTCTCGGCCTCGTCGAGAGCGGTGTCATCCGTTGGTTTTTGGCTACCCGGTGGCATCGTCCCGCTCGCCGCCGGGGTTGCCCGTGGTCGGCCCGGGCGCGGGCGCGTCGCTCACCGCGCGGGAGCGCATCCAGCGGATCCTCGATCGCGTGGATCTCGTGGCCGCGGCCCGCGTCGATCCGTGCCCGGCAGACGCACCCTGGCGACCGGGGGACCGTCGATCGCGATTTCCGGTGCCATGGCTGGTTATGTTACCGGGAAGCACTCGGCCGCGCCCCGCGCGAATGCGTCGAGAGCCGTCCGTACGACCTGGGCGGTGCCTTCTATCAGCACTTTGGTACTCCGGCCCGTGGCCGTGGCCCGGTTTGTTCCCGACTACGGGCCTTATGCCCCGCCATGCCCTACCGGGATGCCCCGCCACGTGTACCCGCCACATGTCCCTGTCGCGATGCCCTGCCGCATTGCTCCCGCCGTGCCCGAAACGCGCTCCCGTCGCGGCTGGGCGCGTGACGCGACCGAACCGTCCGGTGCCRTCCGCCGGAGCGGGCGAAAAGATGGCCGTCGGGCCGTTCACCGGCGCGGCGGTGGGCGCGCGCCCAGCCCCCGATGGCCCGTTCTGTCTGCTATTCGCTATTGTGAGCGCCGGCTGGACGACCGACGGCGACACGGTAATGACCTTGGTGGCCGATGGTCGGTCCGGTAGGCCCGGATCCATGGGCCGGCGGAGGGGGACATGCGCGGGGGGCCGACCGGACGGAAGGTTCCATGGATCGACATCGCGGGTACGACCACGCCCGCCGGAGGTGGCCTGCCGTCGTACCGGCGGTCGTCCTCGGCGTTCTCGGAACAGCCGTGCTGCTCCTGACACGACTTGCCGCTCCGGCCAGCCCGGCCGGCACGGACGGGTCGGTCGTCGCCGCCCCGGCACTGGCGTCGTCGACGGCCGTGCTCGCGCTCGCCGCCCGGTCRACGGCGCAGCCGACAACCGACCGCGGCACCGTCAGCGGCGTCGTGCGGCTGCGCGCCACCGCTCCCGCGGACACCCGGACCTGGGTGGCGTTCGTCCTGCGAGGGCCCACGACGAACGTTCAGGTGGCGCCCACAGCCCCGTACGAGGCCACCGTGGACACCCGGCTGCTGCCCGACGGCGCCTACACACTGGCCGAGATCGTGTTCCATCCGTCCCAGACCCCCTCGATACGCGCGAGCCAGCTACGGATCGTCAACATGCCGCCGCGGCCGACCGCCACCCAGGTGCCCACCCAGCCGCAGCCCACGGCCGACCTGCCGGCCGTCCCGGCCCCGGTGACGCCGGCGACCCCGGCGACCCCGGCCACGCCACCACCGGCGACATCAGCCGTGCCGGCCCGGGTGGCACCGGTACCGTCCCCGGCGCTCCCGGTCACGCCGGTGACGAGTGCGCCGTCCGACCGGCTTCTGGGTGAGGCGTCCGAAGTGATCGCGCTTACGAACGCCGAGCGGGCGAGAGCGGGCTGCGCGGCGCTCACGACGGATCGCCGGCTGATCACGGCCGCGCAGGCGCACAGCGCTGACATGTCCGCCCACGACTACTTCAGCCACGACAGCCTGGACGGCCGGACGCCCTTCCAGCGCATAACGAAGGCCGGGTACGAGTTCTCCGCCGCGGCGGAGAACATCGCCGCGGGCCAGCGCACACCCGCGGAAGTGGTGCGGGGCTGGATGAACAGCGCCGGGCACCGCGCGAACATCCTGAACTGTTCGTTGAAGCAGATCGGTGTGGGCTATGCCACCGGAGGCCGCTACGGCACCTACTGGACGCAGGATTTCGGGACGCCGTAGGCCGTGCCTGACAGGTGCTGGCCGGTGCCTGACGGGTGCTGGCCGGTGTCCGACGGGTGCTGGCCGATGTGGTCGTCCGGATGCGCTCGGGGTGCTCCAGCGGTTGTCGCGCTCCGCTTCCGGACGGTCGTGCTCGTGGCATCCAGGCGTGGGCCGTGACGGCTGTGACCGTCATCACCGGCTAGTCTGGCTTTCCGGTCACGTCGGGTCGATGTCGAGCCGCTCGAACGACGTATTGACAGCGGAACGTGACGGGATGCGACGCCTATGATGTTGGCTCTTCCAGAGCTGCCAGGAAAGCGATGAGGGGGGACGTGGCTCGCGCGGTCGTTACTGGCGCCGGCGGATTCATCGGGGACGCGGTCGCGCACGAGCTGCGCCGACGCGGTTACCACGTCATACCGGTCGATGTCCGCCGTGGCCCGGGCATTGTCGTGGCGGACGTCACCCGGCCGGCGGATCTGGACAAACTGCTGGTCGGTGCCGATCTTGTCGTGCACGCGGCGGCCGTCGGCACGGGCGGCGGCGGGGAGCTGGGCGCGGTGCGCGCCGGCGTGCGCCGACGTCTGGCACCGCTCACCGACAGTGAGCTACGCTCGGTGACGCTCGGGGGCATCGCCGGACTGCTGGACGCCTGCGAGCGTGCCGATGTCGGCCGCGTGGTGCACCTCTCCTGCGTGAGCGTGCTCGGCGCCTCCTTCCCGGACCTGGTGGACGAGAGCGCGCCGGTCACGGCCACCGGTCTGACGCGCCCGGACGCGCTCGCCGCGGCCGAACGGGCGGCGCTCGCCGCGTCCGCCCGGGGGCTGCCGGTGACGGTGCTGCGGGTCGGCGACGCCTACGGCCCACGGGCCGGCCGGTGGACGCTGTGGCCGCTGCTGCTGCTGCGGGCGGGGCGTTTCGCCCTGGTGGACGGCGGCCGTGGGCTGTTGAGCCCGATCCACGTCGACGATCTGACCACGGCTGTCGTCACCGTCGCCGGTGCCGAGCGGACCGCCGGTGAGATCCTGCACGTCACCGGTGGCGAGCCGGTCACCGCGTCGGACTTCTTCGGCCGGTACGCGCGGATGGCCGGCGTGCCCCTGCCGGGACAGGTGCCGGCGGCGCTGGTACGTGCGCTCGACGCCACCGACCGGCTGCTGGCCGAACGCGGCTGGCTGTCCGGCCGGGTGACCTCGCGGCTGCATCCCCGCGGCTATGTGGATCTCGGACCGCTGACGCTGGCCGAACTGACCCGTACGGGAACCTACTCGATCGCCAGCATCCGAGAGCTGACGGGCTGGCAGCCGCGCGTCGGCCTGGACGAGGGGATGGCCCGCACCGAGGCGCTGCTGCGGGAACGGGGACTGCTCGGCGTCGCGGAGCCCGCCCGCCGTGGCTGATGCGCCGACCCTGACGACCCTGCGTCTGCTCGCGCTTCCGCTGACCKTCTGGAACGCCGGGTTCGTCGCCGAGGAACTTGGGCCGCTGCTGGTGGGCACCCATCTGCACAAGGTGCAGGGGATCACCGTCGACGTCACCGGTGATCCCACCGAGGCGTTACGCCGCGCGCTGCGCCGCCGGGCCAGCGCCGGCCGTGGTGTGATGACCTGGACGATCCGTGGTGACGACTCGGCGGCCATCGGGCTGCTGGCGGTGGACGCGTTCGGCCGGCGCGCGCTGGTGTCGGTGTCCATCGGGCGGCCCTACCGGCGTCACGGCTATGCCACCGAGGTGTTGCGGGCGTTGGCCGGCTGGCTTGAGTTTCGCKGCCCGATCGTGGTTGAGGCCCGGTTGCGCCTGGGCGACCGGACGAGCGAGCGGCTGGCCGTCGCGACCGCGTTCGTGCCCACCAGCGTCATCCTGCCCGACGGCTGGCGGGTCTGGTATCGCCCGCCGCCATTCTGATCATTATTATTCTGATCATTGTGTTGTAATACTGATCGTTTTTGTGTTATCCCTGCTCCGGCCCGCTTTTGCCGGGCCTGGTAGCTGCTGCCTGATCCGGCTGTTTTCGTCACGTAACGCGACCGATCTGGCCCCGGTGTTCACCGCCCGACAGGATGCGGCACCATAAGATGCGATGTCGCGAATCGGGTGGTAAGGCTGGCCGCTCACTTCGCAACTCCGTGTCGGCTGACCGGCCGCGCGTGTCCTGGATKGGGGGCGTACGGCTGGCGCGCAGGCGCTGGGGAGGTTCTCAGAGTGAGCGTGGAAACTCAACGCGAAGCCGCGTTCGCAGGAACCCTGGACGGATCACTGCCCGGGCAGCGTGCCTCGGAGGTCACCTACGACCATTTGATCATTCCGCCGCACTGGCGCCGCTCGGAGGAGTCCGGCCCTGGAGCGCACAACCCGCTGTTCGCGGGCGATCCTGCCGTCAGCCCGCTGAACCCGCCGACGGGCCCGATCACCGGGCCGATCACCGGGCCGATCACCGGTGGCATGACCAGCCCCCTGTTGGTCGGTACCACGGCCCGTGCCTTTGCCAAGCTCGACGACCTGATCCGGCTCAACGCCGACGACCGCGCGGTCATCGACGCCCGCCGCAACGACGCCGAGCAGGCCCTGCGGACGATCTTCCCGCCGCGGTGCGCGCTGCCGCTCGTCGGAGTGGCGACCATCGGCTCCGCGGGCCGCGACACGATGATCCGCCCGGTGGACGAGGTCGACATCATCGTGGTCTTCAGCGCGGCCAACAGCGCCTGGAAGCGCTTCCGCTGGGACTCCCGCGATCTGCTGCTCCGCGTCCGTAACGCGATCGGCGGCGACCGCATCCAGATGATCGGTAGTCGCGGCCAGGCGATGCGCGTCGTCTACAACTGCGCGCCGGACGTTCACCTGGTGCCCGCCTTCGACCATCCGCGGGCGGGCTACGTCATGCCGGACTGTGTCGGCGGCTGGCTGCCGACCCGCCCGGAGCGGCATGCCAGCTGGATGGCGGACGCCGGCCCCCGGGTCGCGTCGGCCGTGCGGCTGCTCAAGGCCTGGAACCGGGTCTACGGCAGCCGGCTGCGCTCCTTCCATCTGGAGGCGCTCGCCGGCAAGGTTCTGATCAATCGTGGGCTGAACACCCGGCAGGGGCTGGCGGCGGTCTTCCGGCACATCGAGAGCAGGGGATTCGCCGCCTACGACCCCGCGGAGGTCGGCGGCGACCTGTCGACCTATCTGCAGCCGCAGGACGTCGACGCGCTGCGGGAGCCGGTGGCCTTCGCCCGTGCCCGTGCCGACGAGGCGGTCGAGGCGGAGCAGGTCGGCCGGCACGAGGAGGCGGTCAACCTCTGGCGTCTGATCTTCGGCCCGGAGTTCCCGACCTTCGGCTGACCAGCCGGCGGCTTTGGCTGGGTAGCGGTCGCCCATCCGAAAGGTCCTGTAAAAACTACTCGTCCGAGGGCTGTGTGAGCATTGTGTTCGTACGGCCGGCGGCTCCATAAAGAGTTCCAACGGCGGCCGCGTCGCTGTCCGCTTCTCGGATGGCGACGTCGGTCGCCGTCGTGGGCTGGTCCGGTGGCAGCTTCGCGAGCCGGCTGGGCCACCAGATTTTCGGGCCGATGTCGATGGCGAGCGCGGGGACGAGAACAGAACGCACCACCAGCGTGTCGAGCAGGACGCCGAAGGCCACCAGGAAGCCGACTTCCGCGAGCTGCACGAGCGGGAGAATGAACAGCGCCGAGAACGTGGCCGCGAGCACGACCCCGGCGGAGGTGATGACGCCGCCGGTGACGGCCAGGCCGTGGCGTACCCCCGGCCGCGTGCCGATTCTCCCGGCTTCTTCCCGGACCCTTGTCATGAGGAAGATGTTGTAGTCGATACCCAGCGCCACCAGGAAGATGAAGCCCAACAACGGCAGGGCGGGATCGGCTCCGGCGAAGTCGAACAGCCAGTCGTAGGCCAGCGCGCTCGCGCCGAGCGCGGCAAGGAAGGACAGCACCACCGTCGCGATCAGGAGCAGCGGGGTCACCACCGACCGCAGCAGCAGCCCGAGAATCACGACCACGATCGCCAGTACGGCCGGAATGACGACTTTCCGGTCGTGCACGGAGGCGGTGCGTACGTCCAGGTTCACCGCCGTGTTYCCGCCGACCAGCGCGTCCGCCGCCGGTATCGCGTGAACGGTGTCCCGAAGCTGTCTGATCGTGTCGAAGGACGCCTTCGTGTCCGGCGGCTGCGAAAGAATGACGAGGAACTGCACCAGCCCCGCGCCGCGGTCGCTTTCCACGACGGTCGCGACCGCGGGATTTTTCGCAATGGCCGCGTGTACCTCGTCCGCCCTGGTGGCGTTCGCGACAATGTATGTCGGTGCGGTGGTACCGGCCGGGAAGCTGCGTTGCACGATTTCCTGGCCGGTGACCGAGTCCATCGGTCTGGTGAATCCCTGGTCCTGACGCAGGCCGGTGTTCAGATGTGTGGTCGCGAGCGCGAGCCCGGCCAGCACCAGGACGGTGGCGATCCAGATCGTGCGCGGCCGGGCGGCAATCGTCGCACCGATCCGTGACCAGGTCCCGGACTCCTCCCGCGTCTGCGCGCCGTAGCTGGGGATGAACGGCCAGAACAGCCTCCGTCCGCACACGACCAGCGCCGCCGGCAGCAGCGTCATCATGGTCACCAGCGCCACGGCGATACCGATCGCGCTGACCGGGCCGAGGCCACGGTTGGAGTTCAGCTCGCCCAGTAGCAGGCAGAGCATGCTGATGATGACCGTGGCGGCTGAGGCGACGATCGCCGGTCCGGCCCGGTGGATCGCGACCCGCATCGCCGCGTGCGCATCGACGTGACGGGTCAGCTCCTCGCGGTAACKGGCGATGAGAAGCAGTGCGTAGTCGGTGCCGGCGCCGAAGACGAGTACCCGCAGAATGCCCGCGCTCTGCCCGTTGACGGTCAGCCCCGCGTGCTCGGCCGCGAGATAGACCAGAGCGGTGGCGGTCTGGTCGGCGATAGCGACCGTCAGTAGCGGGATCAGCCACAGGATGGGGCTCCGATAGACGAGCAGAAGAATGACCGCCACGACTCCCGCGGTGACGAACAGCAGCCTGGTCTCCACTCCGCTGAACACCTCGAAGGTGTCCGTCACCAGCCCGGCCGGCCCGGTCAGCGACGTCTGGAGCCCCGGCGGTGCCGCGTCCCGGGCGATCCGCCGGATTTCCTTGACCTTGTCGGTGAACACCACGACGTCGGCGCTCTGGGCGATACTGGCGGCGAGTAGCAGGGTATTTCCCCGTGGTGAGGAAATAGGCATGCTGACCGGGCGTTCGGAGAATTCACCGATCCGGCGGCCGACCTCCTCGACCACTTTCCGATCGGTAGGCGTCAGCTCAGGGTCACGAGAGAAGACGACAATCGCCGGTACRGAGTCCCCGCCCGGCAGGAGTTTCTGGGCCTCGAACAGCCTGGTGGACTCGGCGCGCGAGGGCAGAAAGGACGAGGCGTCGTTCCGCTGCGCGTCGGACAGCCTGAACGCGAGTGGGCTGGCGACAGCCGCGATGACGATCCAGCCAAGGAGAAGCGCCCATTTCAGACGCGGCCCCGCCGACCATGCCACGGCCTGCCAGATCCTGCCCACCGGACCCCCTCCGCGCTGTCCACGACAATCGATCGTCGCAGGTAGGAGGCCTGACACGAAAGCGGTACGGCTGCTCAGGGGCCGCCGGCGCCTTTATGTCTGGTCTATGTCTGGTCCGGGGATGTCTGGTCCGGGCCGGTCGGGTGGGCGGACCAGGCAACGGCGATGTCGGCGGCGACGGTGACGTTGTTACGGACCACGGCGATGTTGGTCTCCAGGCTGGCGCCGGCCGTCTCGCGGTGGAACGTCGCCAGCAGGAACGGGGTGACGGCCTTCCCCCGCAGCCCCCGGCGGGCCGCCTGCGTCAGCGCCTCGTCCAGGACCCGGTCGTGCAGCTCCTGGTCGAGCTGGTCCGCCTCCGGCACCGGGTTGGCGACGACCACGGCCGCGCGCAGGCCCAGCGCCCGCGCGTCCGCCATGACGGTCGCGACGTCGGCGGCGGCATCCACCCGCCAGTCCACGACAAACTCGGTCCGGGACAGGTAGAAGCCCGGAAAGGTACTCGTCCGCCAGCCGAGCAGCGGCACACCGAGGGTTTCCAGCCGTTCGAGGGTCGCGCCGACGTCCAGGATCGACTTCACCCCCGCGCAGACCACGGTTATCGGCGTGCCTGCGAGAGTGACGAGATCGGCGGACTCGTCGGCACTGTCGGCCCAGCCGCGGTGCACCCCACCGAGCCCGCCGGTGGCGAACACGCTGATACCGGCGCGGGCGGCGAGCAGGGACGTGGACGCGACCGTGGTCGCCCCGGTGCGGCCCAGCGCGGAGGCGACCGGCAGATCCCGTACCGACAGTTTCGCCACATTCGGGGTGTTCGCGATTCTGGTGAGTTCGATGGCATCCAGGCCGATGGTGGGCGCTCCGTCGATCATCGCTATGGTCGCCGGTGTCACACCACGGTCGCGGAGCAGGGTTTCCAGATCGGCCGCCACCTCCAGGTTGCGTGGGCGCGGCAGGCCGTGCGCGATCAGCGTCGACTCCAGGGCGACCACGGGCCGCCCCGCCTCCACCGCCGCCCGCACCTCGTCAGCGACCACCAGCTTCAGCACGACCGAGAGTGTATCGCCGATTTCGGATAGCTACCGCGCGGAAAGCGCTGGTGGTTTTCGGCCCTGTGACGGCCCCGTGACGGCCCCGTGAGGGGCCCTTGCCACCCCACGGCTTCCGCGTCTGTAGGTCGAAAACGTCGTCATGACGACGAAAACCACCTACGGGTCGGAGGCCTGTAGGTGGTTTTCGTCGGGGTGGTGACGGTTTTTGCCTACGCTTTCTGGACGGCCAGGCCGTGCTGGTTCGGGGTGACGTCCACGAGGACGTCGTCGCCGTCCCGGATGGTGCCGGCGAGCAGTTCCCGGGCGAGCGGGTCGCCGATCGCGGTCTGGACGAGCCGGCGCAGCGGCCGGGCGCCGAAGACCGGGTCGTAGCCGGCGTCGGCGAGCCAGGAGCGGGCGGCGTCGGTGACCGTCAGGGTGATCCGCCGGTCGGTCAGCCGGGCGCGCAGCAGGTCGAGCTGGAGATCGACGATGCGGGCCAGGTCGTCCTTGTCGAGCTGGTCGAAGATGAGGATGTCGTCGAGCCGGTTGAGGAACTCGGGCTTGAACGCCTCCTGTACCGCGATCATGACCGAGTCGCGCCGCACCTGCGGGGGCAGGGTCGGGTCCGCGATGAACTGGGAACCGAGGTTGGACGTCAGCACCACGATCGTGCTGCGGAAGTCCACGGTGCGCCCCTGCCCGTCGGTGAGGCGTCCGTCATCGAGGACCTGCAGGAGAATGTCGAAGACGTCGGGGTGTGCCTTCTCCACCTCGTCCAGCAGGATCACGCTGTAGGGGCGGCGCCGGATCGCCTCGGTGAGCTGCCCGCCGGACTCGAAGCCGACGTAACCGGGCGGGGCGCCGATGAGCCGGGCCACCGAGTGCTTCTCGGCGTACTCGCTCATGTCGATGCGAACCACCGCGCGTTCGTCGTCGAACAGGAAGTCCGCGAGCGCCTTGGCCAGCTCCGTCTTGCCCACGCCGGTCGGGCCGAGGAACAGGAACGAGCCGGTCGGCCGGTCGGGATCGGAGATGCCCGCGCGGGCCCGGCGCACCGCGTCGGAGACGGCCCGCACCGCGGCGTGCTGGCCGATGACGCGGGCGTGCAGCTCCTCCTCCATGCGCAGCAGCTTGGTGGTCTCCCCCTCCAGCAGCCGGCCGGCGGGAATACCCGTCCAGGACGCGACGACCTCGGCGACGTCGTCGGGGCCGACCTCCTCCTTGAGCATGGCGCTGCCGGGCTCGCCCGCGCCGGGCAGCGCGTCGGTGGCCGCGGCGAGCCGCTTCTCCAGCGTCGGGATCGTGCCGTAGCGCAGCTCACCGGCCTTGGCCAGGTCGAGATCGCGTTCGGCGAGGTCGAGGGCGCGCCGGGCGTTCTCCAGCTCCTCCTTGGCCTTCTGCACCTCGGCGATGGAGCTCTTCTCACGCTGCCAGCGGGCGGTCAGGCTGGACAGCTCCTCCCGCTTCTCGGCGAGCTCGCGCTGCAGCCGCTCACGGCGCTCCTTGGACGCGCTGTCGCTCTCCTTGGACAGCGCCATGTCCTCGATCTCGATGCGCCGGACGGCGCGCTCGAGCTCGTCGATCGCCACCGGCCGGCTGTCGATCTCCATCCGGAGCCGGGACGCGGCCTCGTCCACCAGGTCGATGGCCTTGTCGGGCAGGAACCGCCCGCTGACGTACCGGTCGGACAGGGTGGCGGCGGCGACGAGCGCGGCGTCGGTGATCCGGACACCGTGGTGCACCTCGTAGCGTTCCTTCAGCCCGCGCAGGATGCCGATGGTGTCCTCGGCCGACGGCTCGCCGACCAGCACCGGCTGGAAGCGGCGTTCGAGCGCCGGGTCCTTCTCGATGCGGGTGCGGTACTCGTTCAGGGTGGTGGCGCCGATCATGCGCAGCTCGCCGCGGGCGAGCATGGGCTTGAGCATGTTGCCGGCGTCCATGGCGCCTTCGGCGGCGCCCGCGCCGACGACCGTGTGCAGCTCGTCGATGAAGGTGATCAGCCGGCCCTCGGCGGAGCGGATCTCGTTGAGGACGGCTCGCAGCCGCTCCTCGAACTCGCCCCGCAGCTTCGACCCGGCCACCATCGAACCGAGGTCGAGCGAGACGATGCGCCGGCCGCGCAGGGACTCCGGCACGTCACCGGCGACGACCCGCAGCGCGAGCCCCTCGACGATCGCGGTCTTGCCGACGCCGGGTTCGCCGATGAGGACCGGGTTGTTCTTCGTCCGCCGGGACAGGACCTGCACGACACGGCGGATCTCGGCGTCGCGTCCGATGACCGGGTCGAGCTTGCCGGCGCGGGCCTGCTCGGTGAGGTCCACGGAGTACTTGTCCAGCGCGCGGTAGGAGCCCTCGGGATCGCGGCTGGTCACCCGGTGAACGCCGCCGCGCACGGTGTCGAACGCGCCGCGCAGGGCCTCCGAGCTCGCCCCGAACTCGGTGAGCACCCGGGACGCCTCGCCGCCCTCCTCCGCGAGCGCGACCAGCAGGTGCTCGACCGAGGTGTACTCGTCGCCGAGCCGGTTCGCCTGCCGTTCGGCGTTGTCCAGGACGGTGATGAGCTGCCGGGACAGCTGCGGCGGGGCAACGGACGCGCCGGTCGCGTGCGGCAGCCGGCTGACCGCCGCCTCGGCGCGGGCGCGCACCTGGGCGACAGGCGCGTCGACGGCCTCGAGCAGGTCCACCGCGACCCCGCCGGTCTGGCTCAGGACGGCGACCAGCAGGTGCAGGGGGTCGACGAGCGGTGAGCCGTCACCGGTGGCGCGGCTGACGGCGGAGGACAGGGCTTCCTGCGAGCGAGCGGTGAGGCGGTCAGCGTTCATCGGAATCCTAAGATGATCGTTTTGGTCGTACCATCTTCATAACGCTCAGGATAGTTGAGTCATTCCCGCTTAAGTTTGCGTGATGCGAAGCTTCGCGACGCGGCGTTCCCAGGCGTTGCTGCCTCCTGGAGCCCGCTGGTGACAGGGCCGTCGAGCGCGGGGCGTGGCAACCGGCTGCCCCACGCTCGACGGCCCTGGCCCTGGCCCTGGCTCGGGCCCACGCCGTCCGCGTCGTTTGCTCCGGCCGCTCCCGCTCACCACTCGGCGGCCTCGCCGCGGATCGTCGACGGCGCGCCGTTCGGTGAAACCGATAGCCGACGAAGAACCGGTGCTCGACGAAGGAGGACGAAGGAATCAGTACCCGACGAGCCGGCGCTCATGGCTGCCGACCTGGTCCAGGGCGTGTCTGACGGATGTTCGATCGCGTGGGCGGCGCCCAGATGGCCACCTCCCGCGTTGTCGTCGTCGCCCATAGCCTCCGCTATGAGCTCCTCCTCCGCCTCGGAGGAGGCCATCTGGATCGCCGCCCGCATCGAGCAAGATCCACAGGAAGCACCCTAGCGGCGGGAGCCGGGCCGCCAGACCACTATTGCGCTGCGGTCGACGGGCACCAGGTCGCGCCGGTGGCTGCGATGCGCCTCGGCGACCCGGCGCTCGGCTTCGGCGCGGACCGCCGCCAACTCCTCGGTCAGCTGCCGGACCTGCGCCTGCAACATCATTACCTGGCCGCCCAGCTCCAGGATCCGTCGGATGCCCTGGAGGTTGACGCCCTCCTCCTGGGACAGCCGCTGCACCTCGCGCAGCAGCGCGACGTCCCGCACGGAGTACCGTCGCCCGCGTCCGGACGTGCGGCCGGGAGTGACCAGGCCGAGACGGTCGTAGGCTCGCAGCGTCTGGGGGTGCATGCCGGCGAGCTGCGCGGCAATGGAGATCACGTATACGGGTGTGTCGTCGTCGTGGGCGGGGCTCGGGCGGGGCGCCGACGGCGTCCCGGGCGAGCCGGCCGGGACGCCCGAGGCCCTCGGTGGCCCCGGGGACGGCGGCGCCGCCGGTGCCGACGCCGGCGGGTCGGCGGTACGGCTCGGTCGTGACTTCATGACCGGCCCTCCATCTGTTCCATCAGTGTTGTGCGGGGATCCTCGGGATGGGCGTGGGCGAACTCCTGCAGCGCCGTCCGCGCCTTCGCGGAGAGATCCGTCGGTTTCGGCACCGTGACGTCGACGGTCACGATGAGATCGCCGTGACCGCCGCCGCTACGCGGCACTCCACGACTACGTACCCGCAGACGACGTCCACTCGACGTGCCGGGCGGGATCTTCACCGTCAGCGGGGCACCGTCGATCGTCGGAACCTTCACCGAGGCGCCCAGGGCGGCCTCCACGAAGGTCACCGGCAGGACGATCGTCAGGTTCTGCCCCTCGCGGTCGAACACCGGATGGGCCAGTACGTGGACGGTGACCTCCAGATCGCCTGCCTGGCCACCGCGTTCACCCGGCGATCCGMGTCCGCGTACCCGCAGCCGCTGGCCGTCGGCGACCCCCGGTGGGATGCGGATCCGCTGTTCGCGTTCGCGCCGGCCGCTGCCCCGGCAGTCCGGGCAGGGCGAATCGATCACCGTTCCCTTGCCGAGGCAGTCCCGACAGGGCTCGGAGAGCGCAAAGCCTCCCTGCGACCGCGACACCACACCCAGCCCCCGGCAGGTCGTGCACGTCCGCGGTGTGGTGCCCGGCCGGGCACCGTTGCCCCCGCAGGTCAGGCAGGTCGCGGCGCCGGGCAGGCGGACCGTCGCCTCCAGACCGGAGAGGGCCTTCTCGAACGAGATCGTGACCTCGGCCGTGATGTCGGCGCCACGGCGTGGCCCACGGCCGCCCGGTGACCGCTGGAACAGGTTGTCGAACAGCCCGCCCAGCCCGCCCGGGGCCGTGCCGGCGCCCGCCCCGCCCAGCAGGTCGTCGAGGTTGAACGCGGTGGATCCGCCATGGTAACCGGGCCCACCGGGCCCGAACCCGCCCGGCTGGAAGCCGTAACCGCCGGCCTGGCCGCCGGGGACACCACCCGCGGCGAACAGCGCCCGGGCCTCGTCGTACTCCCGCCGCCGGGACTCGTCCGAGAGCACGTCGTACGCCTCGGAGACCTCCTTGAACCGGGCCTCCGCCTTGGGGTCGCCGGGGTTCTTGTCCGGGTGCAGCTCAAGCGCGAGGCGGCGGTACGCCTTCTTGATGTCGGCTGCCGAAGCGTCCTTGGGCACGCCGAGAGCGGCGTAGTAGTCCTTTTCGACCATGTCGCGAACACTCACGGCGCCCCTCCTTCCGTCATCATGTCGTCTACCGACGCCCGATGTGGATGCTGTTCAGCAAGAACCGCGATGGCATTGACTACTCGGCGGCTACTCGGCGGCTTCTGCCGAGCCGCCGCCGGCTTCCGGCGCGGCCCCGGCGGCCGTGCCGCCGTCGGCGCCCTGACCGGCGTCGGGGTCTTCCGCCGCCGGTTCGGCGACCGCGACCTGCGCCGGCCGCAGCACGCGGCCAGCGTGCCGGTAGCCGGCCCGGAAGATGTCCACGCAGGTCGGCCTGGTCACCTCGGCCGAGTAGGTGTGCATGAGCGCATCGTGGACGAGCGGGTCGAACTCGTCCCCGCGGGCGCCGAACCGCTCGAGCCCGGCGGTCTCAAGGGTGGCTTCCAGCGACTCCGCCACCGCCTTGAACGGGCCCTCCAGATCGCCGTGGTCGCGGGCGCGGCCGATGTCGTCGAGGGTCGGCAGCAGCGCCAGGAGCAGCCTGCCGGCTGCCTGCTCGGCCAGGGCCTGCCGGTCACGCTCGACACGACGCCGGTAGTTGTCGAATTCGGCCTTGAGGCGTTGCAGGTCACTGGTGCGCTCAGTGACCTGCTGGCGTAGCGACGCCACCTGGTCGGCCTCTCCGGCCGGCGGCACCCCGGCCGGAGACGTGACGGTGTCCCCGGCCGGGGAGGCGGTCTGCGTTCGCGCGGCCTCCACCCGGACCTGCCCGCTCTGTGGGTCTATGCGGCGCTTGTCCCGGACGATCACTGGCTCGTCCGGCGCGGGGGCGCTCTGCGTCCAGTCGTTGGGGGCCGAGGTCACTTCTTGTCCTCCTCGTCCACTATCTCGGCGTCCACCACGTCGTCGTCCGCGCTCGCGCCGGCGGCGCCGCCGGGGTTGCCGGCCGAGCCCTGCGCGTCCGCGTAGAGCGACTGGCCCATGACGGAGCTGGCCTTGGCGAGTTCGGTCGTGGCGTCACGGATGGCCGCGATGTCGGTGCCGCCGACCGCCGCCCGCAGCGCGGACAGCTTCTCCTCCACGTCGGCCTTGACCGCGGCGTCGATCTTGTCGCCGTTTTCGGCCAGGAACCGCTCGGTGGAGTACACCAGGGTCTCGCCCTGGTTGCGGGTCTCGGCCTCCTCGCGGCGCTTGCGGTCCTCCTCGGCGTACTGCTCGGCGTCGCGGACCATCTTGTCGATGTCGTCCTTGGGCAGCGCCGAACCGCCCGTGATGGTCATCGACTGTTCCTTGCCGGTGCCGAGATCCTTGGCCGAGACGTGGACGATGCCGTTGGCGTCGATGTCGAAGGTGACCTCGATCTGCGGGACGCCGCGGGGCGYCGGCGGCAGGCCGGTGAGCTCGAACATACCGAGCTTCTTGTTGTAGGCGGCCATCTCGCGCTCGCCCTGGAAGACCTGGATCTGCACGGAGGGCTGGCTGTCCTCGGCGGTGGTGAAGATTTCCGAGCGCTTGGTCGGGATGGTGGTGTTGCGCTCGATGAGCTTGGTCATGATCCCGCCCTTGGTCTCGATGCCCAGGGACAGCGGGGTGACGTCGAGCAGCAGGACGTCCTTGACCTCACCCTTGAGGACGCCGGCCTGCAGGGAGGCGCCGACGGCGACGACCTCGTCGGGGTTGACGCCCTTGTTCGGCTCCTTGCCGCCGGTGAGCTCGCGGACCAGGTCGACCACGGCCGGCATCCGGGTGGAGCCGCCGACGAGCACGACGTGGTCGATGTCGCTGACCTTGACCCCGGCGTCCTTGACGGCCTGCTGGAAGGGGTGCTTGCAGCGGTCGATGAGGTCCTGGGTCATCCGCTGGAGCTCGGAGCGGGTCAGGGTGATGHCGAGGTGCAGCGGACCCTCGGCCGAGGCGGTGATGTAGGGCAGGTTGATGCTGGTCTGGGTGGACTGCGACAGTTCGATCTTGGCTTTCTCGGCGGCCTCGCGCAGCCGCTGCAGAGCCATCTTGTCCTTGCCCAGGTCGACGCCGTVCTGACCGTTGAAGGTCTTGATCAGATGGTCGGTGATGCGCTGGTCCCAGTCGTCACCGCCGAGGTGGGTGTCCCCGGAGGTCGACTTGACCTCGACAACGCCGTCGCCGATCTCCAGCAGGGACACGTCGAAGGTGCCACCACCGAGGTCGAAGACCAGGATCGTCTGCTCCTTCTCGCCCTTGTCCAGCCCGTAGGCGAGGGCAGCGGCGGTGGGCTCGTTGACGATCCGCAGGACGTTCAGCCCGGCGATGGTGCCAGCTTCGGTGGTGGCCTGGCGCTGCGCGTCGTCGAAGTAGGCGGGCACGGTGATGACCGCGTCGGTCACGGTGTCGCCGAGGTAGGACTCGGCGTCCCGCTTGAGCTTCTGCAGGATGAACGCGCTGATCTGCTGGGGGGTGAAGTCCTTGCTGTCGATCTTTATCTTCCAGTCGGTGCCCATGTGGCGCTTGACCGACCGGATGGTCCGCTCGACGTTGGTGACCGCCTGCCGCTTCGCGACCTCGCCGACCAGAACCTCGCCGTTCTTGGCGAAGGCGACGACGGATGGAGTCGTTCGCGAGCCCTCGGCATTGGCGATCACCGTGGGTTCGCCRCCCTCGAGCACGCTCACGACGGAGTTCGTGGTGCCGAGGTCGATGCCGACCGCTCGTGCCATGTCTGTGCGCCTTTCGAATCAGGATGGATCCGGCTCCACCGGCTCCGTCGGGATGCCGCGTGGGCCGCTCATGTGGTAGTTGAGCCGTGCTGGCTCAGGATCCAACAATAACTCTCCTGCCGTCAAACCTGAGCCTATTCTGCTCATGTTTTTTGCGATGGCCTTTGCGATAGTCGGACGGCGCTGGTGCGCCGCGTCATCACGGGCACGGTTCGGGCGCGACTGGATGCGGGGGCGCACGACCTGCGCGACCGGCACGACCGGCGCACGACTGAGGCCGGCGGGATGTCCGCCGGCCTCAGGTTGCTTCAGGATTTTTGTGCATACTTTCGGCCATTATGTCCTGTTTGACCGTGATTCTGCTGGTCTGCGCCCTGTTCAGGCGCTGGACGGTCCGGTGGGGCCRTATGGCGGTCGGCCCGGTCCGTCGGCAGAGCCGTCGACGTCCAGGTCCGCGCTGGTGCCGCCGTCGTTCGCGACGTCGTCCGCCGGGCGGCTCGCGGCCGGCCGCAGCGGGCGGACCGCGGCCAGTATGCGCCCCCGCCGCCGTCCCGTCGACGGGTCGTCCGCGGCACCGGGCGCGGGCCTGCCGGCCGGGCCGGCCGAGCCGGTGAGTTCGTTGATGAGGTCGTCGCTGTGACCGTCACCGCTGTCACCGTCACCGCTGTCACCGTTGTCGCCGGTACGCGCTCCCGGGATRCCGGACCGCCCGCCCGGCTCGGCGAGCCGGGCGAGATCGTTCTCGATCCGGGTGAGCCGGTCGAGCATGTCGGTCGCGTCCCCGCCGCGTTCCAGGATGGTGCGCAGCGCGTCCATCAGGGTCAGCCACTGGTCGCGGTCCAGGGTGACGTGATCGGCGAGCTGGTTGGCCGTGGCGGGCGGGAACAGCCGCTGGGCGACGGCGACCACCTTCGTCACCTCGGCCGGGTTGAGCCGGTCCGGCCGTCCGCGGACATAGGAGACGAGGTCCTTCAGGCTGATCAGGGTCACCCCGTCGATCGCCCCGTCGCTCCACAGGACACCCGCCTCAACCATGATCAGAATTGGCCGGACCGGCACTTTGAGCATCGGCAGGGCGTCGCGGGTCTGGTTGCGGACCTCTTCCCCGAGCCACCTGGTCAGGTCGAGCGGCTTCTTCAGGGACTGCCCGTCGACCTTCGCGCCGTCCTTGGAGTAACGGACCGTCCCGGGGGAGGCGTCGCTTTTCATCACCATGACGCCGCCCGGCCCGACCAGCAGGTGCCCGATGCTCGCCTCGGAGTGAGCCACCCGACGGTCGTGCATCACCACGTAGCCGTACCGACGCAGCCTGTTGACGATACGTGCCGTCTTGCGCTCGGATTCGGCGCCTTCGCGCAGCGCCTCGATCTCGGGAACCGGATCGAACGAACGACCGATCACGACCAGTGGCCAGCCGAGCTGGACCACCAGGTACGCCGTCACCGCGACGGACGCGGGCAGCCGCAGGCCCGAGGCGACCAGCACGGCGAACACCACCGCGATGGGGAAGGCCCGTAGCGCGGCCCGGGGCACGGTGTAGGCAAGCCGCTCCCGACGCATCTGYGCCTGCTGCTCCCGGGCTCGCCGGTAGGCCACCTCCAGGGAGTGGCCGGGACGGTCGCGGGTGTGGTCGCGCAGCGGGCCGCTGCTCCTGATCGGGCTCTTGGTCGTGCTCGCCATCATGTCCACCGTGGATCGTGAGGTCGTGGTCCGGAACCTGAATCATCAGCGGTCGTCGCCGTGCCGGCGCGGCAGAGCGCAGACATGTTACGGGCTGCACTGATGGTGCAACCGGAGCACGTCCCCGGACAAGAGAATCCCGAAACCGGTCCAAATTTTCCGGGGCCGGTGAGACGTTGATCCCAACTTTATCTTAGACGATCATGTCTGGCTCGATCCTGGTCGGCGGTGCCGGTCGGCGCTGTCCGGGCCCTCGCGCCGGCCGTGTCCGACCGGCGATCGGCTGCGCCTAGCCGGTGCGAAGAGGAAGGTGAAGGCGCAAAGGGGTGAAATGGCCCGTCGCGGATCCCGGCGGTGCCGGCGGCGGTGGGCTGGTTCGGCGTGCAAGTTACCAATGGGTAGCGATACGCTCCCACCGTCGGTAGAAGACTGGAGGACGTGTGAGACTCGCTATCGGCGGCGTGATCGTCGTTGTCGCCCTCGCGGTGGCCGGACGCCGGTTCTACTGGCTGTTCAGACTGATCCGCCAGGGACAGCCTGYTGCTGGCCGGCTCGACGGGGCAGGCCAACGGCTGTGGAGTGAGATCAGCGAGGTCGGCGCCCAGCGGAAGCTGCTGACCTGGACGGCCCCCGGGCTCGCGCACGCCTTCACCTTCTGGGGATTCACGATCCTCATGCTGACCGTCATCGAGGCGTTCGGCGCGCTGTTCGACCACGACTTCCACATCCCGCTGTTCGGGCACTGGGCCGCCATCGGTTTCATCGAGGACTTTTTCACGGTCGCGGTCCTCGCGGGGCTGCTGGCCTTCACGATCATCCGGCTGCGCAACGCGCCCGCCCGGCTCGAGCGCAGGTCGCGGTTCTACGGGTCGCACACCGGCCCGGCCTGGGTCATCCTCGGGATGATCACTGCGGTGATGGTCACGCTCCTGATCCTGCGCGGCGCCCAGTTCAACGCCGGCACACACCCGCAGGGCGACACGAGGTGGGCGTTCGCCTCCTACCTGGTCAGCCGGCCGCTCGATGTCTTCTCCACCGGGGCCAACGAGCACATCGAGACGGTCTTCCTGCTGCTCAACATCGCCATCATCATGGGCTTCCTGGTGCTGGTCGCCTACTCCAAGCACCTGCACATCTTCCTGGCGCCGATCAACGTCATCCTCAAGCGTGAGCCCAAGGCGCTGGGTCCGCTGGGCAGCACCCCGGACATYGAGAGCCTGATGGAGGCCGACGAGCCGATCATCGGTGCCGGCAAGGTCGAGGACTTCTCCTGGAAGGCGATGCTCGACTTCTCCACCTGCACCGAGTGCGGACGCTGCCAGAGCCAGTGCCCGGCCTGGAACACCGGCAAGCCGCTGTCGCCGAAGCTTCTGATCATGGATCTTCGCGACCACCTGTTCGCCAAGGCGCCGTACCTGCTCGCCGCCAACGGGGCCGCTGACGGGGAGGACGCGGCGAAGGCGGTCACCGGTGCCGCCGAGGACGCGTCGGGCGGGCACGCCGTCCACCACGTCCCCGAGTCCGGGTTCGGGCGGGTTCCCGAGCCCGGCCAGGCGCAGGCCGACCGTCCGCTGGTCGGGACCGAGGACGAGGGCGGGGTCATCGACCCCGACGTGCTGTGGTCGTGCACCAACTGCGGCGCGTGCGTGGAGCAGTGCCCGGTCGACATCGAGCACGTCGACCACATCGTCGACATGCGCCGTTACCAGGTGATGATCGAATCGTCGTTCCCCAGCGAGGCCGGGGTGATGCTGCGCAACCTGGAGAACAACGGCAACCCGTGGGGCGTCTCGCCCCGGATCCGCACCGAGTGGGCCGAGGACCTGCCGTTCGAGGTCCGCGTGCTCGACGAGGGCGAGCCCATCCCGGACGACGTGGAGTACCTGTACTGGGTCGGTTGCGCCGGCGCCATCGAGGACCGGGCCAAGAAGGTCTCCCGGGCCTTCGCCGAGCTGCTGCACACCGCGGGTGTCTCCTTCGCCATCCTCGGTACCGGCGAGAGCTGCACCGGTGACCCCGCCCGCCGGCTCGGCAACGAGTACCTCTTCCAGGAACTGGCCAAGGCCAACATCGAGGTCCTCAACGCGGCGGGCGCGAAGAAGATCGTCGCCACTTGCCCGCACTGCTTCAACAGCCTGGCCAACGAGTACCCGGCGCTCGGCGGCGCGTACGAGGTCATCCACCACACCCAGTTGCTCGGCCGGCTCGTGGACGAGGGCAAACTCGTCCCCGTCCAGCCGGTGGACTCCTCGGTCACCTACCACGACCCCTGCTTCCTCGGCCGGCACAACGAGGTCTACACCCCGCCCCGGGAGATCCTCGGCAGCATCCCCGGTATCCGCAGCCAGGAGATGCACCGCTGCAAGGAGCGCGGCTTCTGCTGCGGCGCCGGCGGCGCCCGGATGTGGATGGAGGRGAAGATCGGCAAGCGGGTCAACGTCGAGCGGGTGGACGAGGCGCTCGCTCTCGACCCGGACATCGTCTCCACCGCCTGCCCGTTCTGCATCGTCATGCTCACCGACGCCGTCACCGAGAAGAAGCAGTCCGGCGGGGCGAAGGAGAGTGTCGAGGTGCTCGACGTCTCCCAGCTGCTGRCCCGCTCGCTGGCCGCACCGGCCGGCGTCGACGCCTCCTGACAGGGTTCTGTAGGGGCCCTGCCAGGGCCCTGTAGGTAGGAACCGCTGTAGCGACGACGGTTTCCACCTACGGCCTTCGCGCCTGTAGGTGGAAACCGTCGTGGGAGTGGCGGTTTCTACCTACGAGAGCAGGCGCTGGCTGGGCGGACGAGCCGCCGTAGCCGGTGCGCGGTGGGCCGTGCCCCCAGCCGGGGCCAGTTCAGGAAGGCTTCGGCCTCCAGCATGGCCAGCGCGATGCGCGGCAGGTTCCGGTTCGCCGGGAAACAGATGTAGCGGGGCGACCAGGCCGGCCGGAACTTCGCGTTGAACCGGTAGAGGCTGTCGATCTGGAACCAGCGGGAGAGGAAGACCAGCAGGCTCCGGAAACAACGGGTGACCGGGCCCGCGCCAAGCCGCTGCCCGCGTTCCAGCGCGGCCCGGAAGAAGGCGAAGTTCAGCGACAGACGCTCCACCCCGAGCCCGGCCGCGGCCCGTACCGCCGAGACGATCAGGAAGTCGTTCAGCCCGTTGTCGGCGGTACGGTCACGCACCATCAGGTCCAGCGACAGGCCCTGGCGCCCCCACGGGACGAAGTGCAGCAGCGCGCGCAGCCGCGGCTCGCAGCCCCCTTCACCGCCCGCCGAGTCGTCCCCGCCACGGTCGAAGGCCATCAGGACGACGCAGTCGCCGTCGGCGGGCGCGCCGATCCGGCCGAGCGCCATGGAGAAGCCGCGTTCGGTCTCGGTGCCGCGCCATGCCTCGGCCTGCGCCCGCAACCGGGCCCGTTCCTCGGCGGGCAGGTCGCGCATCCGCAGCGCCCGACAGGTGTAGCCGGCCCGTTCGACCCGGCCGACGGCCTGCCGGACGTTGCGCATGTCACGGCCGTCGAGGGTGAAGGCCGCCACGTCGATGACGGCTTCGTCGCCGAACTCCAGCACGGACAGGCCGGCGCGCTCCCACGCCTTGCCGCCCGTCTCGGAACATCCGATCACCGCTGGTATCCAGGCGTGTTCGGCGGCGATCCGCAGGAACTCCCGGATCGCGCCCGGCCACGCCTCGTTGTCGCCGAGCGGGTCGCCGCTGGCGAGCATCACCCCGGACACCACCCGGTAGGGGACACAGGCCTTGCGCGTCGCCGACCAGACGACGGTCTTGTCGGCGCGCAGGGCGAAGTAGCCCAGCGAGTCGGCGTCACCGTGGCAGGCCAGCAGCGCGCGCATGCCGGCGATGTCGTCGTCGGACAGCTTCGGCCGCGGCCGTGGTGGCCGCAGCACGAGGTACACGACAGCGCTGATCGTGAGCAGGCCCATGGACAGCAGCGTCCGGGTGACAAGGTCCGAGAGCCGCTCGGAGGAGAAACGCAGCGGCCCGTGGATGCCGACCAGGCCGTCCACGACGTGCGCGAACTGGACGGACAACGGGTGCGGCCCGAGCAGCCGCCCACCGCCCACCTGCAGCAGCAGCATGCCGATCGTGACCGAGGCGGCGGCAAGGGTCGTCCCGACCCGCAGTGCCCGCCAGCGGGTGCTCGGATCCCCCTTGGCCTGGAACTGCCCGCGGGCCAGCAGCAGGCCGCCGACGAGTACGGCGGAGGCGGCCGCCTCCTCGTAGTCGAGGCCCTTGATCACGTGCAGGACGACGCTCGCCATGAGCAGCGTCACCACCCCGTGCCAGGCGCGGCGCTTGCGCCGGCGCAGACCGCGCGCCAAGAGCAGCAGCAGGAGCCCGACCACAACCGTGAACGCCGCGGCCTGCCGGGAGATCGATCCGGGCAGGATCTGCCGGATCAGGTCGAGGCGGCTGCGCCAGCCGGGCGTCACCGCGGAGACGATGTCGATGAGCCCCGCGACGAACACCAGGGCGGCGGCCACGGGCGGCACCCATGGGCGGTTCCACGCCGGTAGCGCGGACCGGGCGGCCCGCGTCGGCGACACCGGGTGCGTGGACGTCTCAGATGCCGACGTCTCAGATGCCGACGCCGCGGGTGTCGGTGTTCTGGGTGCCGACGTTCGGGGGRGAGCGGTCCCAGGGGCTGGCGTCCCGGAGATCGTGCCGATGCCGTCGCCGTGCCCGTTGGCCCTGGCCCGGCTGGTCTTCGAGGGACGGCTTCCACGGCTGACCGTTGTCACGGACGCTGGCTCTCCTTTTCTTCCCTTTGCTCAGCCCGTTTTCCGGCCCGACGGGGTGCCGGCCGTGCGTGGGACGTTACCCCGGCCGGTCCGCGGTCAGGCAGGGGCGTTGCGGGTAATAGGACGGTCACAGGTGCCCTCGGGAGGAGGGGATGGATGCTCGGACTACCCGAACAGATCAAGGCGTGTCTGTTCGACCTGGACGGTGTGCTGACCCCGACGGCCGCCGTCCACGCCGCGGCCTGGAAGGAGATGTTCGACGCCTTCCTCGAACAGCGGGCCCGGTACGAGAGTGTCCCGTTCGTCCCGTTCAGCGTCCATGACGACTACCCCGCCTACGTGGACGGCAGGCCGCGGGCGGACGGTATCCGGTCGTTCCTCGCCTCCCGGCGCATCGGGCTGCCCGCGGGCAGCCCGGCGGATCCGCCGACGGCGCAGACCGTGCACGGGCTGGGGAAGCGCAAGAACGAGATCGTGACGGCCAGGCTCCGCCAGGGCGGGATCGCCGCGTACCCGGGATCCGTGCGGTATCTGCGCGCGCTGGCGGACGCCGGGGTCGGACGCGCGGTCGTCTCGTCGAGCGCGAACTGCGCGCAGGTCCTCACCGCAGCCGGCATCGACGGGCTGCTGCCCGTCCGGATCGACGCCGCGGTCGCGGCGCGTGAGCGGCTGGCGGGCAAGCCGGCACCGGACACCTATCTTGCCGCGGCCCGTAAGCTGCGTGCCGAGCCCTGGCAGTCGGCGGTGTTCGAGGACGCGCTCGCCGGGGTCGAGGCCGGGCGGGCCGGTGGTTTCGGTTTCGTGGTCGGCGTCGACCGGGTCGGGCACGCCGACGCCCTGCTCGCGCACGGGGCGAACATCACCGTCCCCGATCTGGCTGTCCTGCTCGAGCCGGGCGGACAGCCAGGCGAACACGGCCGCGCCGGCCGCGCGACAGCGGATGATGGGAACCTCTCGTCCGGTGGCCCTTCATGATCGGAAGCGTGTCGTGATCGGTAACGTGTCGTTCCCGGTCGAGCCGTGGCATCTGCGTGAGTGCGGTCTCGACCCGAAGCTGCTGGCCCGGTCGGAGTCGCTGTTCGCCCTGTCCAACGGCCATGTCGGCCTGCGGGCGAACCTGGACGAGGGCGAGCCGCACGCCCTGCCCGGCACCTATCTGAACTCGGTGCACGAGCTGCGTCCGCTGCCGTACGCCGAAGCCGGCTACGGGTATCCGGAGTCCGGCCAGACGGTCATCAACGTCACCAACGGCAAGCTCATCCGCCTGCTGGTGGACGACGAGCCCTTCGACGTCCGCTACGGGGAGCTGCGGGCCCACGAACGGGTGCTGGACTTCCGCGCGGGCGTGCTGCGGCGCACGRCCGAGTGGGTGTCACCGGCCGGTCAGGCGATCAGGGTGTCGACGGTGCGCCTGGTGTCCTTCGTCCAGCGGGCCATGGCGGCGATCTGCTACGAGGTCGAACCGCTGGACGTCCCGGCGCGGCTGGTGATCCAGTCCGAGCTGGTCGCCAACGAGCAGATGCCGCCGCAGAGCGCGGACCCGCGGACGGCCGCCGTGCTGGAGGCGCCGTTGCAGGCGGAGTGGAACGGCAGCCACGGCACGTACGCGGAGCTGGTGCACCAGACCCGGCGCAGCGGCCTGCGGGTCGCCGCCGCGATGGACCATGTGATCGACCCGCTGCCCGGGCTGGGAGTCACCGCCGAGAGCGACGAGGACTCCTGCCGGATCACCGTGACGGCCGTGCTGGACGTCGGCAGCACGCTGCGCATGGTCAAGTTCATCGCCTACGGCTGGTCGGAGCAGCGTTCCCTGCCGGCGCTGCGGGACCAGGCCGCCGCCGCGCTGACCGCGGCCAGGCAGACCGGCTGGGCTGGCATGCTCGCCGAGCAGCAGGCCTACCTCGACGACTTCTGGGCGCGGGCCGACGTCGAGGTCGACGGCGACGCCGAGGTGCAGCAGGCCGTTCGGTTCGCCCTGTTCCACGTGCTGCAGGCCGGTGCGCGGGCCGAGCGCCGGTCGATCCCGGCCARGGGGCTGACCGGCACCGGCTACGACGGGCACGCCTTCTGGGACACCGAGAGCTACGTCCTGCCGATGCTCGCCTACATCGCCCCGCACGCGGCGGCGGACGCCCTGCGGTGGCGACAGGCCACCCTGCCGCTGGCCCGTGAACGGGCCCGCACGCTCGGCTTCTCCGGCGCGGCGTTCCCCTGGCGGACGATCCACGGCGAGGAGTGCTCGGGGTACTGGCCGGCGGGCACGGCGGCGTTCCACATCAACGCCGACATCGCGGACGCGGTCGTCCGCTACGTCCGCGCGACCGGGGACGACGGCTTCGAGCGCGACGTCGGCCTGGAACTGCTCGTCGACACCGCCCGGCTGTGGCGCTCCCTCGGCCACCACGACCTCGACGGCGACTTCAACATCGACGGCGTGACCGGCCCGGACGAGTACAGCGTGGTCGCGGACAACAACGTCTACACGAACCTGATGGCGCAGCAGAACCTGGTCGAGGCGGCGAACGCCGTCCGGCGGCATCCGGACAGGGCGCGCGAACTCGGTGTGGACGCGGAGGAGACCGCGTCCTGGCGCGACGCCGCCGAGGACATGTACATCCCGTTCGACGAGAAGCTGGGCGTGCATCCGCAGTCGGAGGGGTTCACCCGGCACCAGGTGTGGAACTTCGAGCGCACCCGCCCCGACCAGTACCCGATGCTGCTGCACTTCCCGTACTTCGACCTGTACCGCAAGCAGGTCGTCAAACAGGCCGATCTGGTGCTGGCGATGGTGCGCAGGGGGGACGCGTTCACCGAGGAGCAGAAGGCTCGCAACTTCGCCTACTACGAGGCCCTGACCGTCCGCGACTCGTCGTTGTCGGCGTGCTACCAGGCGGTGATGGCCGCCGAGGTCGGCCATCTCGGGCTCGCCCACGACTACCTGCGTGAGGCCGCGCTGACGGATCTGCGCGACCTGTCGAACCGGGCCGTGGACGGCCTGCACATCGCCTCGCTCGCCGGGAGCTGGATCGCGCTGGTCGAGGGGTTCGGCGGGTTGCGCGACACCGGGGAGACGCTGTCGTTCGCGCCCCGGCTGCCGGAGGGGATCAGCCGGCTGGCGTTCACGCTGTCCCGGCGGGGCCGGCGGCTGCGGGTCGAGGTCACCGACGCCGTCGCGTCCTACGTGCTGCTGCGCGGCGACCCGACCGTCATCGTCCACCACGGCGAACAGGTGCGGGTGACGACGAAGGAGCCGGTGAGCCGTCCCGTGCCGCCGTCGCCCACCCGGCCGGCTCCCGGCCAGCCGTTCGGACGGGAGCCGGTGCGCTTCCGCCCGAACCTGTGAGGCGACCGCCGCGCCCACGTGGATGTCACCCGGTGTGGTCGTGATTGTGGTTACGGTCGCGGTTGTGGTCGTCCGGGGAGACGGCGGCGCGGGTGAAGTCACGGTAGGCGCGGGACGGCGTGGGGCCGCGCTGGCCCTGATAGCGCGAGCCGTAGACGGCCGAGCCGTACGGGTGCGTCGCCGGCGAGGAGAGCCGGAACAGGCACAGTTGGCCGATCTTCATACCCGGCCAGATCTTGATGGGCAGAGTGGCCACGTTCGACAGCTCAAGCGTGACGTGGCCGGAGAAACCCGGGTCGATGAAACCCGCGGTCGAGTGTGTGAGCAGGCCGAGGCGGCCGAGGCTGGACTTGCCCTCCAACCGGCCGGCGAGATCGTCCGGCAGGGTGACGATCTCGAGGGTCGAGCCGAGGACGAACTCCCCGGGATGCAGGACGAACGGCTCGTCGACGTCCGGCGCGACAAGCTCGGTCAGGTCCTCCTGCTCGATGGCGGGGTCGATGTGGCTGTACCGGTGGTTCTGGAACACCCGGAACCACCGGTCGAGCCGCAGATCGATACTGCTGGGTTGGACGAGAACCGGATCGTACGGTTCCAGGCGGACGCGTCCCGCGGCGATCTCGGCTCGGATGTCCCRGTCAGACAGCAGCACGTCCGAGCACGCTACCGTCCGCCGGCCTTGTCGCGGTCGTCGGACGGGGGCATCCGTCGTCCCGTCACTGGCAGAGGTAGGCCGCGTCGGTCGTCGAGCAGATGAGCTGGTTGTCGAGCAGCCACTGGATGGGCAGCGCATCGGAGACCGGATCGACGACCGGCGCCCCCGGGATGAGCGCGCTGACCACCTGGTACTGCTGTCCGTAGCCGGGCTGGTCGAACCACGGCCGGATGGCGCCGCTGTACACGGAGAACGTCTGCAGCACCCGGTAGGCGTGGTAGTTGCAGCTACCCGGGTCCGTGGTGGAGTCCAGGTTGGACGGCGGGATGGCCCGGGCGGCGTATTTCGTCCCCTCCGGGGAGGCGAAGTTGCCGCCCGTGCCACCGAAGCGGTCGAACTCCAGCCCCGGGGTCAGCGATGTCACCGTCCGCTGCGGGGTACCGTCCGGATTGATCAGGTATCCGTCCTTCGGCGGGTACTGCCAGCCGCCCTGGCCGGACCGGGCGGACGGGTCCCACCAGGTGTCCAGGAACTGCTGGACCGGCTCCCCGCCGGTCCGCTGGTAGTGGGACARCTCCCGGCCCACCTCGCCGGTGACCGGCAGTTTTCGGGGTCCCAGCCGTGAGTCGTCCCGGAAGTCGGCCTCCGAACACTCGCCCGGCGAGCGGTGCCCATCCGTCGGATCACCGGTCGTCGAGCCGTCGGTCGTCGCACCGACGGTGATCGCGGTGCCGTCGGTGGTGGAGGCGGGCGCGGCCGAGGCGGATGTGGCGTCGGCGAAGGCGGCACCGGCAAGGAGCAGGGCTCCAGCCGTCAACGAGATCATGCTCTTGCGAAACTGCACGTATTCCTCCCGGACGTGTGCTCTGAGTAGCACATCGATCCGGGAGAGTAGTAAAAGATCTGCTCACGGACATGGATCGCGTTCTCCGGGCGGATATACCGTGTGTCGTCCGCCCTGTAGCGACACGTGCCTCCGGCTGACGCCGGTTGGGTCCCACCGCACCGCATCTCGCCCACGCGAGCCTGTAGGATGCTGAAGGCAGCACGCGGGCGTAGTTCAGAGGCAGAACACGAGCTTCCCAAGCTTGCAACGCGGGTTCGATTCCCGTCGCCCGCTCCACTTTGGGACAGGTCTGTCAGACGGGGTCTGACCTGGGCGTTTCGCAATATCTGTTGGGGGGCCGAGCCCCCCATACCCCCCACGGGTAGGCGCAGGTGGATCATGATTTTTGCCATCCGCGTGCCAGTGGGGGTGGGTGTGCCATCTCAGGGGGTGGGGCGCATGCGGATGGTGCTGCCTCGGGCCAGGCGGGTGGACATGGTTCGGGCGACCTCTGCGGCGCGGTCTCTGGTGGCCTTCTGGTAGATCAGGGCGGCGCGTGGGGTTGAGTGGCCGCCGAGGGCCATGAGTTCGTGGAGGGTGGCGCCGGACTGGGCCGCCAGGGTCAGGCCCGCGTGACGGCAGTCGTGTAGGTGGGCTTTTGGAGACCTGGACGGTCAAACGCCGCATCCACGGGAGCCGCACCAGAGCCGCTTGATGATCGCCTCACGTAACTGATCATGATATCGTAGATGGGGAATCTGATATCAAACGTGTGAGGTGACGCCCATGGCCGACGTCCTCGTCCGCGACGTGCCCGATGGGGTTCTTGCCGAGCTCGACGCCGCCGCTGCCCGCGCCGGGATCTCGCGCGTCGAGTATCTGCGCCGCATGCTTGCTGCCGAAGCCGAGCGAGYGTCGCGCGACGCTCGTCCACCCCTTGGACGGGAGGACTGGGTACAGCTCAACGAGCTGATCTCGGACCTTGCCGACGAGGATGTGATGCGCGGTGCCTGGTCGTGACTGAGGGCTGGCTCATCGACAAGTCGGCGATGGTCCGCATACCGGCCCATCCCGACGAGCCGGTCTGGTCACGGCGAGTCGATCAAGGTCTGATGCACATCTGTGCGGTCACACTGCTCGAAGTGGGGTACTCGGCCCGCAACGGCCCTGAACACACCCGGCTTCTCGGTACCCCGCCGCTCGCGCGCATGGCCATTCAGTGGGACATGCCGACCGCCGTGACCCGACGTGCCTACGAGGTCCAAGGCATGTTGGCCGCGGCCGGCCACCACAGAACTCCCAGTATCCCCGATCTGCTGATCGCAGCGACGGCGGAAGCTGCCGGGCTTACGCTCCTGCATTACGACAAGGACTTTGAGCTGATCGCCGACCTGACCGGGCAACCGTTGTGCCGATTGTCCTGATCCCCCGCATCGCGGCACGGCTGACAGTCAAGATAACCTCCCACGTTCCTGTGGCTGGGGTTTTTTGGGCCATCTGCGGGCCAGCAGTAGCGGATGTGCTGTCAGGATCGGTGCGGTCAGACGCGGTGCGGGCCGCGCCACGTGGCCGGCTGTGCGTGGCCGTGAACAGTCGTGACGACGTACCGCGGCAGTGCCGGGGCGGATGCCGAGCGGGACGCATCCTGGATCGGCCCGGGAGCATCCCGCTTTCAGTCCTTGACCTCGATGCCGTGGGCGCGGGCCTTGCTTGTTCCGCTGCGGATGTCGTTGGTGAGCACAACGCTGGTCCGACGGCTGACCGCGCTGGTGACGTGTAGTCCGGCAGCCGTAGCTTTCTCGACTAATTCTTCACGATCAATAACGGTATCTCCGGTGAAGGCAACCCGCATGCCCTGGACGAGCGGCCCGCCAACGGTGAGCAGCCCCGGATTGAGATAGGGGCAGGGCGGTTTTCGCATGGTTGCCCGGGGCCGGGCGGGCAGGATTGCCACGTCGTCACGCGCTGTGCCGCAGGAGGCGAGGGGCAGGTCCAGTTGCTGGCTGGCGGCGTGCCCCAACGCCCGCGGCAGCAGAGCGGCGAGGACGTCGGCATCGTCGACGGCGTCGTGGGCCTGACGTTGGACGACTCCCCAGTACTCCGCCAGCGTCGCCAGTTTGAGGTTCGGCAGGTCGAGATCGAGCCGGTGGGCGAGAACCCGGGTACACAGCCGCCATTCGACAGGGAGGCGGATGCCCAGCCGCATTGCTTCGGTGGCAAGCATCTGCCAGTCGAAAACCGCATTGTGCGCGACGAAGATCCGGCCGTCGAGCAGCGGCAGCAGAGAATCGGCTACCAGGTCGAATATGGGGCTGCCGGCCAGCCGTTCGCGGGTGAGCCCGTGAATGTGCACCGGCCCGGGATCGCATCCCGGATCGAGCAGGGTCGACCATCGCCGTTCCACCGTGCCGTCCGACGCCACGTGCACTACGGCTACCGAGAGGATTCGGCTACGCTGTGCTATCAGTCCGGCGGTCTCCACGTCCACCACCACATAGCGGTGGGGATAGGCGGCTGCGATGGTCGACGGTTGAAGTAACGGGGAGCTCACAGCGTCGGATCGTCCCATGATGCTCGGCCCGGTCAGTTGGCTGGTGTTGTCTGCCAGGGGTTTGTCAGGTCGATGCCGGTGTGGACGAAGTCCCCGGTGTTGCGGGTGGCGAGGCCAGCGGAGTGTGAGCGGCAGATGGCCGCGATCTGGGCGTCGGCCATGGCGATGGGCAGGCCCCGCCGCTCGCGTCCCATGACGATGTCCGCGTAGTGGGCCGCCGCGTCGTCGTCGAAGGGCAGGACGCGGCCGGCGAAACCCGCCTCGACGGCACGTTGCAGCCGGTCGGCCAGGTCGGTGCGGCGTCGCCCCTCGGGCACCCGGGCGACGCCGTAGCGCAGCTCGGCCATGGTCACCGCGGTCAGGTAGATCTCGTCGGCGGGCTGGCTGTCGATCCAGGCAACGACCCCTGGATCAGCCCGGGCGCGCATCAGCTCCGAGACGACGTTCGTGTCCAGCGTGATCATGAGGAGAGGTCTGCCGCTCTCGGTGGCTCCGTGCGTGGCGGCAGCGCAAGCTCCACGTCCTCGTCGAGGTCCGCGAAGTACTGGTGGATCTGGCTGCCCAGCCCGCGTCGCGGGGCCGGCCCGGTCAGGGCGGCCCGGAGGATCGCCCGGGCCTCCGCCTCCATGGACCGGCCGTTGTGCGCCGCGCGGACCCGTAGCCGCGCCTTCACCTCGTCATCCAGATCCCTGATCGTCAACGTCGCCATGACATACCACCCCTTCCAGCCATCCAATGCTAGCACTGCATGCATTGCAAGCTGGGTGTGCGGAATCCGCGCCAGATCCGGCTGACGTCGCGGACAAGCCTGGAGGCTGCTCGCATTCGATCCGAACCTACTGCGGAAAAACGGGGAGGAGTCCGTGGATACGGGGTGAAAGTGCTGCTAGAGTCCGTACCTGCTGACCGCGACTCGCTATCGTCCCGGACCGCAGGCGCTGCGGGCAGAGTCCGCGTCATGAGATTTCCGTAACCATCCGGCGCAGGCTGAGGCGTGTGCTGTCGTCGCTGACAGCACGGTCCCGGCCATGAGGAACGACCTGACCATCCCGACCACATGACTGCCGATCAAGCTGCCGGAGCTGGACAGCGTGATCGACGGATCGTCTGGGCCGGGTAGTTCGGCGCGCCCTCCTCATGGTTGCTCCGGGCGTCTCGTGGCGGGYCAGCGCAGGCCCCGGCGCGCCGCTCCGCACAGGAGCCGCTCTCCACAGGATCACAGGAAAGGACACGATGCCGCGAAACGTCCTGATCACTGGTGGCTCCAGTGGTGTGGGTCTGGCCACCGTGACACGGTTCGCCCGTAATGATGACAATGTGTGGTTCACCTACCACTCCCGACGGGACGTCGCCGAGTCGGTTGTGTCGGACCTGCGCACGACTGACGGCGCCCGGGTGCGCGCCTTCGAGTTCAGGCAGGGGGAGCGGGGCAGCCATGACGCTCTGCTGGCGGCGCTTCCCGGCCCGGTGGACGTGCTCGTCAACAACGCCGCCGTGGGCACGCGGAGTATCGACCGGTATGTCGAGGATTCGCGCGACCGGGACGAGGCGTTCCTGCGGATCAACAGCATCGGCCCGCTGTGGCTGATCCGGCGCCTCCTGCCGGGCATGCTGGACCGCGGCTACGGGAAGATCGTCAATATCTGCAGCGTCGGCGGCGGGGTGGCGCAGTTCCCGGGATTCGACGTCGTGGACGGCATGAGCAAAGCGGCGCTCGCCTACCTGACCCGCCATCTCGCGGCGGAGACGGCGCATTCTCCGGTCGATGTCATGGCGGTGTGCCCGGGGGCGGTCGACACGCCCATGCTGCGGGAGAGCACGCTCGACCGGCTGGCGCCGCAGGCCCGGCTCGACTTCGAGGCGAATCTGCCGAAGGGCAGGCTGATCCGGCCGGAGGAGATCGCGGAGCTGGTGTGGTGGTTGTGYGGCAACGGATCCGGCGTGCTGCACGGGGCGGTCGTGGACGCGTCGATGGGCCTGGGAGTACGTCCCGGCCTGCTTGCCGAGCACTCCGCGGAATCCGACCGGGTGYGTGGCGGCCGTCCGGGGGGTCGCTGATGGTGTCGAGGCGTGCGGCGGCGTTGGCCGCCCAGCCGCCGGCGATCGCCGCGGCGCACTTCCGAGCGGAGGCGCATCCGTACCATCCCCGGCTGCGCCCGGACGGGTACATCAATCTTGGTACGGCGGAGAACCGACTGGTGTGGGACCTGCTGGCGCCCCGGCTGACCGGCCCGCGTCCACTGAGCGCCGCGGACACCCACTACGCCCCGCTGCACGGCACCGACGCCTTCCGGGAACAGCTCGCTCGTTTCCTCGGCGGAGTCTGCCGGACGGAGGTGGACCCGGAACACCTTGTCGTGGTCAGCGGGGTGACGAGCGCTCTGGACGTCATCGCCTCCGTCCTGTGCGATCCGGGGGAGGCGGTCGTCGTGCCCGCTCCCTACTACGGGGCTTTCGACGTCGACCTGCTCGGGCGTTCCGGCGCCCGCCTGCTGCCCGTGCCCCTGAGCGCTGGCAGGAACTTCCAGGTGACGACCTCGGAGATAGGCCACGCGCTGACCCGTGCTCGCGAGCGGGGTGTCACCGTCCGTGYCGTGGCACTGGCCTCACCGGGGAACCCGGTCGGTCACGTCCACCCGCCGCAGGTCCTCCGGGAGATCGCCGAGGTCGCCGGTCAGCACGGGGTGGACGTCATCGTGGACGAGATCTACGCCAATTCGGTCTTCGGCGAGACACCGTTCGTCAGCTTTCTCGATCCCGAGGTGAGGGCGGCCGGGACCGGACGGGTCCACATCGTGTGGGGATTCGCGAAGGACTTCGGACTACCCGGCTTCAAGATYGGTGTTCTGTGCAGTCCCGATCCCGAGGTCTGTGCCGCGGCCCGGGCACTCGCCTACTTCGCCGCGACATCGACCGACACCCAGGCACTTCTGCGGGATGTGCTCGCCGACCGGGCATGGGTTGCTCGTTTCCTCGCGGAGAGTCGTCGACGGCTTGCCCTTTCCTATGCTTCGTCGGTCGATCTCCTCACCGCCGCTGGTATTCCCTTCGTGCCGGTGGGGGCGGGATTTTCGCTGTGGGTCGACCTGGGGGCGTGGCTGACCGCCCCCACCTTCGCGGCCGAACACGCCCTGTGGGAAAGAATTCTTGAACAGGCCTGTGTCAACGTCCTGCCGGGCCAGTTCTTCGCCAGCCCGGATCCCGGATGGTTCCGGATCTGCTATGCCACCGACCTGGCCGTGGTAACGGAGGGCATCAGCCGTGTTGTTCGGCTCCTTGGCACGTCCGAGCCGCGGGGTGACGAAAGAGCCGCTGTCTCCTCCCGTCCGGTCGGTGCTACGCGGTACGAAAACGTCGAGGGCTGACGATGGAGAAGAAACCGAGCAGGCCGGGAGCGGCTCAACCGATGAACGACTGGTACAGCTCGGCGGGAGTCCGCGGTGGGAGTCGGCGGACATTTCACCGGGACATGGAGGAAGGACGGGTGTTCTTTCCCTCCGAGCTGGTTCCTTATCTTGCCCACGAAGCCGTCCGTGTTCTCCCGGCCGCCCTGACACGGGAACTCACCGTGCGTCACCTGTACCAGTTTCTGCTGTCGGCAACGCACCTGGAGACCAGGATCGTCAACCGTGGGGCGGAGCGGATCGCCGGGAATCGGGTGGGCTTCGACCTRCCTCGTTCGTGTCGTCTGGACGCCTACAAAATATACTGTGACGAGGGGTATCACTCGCTGTACAGTCTCGATCTGGCCGACCAGATCGCCACCGCCACGGGGATCCCAATACCCCGGTGGGACTACGGCKGGTTCGTCGAACGTCTCGAGGAGACCGGGCGCGCCATTCTCCCCGGCGAACCGGTGCTCGCTCATCTGCTGCAGGTGATCGTGTTCGAGACGTTGATAACCGCGGTCCTCAACGAGGTCCCCAACGATCCCACGGTCGTCACCGCGGTCCGGGAGGTGACCCGGGACCATGCCCGTGACGAGGGACACCACCACCGGTTCTTCGTCGCGTTCTTCCACCTTCTGTGGGGACATCTGGAACCCTCGCTCCGGGCCCGCGTGGCGCACGCCATCCCGCCTCTGATCAGGGCATGTCTCGTCTGGGACACCGCGCCGGTCCGCTCCTCTCTCCTGCTCGCAGGCCTCGACGAGCCCACTGCCGACACCGTGCTCCGGGACGTCTACGGGGGTACCGCCGCGACCCGACGAATCCGCGAGGTCGCCCAGGCCACCCGGCGGATGTGCGAGTCCGCCGGCGTCCTCGATCTTCCTGGAGCGAGGGAGACCTTCGCCGCCCACGGCATCGAGTGAGGACACCATGCAGCCTTCCGCCGATCATGACAGCGGACTCACCTACGCGACCTACCTTCGCCTTCCCCACGTGCTCGACCAGCAGCGGTGCAGAAGCTCACCCCCTGCCCATGACGAACTGCTCTTCATCACTGTCCACCAGGTGTATGAGCTGTGGTTCAAGGTGCTGCTGTTCGAGCTTTCCAACGCCAGGGACCGGATGCTTGACGGCGACGCCTACCGGGCCCGCCTCCGGCTGCGCCGCTGCCACGAGATCGAGCGCGTGCTGGTGAACCAGATCGACGTCGTCGACACCATGACGCCGCACGGATTCCTGGAGTTCCGTGGAACGCTGGGGTCGTCCAGCGGGCTTCAGTCGACGCAGTTCCGAGAAATAGAATTCCTGTCCGGTGCCGACGACAGCGGTTGGCTGGACAGGGCCGTCTGGCTGAGCACCGAGGACCACCAGCGGCTGTCCCGGCGACTGACCGAACCGGACCTGTGGGACTCTTTCATCACGCTTCTGGCCGTCGCTGGTTTCGCCGTCGGCACCCCACAGCAGCGAGCCGCGATCTTCTACGAAATAGCGGTCGGCGACGATCGGTACAACGAGCTGTGGGAGCTCTCCGAAGCGCTGATCGACCACGACCAGATGTGGTCGACCTGGCGCCTGCGGCACCAGATGACGGTGGTGCGCCAGCTCGGTGGAAAACCTGGGACAGGTGGCAGCACAGGTGGCGGCTACCTGGCGGAACGGGTTCCGATGAAATTCTATCCGGAACTCTGGGAGGCAAGGAGTCGTTTCGGCCCGCCGAACGACGGAAGCCTTCCGCGGGTTCACGCCCCCGAATCCCTTCGACAGGAATCCGATGGCTAGGCCGGCGAGAACCCACGACGGCACGGGAAACGACGGCACGGGAGACGGCAGGACCACGGCCGGTGGGACGTCACCGCCCCCGTGGGAGACCAGCCGGGAACTACGCGACCAGGCGTACTCGCCCAGCCTGACCGTAGCCGACATGAGAACTTACCTACGCATGTACGCGGACAGGTCGGCTGATGCCCGCGCAACCCTGCCATGGAAAGAAATCTCCTACGGAGACACCTCCGCCCAGCGGCTCCACTTCTTCCCCGCCGCTGGTCCCGACGCGCCGCTACAGGTCTTCATCCACGGCGGCTACTGGCAGGAACTGAGCAAGGAGGAGTCGTCCTTCGCCGCGCCGGACTTCGTCACGAGAGGAGCGTCCTTCGCCGCGTTGGGGTACGGGCTCGCGCCCGCTCACCGACTGGACGAGATCGTCGCCATGGTCCGCAACGCCATACTGTGGATTTTTCGGCACGCCGCCGAGCTGGGCGTCGACCCCCAGCGGATCTTCCTGAGCGGTTCCTCCGCCGGGGCTCATCTCGCCGCGATGTGTGTGATGGACGGTTGGCTCTCTCCCGCGCTGCGCCCCTTCGACGTGATCCGCGGTGCCTGCCTGCTCAGCGGTATCTACGATCTCGAGCCGCTGCGGCACACCTATGTCGGAGAACAGATCGGGCTCACCGCAGCCGAAGCGGCCCGCAACAGCCCGATTCGTCATGTCCACGGCGACGCCCCACCGCTGATCGTCGCCCGCGGCGACAACGAGACGGCCGCCTTCGCCGCCCAGCACAGACAGTTCGTATCATCCCTGACCCGAGCGGGCACGCCAGTTGCCGATCTTGTGGTGCCCGCCCGGAACCACTTCGATCTCCCTCTCGTCCTCGGGGACCCGGAAACACCACTCGGCCGGGCAGTCCTGACGCAGATGGGCCTGCTGTCACCCCCCCGGAAATCCGGCGCTCGAGGTCGGATCTGGCCGGTCTCCGCGGTGAGTGCGAGGTGTGCTCTTCGCAGTATCCATGTCGTGCGGTCCGAGTCACTGGTACCCGTTCCTGTTGGAGGAATGGTACGGCGGAGCCGTCTGGTAGCTCCATTGATGGCTCTCCTTTCCCTGGATGTTCTCAGAACTGCCGTACGCATGATTCAGATCGCGATCCGGTCAAAGATTTTGAATGGAAAACTTGAAGACCTGGTTCGATCTTCTTCTCCCGTCCGGTTGTCGGGGTGCTGGCAGGGGATTTGAAGGGGTGCKTGCGTGCCGGTGGGGCGTTGCGTCCTGGCGGACGGTTAGGAATGGAACAGCGGTCGATAATTGACACCGCCTCCTTCTGGGTGTATTGGCCACAATGCCGCTAAGATAAGAACGGGCGCCGACAAGATCAATATCTGCTTGATCGTTTCAGTGCGGTTTTTGGCGTATGCACTCGGGCGGTGCGTCATACTTCCATGCGCGGACCACCACGATAGAATGGATTG